>NZ_LZFI01000003.1:0-373947 GCF_001889925.1 Polynucleobacter sp. MWH-Adler-W8 | reverse complement strand
ATATTTGATTTGGTTGAAAAGCCAACAGAATGGCTAGATACAAAAGGCAATAAACGTCTTGGACAAATGGCCTTTGTACCATTTCAGACTATTCGAGGGGGAGTTCCTTACGGCAGACCTTTCCCATCCCCATTTAGTTACTCTTAAGTTGGAAAACAATTTAGTTACTAAATTACACCGTTACTTAAAGTAGCGCTCAAGAAAATACCAACCCGAAGGTTGGTATTTTCATTTCTGGTGGGCCCACCAGGACTTGAACCTGGGACCAAAGGATTCCGGTTTGTGTAGCTTTCACTACTCCCTGGACTATGCCTTCACCGTATTCATTTCTGAACTTAGGTGGGTGCCGTCTAGTCTCTACACCTTCAACAGCACTTTCACGCTGAAGCTTGGCTCGGCGTTAGCTTGTGCAGCTTTTGGCTACCTTTAGCTTTCTCCGAATTTGACACCATCCCTTATGTAGTTTCCACGCATAAGGCACAACTTTCGCTATGAGTCCTCTGCTCTAACCAACTGAGCTATGGGCCCTAAAACTGTTTTTACTACACACCTTTTGAGGGGTGTTTTACTTCTAAAACCACACAAAATCCGCATTTACTACACACCTCGGTTTTTGCTCCGGTGTGTAAGCAATTTTGACCACCTAATCGACCACTAAGCTCTTGAAATCATTGAGGTCTTTGTTACAAGACCCCTAGGGCTTCTTTCTTATGAGAGCAGAAGCCCATAATAGAGCCATATAAACAGGGGCTCTGCGGGTGGTCAGTGTCGATGTGTAAGTAAATGTGTGAGCAATTTCGTAGATTTAAAGGAAGTGGTCTCTCGGTCTTTGGTTTTAGAAACCAAAGGAATTTTGGAACAACCATCTAGCACTTCGTTGCTCCAAAGTTATTTTTTGAAGATTGATAAGCGTTACTTTAAGTAACGCTTATCAATTACTTACTCAAGAAAACTTTAGGCTTGCTGGCGAACTAACCTTTTTAGTGGTTTCGCCATACTGGATCACATCACCAATCATTTCAGCAGTACAGGCAGATAAGGTCCAACCTAAATGGCCATGACCAGTGTTGTAATACACATTAGGTTTACTACCCAAGCCTACTTTTGGCATCATTGTTGGCATCATTGGACGTAATCCAGCCCAAGGCACTACCGAGCGAGTGCTAACTTCAGGGAAGCATTGGTTAACCCAATCAATCAAAGGCTTAATACGATCCGCGCGGATATCTCGATTGATACCGTTAAATTCTGCAGTCCCTGCAACGCGGAATCGATCTACCCCAAGACGACTAGTAACGAGCTTAGTTTCATCATCAAGCAGGCTCACATTCGGGGCACCCTCTTGGCTAGCTTTATCAGTCAAATTCACCGTTATTGAATAGCCCTTAACCGGATAGACATTGACGCGATCACCTAACTGCGAAGCAAGATCACGACTTCCAACCCCAGCACACACAACGACATTATCAAAAACAAGCTGACTCGCTTGCCCATCTTTGCTCAGGGTTAAGTTCACACGATTGCCATCGGACTTGACAGAAAGCACTTCATGCTCATAAATGGTTTTAACACCCAAGTTTGCAGCAGCCTCTGACAACCCATGAGTGAACTTATGAATATCACCTGTGGAATCGCTTTCGGTGTAATAACCACCATAATATTTACCGGCTAGCGTAGGCTCAATCTCTTTCATCTCTTGAGGTGTAACGGCAGTACGCCCTAGTCCGCCTTCGGCAAGCATTTTGGAGACCTTACCAGCATGCTCAAAGCCTGCTTTATCACGATAGATATGCAAGATACCTTCGCGCTTTAAATCAAAATCAATACCCTCTTGCTTTGCCCAAGCAAATAGATGCTTTCTGGCTTCAATCGCCATATGTGCGGTCTGAACGGTATTGCTCTTGTAATTCGGAATCGAGGCAATGAACTCTGCGAACCATGAAATCTTATGCCAGTCAGGCTTTAAGTTAATTAATAGTGGGGCATCTCTTTTAAATACCCACTTCATGCCCTTCATGATCGTTGACCAGTGGTTCCAGACCTCTGCATTAGATGCAGAAAGTTGGCCGCCATTGGCAAAGGATGTTTCCATGCCAGCATAACGATGGCGCTCAATTAAAGTGACATCGTAGCCACGCTTTGCCAAAACATAAGCGGTTGTAACGCCTGTGATACCGCCACCAATAATTACAAATGATTTCATTTTTAGATCCTTCAAACGTCAGGGTTACCCATTGCAGATGCTCAAGGGGCCCCCTCTGTTCTGGACCTGAGAGATTCGCAAATATTTAATATTTGCTTGCTCCTTCGGTGTTATTGGATGACGAATACCCAATATCTCTTCAGAGTTTAAAGATCATTTCGGTTCTTTTGCCTGAGAGTTTCCGGGGCGGTTGCTCCTTCGGCGTTGCTGTAAAAGCAATCTCTCCCGAGAATGATTTAAATACTTTTAATACTATACCTTCAAATACTAAGTCTTCAGATATTGCTTCACCAGTTCAGACCAAAATGTTGCGCCAATCGCAATATTTCCATCATTAAAGTCGTAGGCAGGGTTATGCACCATACAAGTTCCTGGTGTATCCCCATTGCCAATAAAAAGATAGGAGCCAGGGATTTTCTCGAGCATAAATGCAAAATCTTCGCTGCCTGATAATGCCGGTCCTTGGCACGTAATAGCTGCTTCGCCAAAGAGATCAGCCGCCACATTCCGCGCAAACTCTGTTTCCGCCGCTGAATTTACTAAGACTGCATAACCCCTTTTCCAATTCACTACTGCAGTAAGTCCAAAACTTTCTGCTTGTGACTGCACAAGTTCCTTAATTCTTTTTTCCAGATCAATTCTGACCTGAGGATCTAATGCGCGAACGCTTAACTCTAATTTTGCACGTGCTGGAATTACATTGTTAGCATGGCCAGCATTAAATGCCCCCACTGTAATTACCGCCGATTGTTGTGGGTCAACGTTCCTAGACACAATAGTTTGCAACGCCATCACAATCGAGGAGGCAGCCACGATTGGATCAGATGCTCTATGTGGCATTCCCCCATGACCTCCTACGCCTAAGATCTCTATAGTTGCATAGTCACTAGATGACATGGTTGGACCATCACGAAAAATAAAGTGGCCAACCGCATATCCAGGCATATTGTGTATGGCAAAGATGGCATCGCAAGGGAAGTGTTTAAACAACCCATCCTCCATCATGCGAAGTGCCCCTCCGCCACCTTCTTCAGCCGGTTGGAATATAAGATTTATCGTGCCTGAAAATTCTTTTTTATCAGCAATCTCCTTAGCTGCAGCAAGTAGCATTGCAGTATGTCCGTCATGACCGCAAGCATGCATTACGCCCTCATTCTTGCTAGCCCATTCCAGGTCTGTCTGCTCATTAATAGGCAATGCATCAAGATCAGCCCTTAAGCCAATTGTCATTTCACCATTACCGTTTTTTAGAACACCTACAACGCCTGTTCCGCCTATACCTTCATGTACCTCATAGCCCCAAGACTTTAGTTTTTCAGAAACCAATGCCGCAGTTCTATGTTCTTCAAACGCAAGTTCAGGATGTTGATGAATATCTCTTCTTAGAGAAATAAACTCCTCAACCTCTACCAAATTAACCTCATGCAATTGAGTCATTGATATACCCAATTATTGAGGTTGTAGGTTGATGGATTTTGCAATTGCTCTAAATTGAGCAGTACCGTCACCATAAACTTTATTCAACTCATTTAAGGACAATGGCTTTGCAATCATTAAACTATTGGCATCAAGTCCTGACTTCACAGCTGGGTCTTCAAGTACAACAGCCAAAGCTTTATTCAGAGTTTGCATAATTGGCTCTGGGGTATCTTTCTTCACAAAGTAACCAGTCCAGATGGAGTACACAAAACCCTTAAGACCTTTGCTTTCAGTAACTGCAGGGTAATCTTTAACGCTCTCTAAACGCTTAGAATTCAGCATTGCAAGTATTTTGATTCTTCCCTGCTTAGCCAGCTCATCATGTGATTTGCCATATGGCGCCAAAAAGAAATCGATTTGACCGCCGATTAAATCCTGCAATGCTGGTCCAGCACCTTTGTATGGAACATGTGTCATTGGAATCTTAGTCTCCTTGGACAGTTGCTCACCAAGCAAATGATAAAAAGAACCCGGGCCAACACTTGCATAGGAGAGGGGCTTGCCTTCTTGTGCAGATTTTTTTGCAAATGCTAAAAATGAGTCAACATCCTTCACAGGCATATCACTTCTTACTAAAAAAGCGATTTGTACAGATCCGATCATCTGAACAAGACGAAAATCCTCGCTTTTAAATTTAATTGCTGAATTTGCAAGAGGTCCCAAAATTAACTCATTTGGAGAGCCTTGCATCACTAAGTAACCATCCGCTGGTGCATTTAGCACCTTTTGGGCGGCAATGCCACCACTTGCCCCGCCAATGTTTTCAACAATGACAGCCTCACCTAACTTTTTGGAGAGGGGCGGGCTCACAATACGAGCAATCACATCTGAAACACCGCCCGCAGGATATGGAACAACCAAACTTACCGGCTTAGAGGGAAAGGATTGCGCCATGGCAGTGGTTGCAATGGACACAACACCAAACACCAAGGCAAAAAACTTAGTTAATTTCACAGCAGGACCCCTCTTTTATGAATGTAGAGCATATTCTAGGTATGGTTAAATATAATGTCTAATGCATTTTTATATCATTTACTATAATTTCATGTAATAGCTATTATTGGAGAAACAGCATGACACTAACTCAGCTTAGACACATGAGTGAGCTTGCCAAAACCGGCTCCTTCATTAAGTCATCAGAGAATCTATTTGTTACGCAACCAGCTCTTAGCAGAAGCATTAAATCGCTTGAAGATGAATTGGGTGCAAAATTATTTGATCGACAAGGTAGGCACACGACTCTCACTGCATTTGGTGAAGAAATTTTACGCCGCTCGCAAATTTTGCTGGATTTAGCTAAAGACATCAAAGAGACTAATCGGAATTTCAAAAATGGGCTTAGCGGCCAAATTCGAATCGGCATGGGGTCTGGACCTGGCGCGCTGTTGATGACCAAGCTTTTGGAACATATTGCTGTTCACTATCCCCATCTTCATATTGAAGTTGCAAGAGGGAAAACTGGCATGCTCATTGAGTCGCTGAGAGCAAGAAAATTAGATGCCCTCATTATTAATGCTAGATCAATGAAACCAGCGCAAGATTTAAAAATGGAAGTGATCTACGAAACTCCAGGTGCATTCATGGTTCGCAAAGGACATCCATTAAGAAAGTTAAAAAAGATTTCCATTGATGATCTTAGAAAATATCCTATTGCTTCTACAGCCTTAAGTGAAGAAACAGAAAAGACAATCATTGATCGCTATGGAAAAGACGCTAATCTTGATAATCTGGTCAACATAAAATGCAGTGAAATATCAAGCCTAGTGGAGGTAGCACAGCAGAGCAATACTGTACTTCTTGCAATTCGTAATTCTGCACTTGAGCTGGAAGAATTAACTATAACTCCGCCATTAGATGCGACTGCTAGATTTGGATTTGTTACGATCGAAAATAGAACTGAATCTCCACTATTGAAGCACGTCAGAGATTTTATTGAAAAAGATCTCAATGAGAGACCAAATAAAATGGCAATAAAAAAAGAATAAAAAAACCCGCCCAAGGCGGGTCAAACTTTTAATTTTTGGAGATTTAAAGTTTTATTAAAAAGTGTGGCGCATACCTATTGCATAGTTATTTAATCCTGCACTCACTGTTTTACCAGTGGAAGTTGTTGAATTAGATACAGTTGTTTGGCCATAGATTGCATACAAGTTGGTACGCTTACTCAGCCAATAATTAGAGCCAGCTTGCCAACCATTAAAGTTTGCAGTTGGAGAGCCTGATCCCATATAGGTATAGCGCCCAAGCCCTGCAGATGCCCATGCTTCAATTGCAGGAGTGATATAGCTTCGCAACCCAATTTGCTCTGCTGAGCGCCCAAGATAATATCCAGATGAAATTGTCGATGTGGCTTTACGATTCAGGTACTGGGCATAAGCTTTTAATATGCCGAAATCATAAGTAGTACCAGCATAAAATTGGTTATCTTGAACATTTAACGCGTTTCCACCGGGTAATGTAGGCGCAGTAGATGCGCCATTAGCTTGAGCATTAGTCCATTCATGTGAATTTGAAGTTGAAGGAACTGAAGCTGTGTCTGCAGTGGTAAATTGCTTCAAAGCTTGGTAGGCAACTGCTGCATAAAATTTATTATAGGTGTAATCAACACCAAGACCCCATCCACTTGCGTTAGTATTTCCACCCGTAATGGTTGCCCCTGATGTTGTTTGTGTTTCGTTTTTATTATTTAAAGTATAGATACCGCTTGCGGTAAACCCAGCAACTGAATCGGTTTTAAATGACAATGTATTTGCCGTGCGAGCTGTAAAACCAATGTAGCTAGTTCCAGCGCTTGCACCCGCAATTCCCTGCGCACTTGCGTATATGACGTTACCAGTCAGGTTGTTAAAGTTACCTGGATCCGTTGCTAACCCTGCGTTAAAAATTGGCGTGTATTGCAAACCAAGTGCCGCTTGTCCAATACCATTCTTTTTTAGACCAACGAATGACTGTCGATTAAATAAGCCATTATTTGCATTGCCACCTAAGTTTGCATCTTGAGGATAAATTTGAAATTCTGTTGTGAAAAATGCGGATGATCCACCACCCAAGTCTTCAATTCCTTTTAGACCAATACGACTAGAGCTCTCTGCATTCTGACCAAATTGACTTACTGTTGTCTTTGTTTCTGCGCCTGTTGTGGGGCTGACTACTCTTGAGTTGCCGCCTACATAACCCGCATCAATAATTCCATACACCGTTACACTTGATTGTGCTTGTACGCCGCTTGCACAAACAGCTGCTAAGCCCGCCGCTGTAATAATCTTTTTCATTTCCTATTTCCTTTACCTTTTAACTTTCAATTAATTTTGGTGACCCGAATGCAAAACCTGCAATCGAAGCCAGTCTAGGTAAAGAACTGCATGATGTCTAATGCATTTTAATGACACTTAATATAATTAAATGTAATACATTGCTATAGTGAAGTAGATAAATGAATTCACAATTAATTTCTAAACTTTTGGACGAAAATTTGTAGCAAAAAAAAATGCCAACAAAGGCTCAAGCTCTGTTGGCATTCAGAATGAAAATGTGGGTAGCTAGATCTTAATCAGCCTTAATTTGATTTACTGAAATAACCTTTCCCCAGCGTTCAATTTCTTTATTTAGATAAACCCCCAGCTCTTCTGGCGATGATCCTATAGGTTCAGCACCAATACTTTCAAACTTATCCTTAATGGCAAGAGTATTCATACTGGCTACCAAGGCTACATTCAACTTCTTAATAATAGGCTTTGGAGTATTCGCTGGCACAAAAACTGCAAACCAAGGCGTGACATCATATCCTGGTAACCCAGACTCAGCAATGGTTGGTATGCCTGGCAAGGCCTTAGAGCGCTTGATTGTCGTTAAACCGATTGGCCTTAGCTTTCCAGAAAGAATATGAGGCTTTGCAGAAGTGATGCTGTCAAACATGTAATTCACTTGACCGCCAAGTAAGTCAGTCACTGCTGGGCCGCTACCCTTATAAGGAATATGTTGCATATCTATTTTCGCTAACGACGTAAATACCTCTCCAGCCAAATGAATAGAAGTGCCGTTACCTGCTGACGCATAGGTAATCCTTCCAGGCTGCGCCTTTGCATTTGCTATCACATCCGCAACTGTTTTTACGTTAGGCTGGGTAGCATTAGTAACCAATACATTAGGCACAATAGCAATGAGACTAACGGGCGCAAAATCCTTTATCGGGTCATAGCTTAATTTTGGATATAAAAACTTATTGGTAGCCATGCCAATTGAAGTAATCATCATTGTGTAACCATCAGCTTCAGAACGAGCTACTAATTCCGCTCCAATATTCCCGCCTGCACCGGGCTTATTTTCGACAAAGATTGTCTGACCCAAAGATTTGGAGGAGCTATCTGCAAGTGCGCGTGCAATCACATCCATTGCCCCGCCGGGCGGAAAAGGAACAATCCATTTAATTGGCTTAGTGGGCCATTCCTGTGCATTAGCCATACTGAAGTACAGGAATATTGCAGCAATTCCAATGCCCTTTCCTATCCAGGATGGCTTCCGTTTATTTCCCATCATGCCCACTTTTCCCTGCTAATGAGATTGCAATACATGCAATTGCGCCTGGAATTGCGAATGCATAGAAGTTAAATTCCAATGGCAAACCCAAGCTTAACAAAGTACCGCCTAGCACTGGACCTAAAATAGCGCCCACACGACCAATGCCAGAGGCCCAACCAATACCAGTGGAACGAATTTTTAATGGATAGTATTGCGCAACATAGGCATAGAGCAAGATTTGAGAGCCAATTGTGGTTGCGCCTGCAATAGCTACCAATAGATTTAAAACAATGAATGGACTCTTAACGCCTAAGAGACTAATTGAAGCGGCAGCGCAAATAAAGAAAATGGTAAGTACCTTGCGTGGATGGAACTTATCGGCAAGCCAACCACCTCCAACCGCTCCAAAGATAGCGCCAATGTTTAGCACCATCAAGAATATTAGGCTTGAACCCATCTCATACCCAGCTTTGTTCATTAGCTTTGGAAGCCAAGATCCCAATGCATAAACCATTAATAGGCACATAAAGAATGAAGTCCAGAACATTAAAGTACTTAATACGCGACCATCTTTAAAGAGCGAAACCAAAGGTACAGAGCTAGAGGCTTTACCTAATGGATAGATATATTCATTAGAAAGCAATGTGCCGCGCTCTGGGGCGATTTTTTTTAATATTTTTCCAGCATCAGAGTTCCGATTTGATTTAATCAAAAAGCCAGGTGACTCAGGCAGATAGTAAAGAATGATTGGTAGCAGCAGCAGTGGAATAATGGCAACGAAAAAAACTGAGGGCCAGCCATAGGTCGGAATTAAATAGATTCCTACGCCAGCCGATAACATACCGCCAACTGAGTAACCGCTAAACATAATCGTTACCAGCAGGCTACGAATTTTTTTAGGTGAATATTCAGTCATCAAAGCAACCACGTTAGGCATTACGCCACCAATACCCAATCCAGCAATAAATCGACAGATACCAAACTGCGTAAGGTTTTCTGCAAAACCATTAATAAAGGTAAAGAAGCTAAACAATGTAACGCACATTGCAATAGTCTTTTTTCTCCCTATCTTGTCTGATAACGGCCCAAAGAACATAGCTCCAAACATCATGCCAAATAATGCATAACTACCCAAAGTCCCTGCCTGCATGGGTGATAACTGCCATTCGGCCATTAATTTAGGCAAAACAACTCCATAGATGACGAGATCGTAACCATCAAAAATGATGATTAGACCGCACCAAAATAAAAGACCCCAGTGAAATTTATTAAACCTCGCTTCGTCTATTAACTTATGAACATCAATTTGACTCATGCTTATGTCTCCAATTTGTGTTTGATTTGCAAAAAATTGCTTGATTACTTGATTGAATTCAGTTTCCGCTTCAATGTTTGAAATGTGCGAAGCAGGCACCTCTTGTAGTTGAGATCCTTTAATTTGGGACTGCATATACTGAGCATCACTAATAGTGGTAACAGGATCTTTATCCCCGCTGATAATTAATGCAGAAATATTGATTTCTGAAATCCCCCCCTTAAGATCCTCAGTAGCCAATGCCTCGCAACAACTTGCATAACCTTCAGGGTTCATATTTTTCAAGTTAATCAGTAATTCGTTAACTGCTTTAGGGCTTGAACCATAAAACTCTGGTGTAAACCATCTCGAAGGAGCGGATTCTGCGATAGTTTTGAGACCCTCTTTTCTAACTAAAGCCGCCCGCTCATTCCATGCCTGCTCATTACCTATTTTTGGCGCAGTATTTGCAATCACTAACGCCTCAATTCTTTCGGGCGCATTGACTGCTAGCCATTGACCAATAAGCCCGCCCATCGAAATTCCACAGAAGAAAGCCTTATCAATACTGAGGTAATCAAGAAGACCTAAAACATCATTTGCTAGCTGTGCAATGGTGTACGGACCCTTTGGAGAATGAGTTAATCCATGACCTCTAGTGTCGTATCTGATTAAGTAGAAATCTCTTCTTAATACTTCAAGCTGACCATCCCACATAGAATGATCTGTTCCTAAAGAGTTAGAGAAAATAATTGCTGGTTTGTGAGGATCGCCATCTGTCAAATAGAAGATGTCAATTCCGTTAATGTGCGCAATACTCATTACTACTCCTAAACTCGTTCAATAATCATGGCTATGCCCTGCCCAACACCAATACACATAGTGCAAAGGGCGTATCTACCTTTAGTGCGAATCAGTTGATACATAGCTGCAGTTACTAATCGCGCACCAGATGCCCCTAGTGGATGCCCAAGAGAAATAGCGCCCCCATTTGGATTGACGTGCGCCGCGTTGTCAGGAAGACCAAGATCACGAGTAACTGCTAAAGCCTGCGATGCAAATGCCTCATTTAGCTCAACCACATCCATCTGACTAAGCTTTAAACCTGCTTTTTCCAAAACCTTCTTCACTGCAGGCGAAGGACCAAATCCCATGATTCTTGGAGCAACGCCAGCCGCAGCCACAGCCACAACACGCGCCTTTGGAGTCAGGGAATGCTGCTTTACACCAAGCTCTGAGGCAAGAAGTAAGGCGCAAGCGCCATCATTTACGCCTGAAGCATTGCCGGCAGTAACTGTGCCACCTTGTTTAACAATACTTTTTAGAGAAGCTAAAGTTTCTAGAGTGGTGAGACGCGGATGCTCATCCTTAGAAAAAACAACAGGATCGCCCTTTTTCTGCGGAATATTTACCGGAATAATTTCATCGTCAAAGATGCCTGCAGCCTGCGCCTTTGCAGTACGCTGCTGACTAGTAAACGCAAATAGATCCTGATCAGCCCTGGAAATCCTAAAGTCTTCGGCAACGTTTTCTGCTGTTTCTGGCATGGAGTCAACGCCATACTGAGCCTTCATTAAGGGATTAATGAAGCGCCAACCAATAGTTGTATCTTCAATTTTTGCCGATCTTGAATACGCAGAGTCGGCCTTACCCATTACAAAAGGTGCCCGAGACATGCTCTCTACACCCCCCGCAATCATTAGATGGTTGCCGCCACCTTTAATTGCATTTGCAGCTATACCAATGGCATCAAGACTAGAGCCACAGAGTCTATTGATGGTGGATCCAGGCACTTCCACTGGTAGACGAGCCAACAAGCTGGCCATCCTAGCAACGTTACGATTATCTTCACCCGCCTGATTGGCGCAACCAAAAATAACGTCATCTAACATTGACCAATCAACAATATTACGCATCATGAGAGCTTGAATTGGTAATGCAGCCAAATCATCCGCCCTTAAAGTAGATAGTGACCCACCGTACCTACCAAAAGGAGTTCTAATGGCATCACAAATATATGCATTTGAATTATTTTTCATGATTGAGCTATAGATAAAGGTGCGTCAGTTAGTTTTTGCAGCTCGCCCAAGGTGAGCCCAGGAACCATTTCACTCACAACCAAACCGTTTGGTGTGACATCGATAACAGCAAGATCTGTATAAATGCGATTTACGCAACCCATACCGGTAAGTGGGTATGTGCATTTTTCAACAATCTTTGCCTCACCATTCTTGGTGACATGCTCCATCGTTACAAATACATTTCTTGCGCCAATTGCTAAATCCATTGCTCCACCTACAGCGGGAATCGCATCTGGCGAACCAGTGTGCCAATTTGCTAGATCACCATTTTGAGCAACCTGGAAAGCGCCCAATACACAGATATCAATATGTCCACCGCGCATCATCGTGAATGAATCGCCATGATGGAAATAGGAGCCGCCCTTTAATAGGGTGATAAATTCCTTCCCCGCATTGATCAAATCAGGATCTTCGTCTCCCTTAGCTGGAGCTGGACCCATGCCAAGAACCCCATTCTCGCTTTGCAAAAATATCTCTTTATCAGCATCAAGGTAATTAGCGATTTTTGTAGGCAACCCAATACCCAAATTTACGTAAGAGCCCTCCGGAATATCTTGAGCCACTCTTTGAACAATTTGCTCTCTAGTTAAACGTTGGTATGCCATTTTTATTTCCCCTTCACAGCAACAACGTGCTTTACAAAAATACCCGGTGTAACAACATGCTCGGGATCTAGATCTCCCAGAGGCACCACTTCATTTACCTGAGCGATGGTGCATTTAGCTGCGGTCGCCATAATGGGGCCAAAATTTCTAGCGCTCATTCGATAAGTAAGATTGCCCCAGCGATCACCCTTAAATGCTTTAATGAGTGCAAAGTCGGCATGAATCGGATACTCAAGCACATAGCCTTTGCCATTAATAACTTTGCTTTCTTTGCCTTCAGCCAAGAGGGTGCCAAATCCTGTTGGGGTATAGATAGCACCAAGACCAGCCCCTGCCGCCTGAATGCGAGCCGCTAAGTTACCTTGCGGGACTAATTCGAGTTCAATTTTTTTGGCGTAGTACAACTTATCAAACTCATAAGAGTCAGATTGCCTTGGAAAGGAGCAGATAATTTTTTTCACCTGGCCTGCTTTGAGCAAGGCGGCCAAACCGACATCACCATTTCCAGCGTTGTTGTTTACTACTGTTAGCTCTTTGGCTCCATGCTCAATCAAAGCATCAATTAACTGCGCAGGCTGACCAGCCGTCCCAAAGCCACCAATCATGACGGTTGAGCCATCTTTGATTTGTTTAATAGCTTCATGTATTGAAGCCGATGTTTTATCAATCATTCTTTTCTTTACTCTTTAATTTCAATAAATCTTTATCAAAAACAACATATGCAATAGATCCAATCACAATTCCCCAGAATGCTGATCCCAGACCTAAAAAAGTCATGCCAGATGCAGTTGCTAAAAATGTGATTGCGGCAGCCTCACGATGATCGGGTTCTTCTAAAGTGCTCATGAGGCTAGTGACGATTGCGCCAAGTAAAGCTAAGCCAGCCAAAAGCGCGATGAGCTCTTTTGGAAGACTGGTAAAAATGAAAACGATTGAACCTGCTAAGGAACCGCCAATTAAAAAGAAAACGCCGCTGAAAATGCCTGCAACATATCGCTTGTTTGGATCTTCGTTAGCTTCTTTGCCTGTACATAGGGTTGCCGTAATTGCTGCAGTCGTAGTGGTAATGCCACCAAAGAATGCGGTTACCAGGGACATGAAACTTGTAAAAGTAATAATGGGCTTAGCGGGCACGTGATAGTTCGATAACTTGAGGATTGCCATTCCCGGCAAGTATTGGCCGGTCAAACTTACTAGAACCAACGGTATTGCAAAGCTGAATGTTGATTCCCAAGTCCACACAGGAGTGATGAATGTAGGATGGGCCAAAGCTAGCCTGAAATTATCTGGATTAACATCACCAATGAGATATGCCAGCCCGATTCCTGAAAATAAAACAACTAAGATCGCGAATTTTGGTATCAACCTTTTGAATATCAGATAAATTCCAATCATCGATAAAGCCAAGGCAGGCATGGTTGATACAGATTTAAATATATTGATACCAAACTGAAATAGAATGCCCGCCATCATTCCGGCCGCTATTCCCTTGGGTATATGCTTTATTAGCTTGTCAAAGGTACCCGTAATGCCAATTAATAGAATGATCATTGCGGCAGTGATATAAGAAGAAATTGCCTCATTGACCGACATATGCGGAAATAAGGCGATTAAGAGAGCAGCGCCAGGAGCGGACCAAGCAGTAATGATCGGCATCTTGTATTTCCAACTGAGATAAATCCCGGAAATGCCACCACCAAACGATACCGCCCATACCCAAGAAGATAGAACTTCATTAGATACCTGAGCTAGAGATGCGGCCTGAAAAAATATCAGCATCGGCCCAGCATAGGAAATCAATACAACTAGAAATCCAGCCGTAATTGAAGAGGGTGAAATATCTTCGAAAAAGGCGCGCTTCATTAGCCCAAATCTCCGCCACCAACCGGTAATACTGTGCCAGTGATATAAGATGACTCATCAGAAGCCAGGAACAAAATCGCCCTTACCTGCTCCTCAATTGTTCCATACCGATGCATCAAACTGGAATCAATCGTTTGGTCAATGATCCCTTGATACCAAACCTCTTCTTGCTTGGATAATTTATTCTTGTTTCGCGGAATCTTTCTCGGAGGAGCTTCAGTTCCACCAGTGGCGACCGCATTAAAGCGAATACCATCTTTAGCGTGCTCAAATGCCAAGCTAGCAGTCATCGCATTTACTCCGCCTTTTGCTGCGGCATATGGAATACGGTGAATACTGCGAGTGGCAATAGAAGAAATATTTACGACAACGCCATGCTGTTGCTTAATCATCACCGGTAATACAGCTCTACAACACCATAAGGTTGGAAACAAGGAGCGACGAATCTCTGCCTCTATTTGATCTTCATCATAGTTCTCGTAAGGCTTTGCCCAAATAGTGCCACCGACGTTATTAACAATAATATCGATCTTTTTAAATGCCTTTACTGCCTCTGAAATTAGCTTTGAAGCACCAGCATAGGTCTCTAAATCAACCTTAACCGTCAAAGACTTTGCTTTTAGCTTACCTAGCTTCTTTGCCACCTCATCAACTAGATCGGAGCGGTCGGCCAAAATAACCTTGGCACCCTCTTTAGCTAGGGCAATTGCCACGCCTTCGCCAATCCCTTGGGCAGCACCCGTGACAATAGCAACTTTATTCTTAAATCTTAGCGCCTGAGTCATCATGCACCTACAGCACTTGGAGAAAATTTCTCAAACAAGAAATTTGCTGGGGTAACACCTGCGCCAGACAACCAATTGCGTACAGCATCTACCATGGCTACTGGACCACATAGATAAATATCCACCTCACCTTGGTTTAACCATTCGTTTTCAATATGCTCTGTGACGTAGCCTTTGCGATCATGAGTACTTTCGGATGAAGCAACCACCGTCCGATATTCAAAATCAGGCAGTTTTGTTTTCATAGCTTCGAGCTGATCTAGAGCTACCAAGTCCATATCATTTGTCACACCGAATACCATCTTGATTGGATGCTCAGAGCCCGATGCAGCCAAACAGTCCAGCATCGATAAAAATGGTGCAATACCTGTTCCACCAGCGAGAAATAACACCGGACGCTTAACTTCGCGCAGATAGAAACTACCATTTGGTCCGGCAAATGAAATCGCATCGCCTGACTTACCAATGTCTGCTAGATACTGACTCATACGACCATTAGGGACATTACGCACTACAAAAGATGCAATGGATGCGCCTGGCGGAGAGCTAAAAGAATAGGCCCGAGTTAAGTCTGTTCCTGGAATTTGCACATTGACATATTGGCCAGGTAGAAACGTTAGAGAAGCAGGATCATCAAGCTCAATTGAGAACCCAATTGTTGAGTTCGATAGTTTTTCAATCTGTGCAATCTTGCCTGGGAATGATGAAGATCCAGTCTTACATGCGGCAGATGATGCGGGAATCTTCACCACACAATCCGACTTGGGCTTCATCTGACAAGCCAGGATCTGACGCTGAGCAGCCTCTTCCGGAGTAAGTGCATCCTCTATATAGCTAGACTCAGGTAGATCATAATCACCAGATTCACATAAACCACGGCAGGTACCACAAGCCCCATCCCTGCAATCAAGCGGAATATTCACTTTCTGACGATATGCAGCATCAGAAAGTTTTTCGCCTTCGTTGCAGGAAATAAAGCGAGTTACCCCGTCTTCAAACTGTAGTGCGATGTTATAGCTCATAGCATTCCGCCGATGTATTAAATGTGATAGATATCAATGACTTGACTGATGTAATCATTTTTAAGAACGATGTATTTGTTCAAAATGATTGGCTTATCGCCAGAGAAGTCGATTACATAACGAGACATACCAAAGTAGCTGTAGTTGGTTTTGTATCGATGACTTAGGGTGTGCCAATTAAAGCGAACCGTACAAATATCACCATCACGCTTCTCTAACTCAACATTAGTAATGTTGTGACAGGTTCTGGTATCAGGCATGGTTGCGCTTGAGCGTTCAGTCTTAATACGGAATACACGATCCTCAAGGCCTTGACGATTTGGGTAATAAATCAAAGAAATTTCTTCTTGTGGATTTGTTACCAACTCATCGTTATCGTCCCAGGAAGGCATCCAAAATTCAGCGTCTGGGCTATAGCAATTAAGCCACTCATCCCACTGCTCATCGTCCAATAGGCGACTCTCGTAATACAAAAATGCATTGATATCTAATATAGAGATCGTTTTCATGCGCTCACCTGCTCTTGCTCAACTGCTTTTTTCATTGTTTCAAGCCAATAGCGATGCTGAACTGTGTACAGGCCCTCATCTTCAGTTTTTAAGCCACTTAATACGGGCTTCAAGCCGATCTCTTTAGCCGCATCGTCAGCGCCTTCAATCCAATGCTCCGAACCACGACACATATCGTTCCACTCGATCGTCTTTGCAGCAAAGCCTTCCTGGCAAGCTCTAAACTCTTCTAAGTCATCTGGAGTAGCCATACCGCTCACGTTAAAGAAGTCCTCGTATTGACGGATTCTTCTAGAGCGTGCTTCTGCTGATTCGCCTTTAGGAGCAATACAGTAGATAGTGACTTCAGTTTTATCAACAGCCAATGGGCGCAGCACGCGAATTTGGGAGCCAAACTGATCCATTAGGTACACGTTTGGATATAAACAAAGATTTCTAGAGCGTTCAATCATCCAGTCAGCAATTGGTTTGCCAAACTTATCGGAAAATTCCTGGTGCCTCGGGAAATTTGGCCGGTCCTGTGGATTAGCCCACTTTGTCCAGAGGAGCATATGGCCGTGATCAAATGAATAGAAGCCACCACCCTGCTTACCCCACTTACCAGCATCCATCGCCTTGATGTTGTCCTCGCGAATTGCTTCTTGCTCTTTACGATGGTTGGTAGTTGCAGCGTAATTCCAATGAACAGCAGATACGTGATAACCATCAGCACCGTTTTCTGCCTGAAGCTTCCAATTACCGTTAAAGGTATAAGTTGAAGCGCCCTTCAATACTTCGAGTCCATCAGCAGATTGATCCACAATCATGTCAATGATCTTGGCGGCTTCACCCAAAAAGTCCTTTAAAGGGGCAACATCATCATTCAAGCTACCAAATAAGAAGCCGCGATAGCTTTCAAACTTAGGCACCTTCTTGAGATCGTGTGAGCCTTCCTTGTTAAAGCACTCTGGGTAGCCGGCCTCCTCTGGATCTTTAACCTTCAAGAGCTTTCCGCTGTTATTAAATGTCCAGCCGTGGAATGGGCAAGTGAAAGTAGCCTTGTTGCCGCGCTTATGACGGCACAACTGAGCGCCACGATGGCTACAAGCATTCATCATGGCGTTCAGTTCACCCTGACGATTACGAGAAATGAAGATTGGCTGACTACCAATATAGGTAGAGTAGTAATCATTGATGTTTGGGATTTGACTTTCGTGCGCCAAATAAATCCAATTACCCTCAAAGATGTGCTTCATCTCTAATTCAAACAAATCTTTATCGGTAAAAGCACTACGGTGAAGACGATAGTCGCCCTTCTCTTTATCCTCGACTAGAAATTCATCAAGGCTTTTGAGTTTTGGACTGTTATCTACATGAATTGGGATCATTTTTTTATCCTTTATGAAGGGGGTGCAAGCACCCCAAATTCAAATTACGCAGCGAAGTGGGCTCTATCAACAATTCCTGAAGCAGCTCCAGGCTTCTCAACCACTAAATGAAGATCAAAATCAATGGATACATAAGGCTTACTCACACCTTTTGCCTTCATTTCAGCTGGATCACTTACACGAACTAGTGGCGGTACCAAACCTTCACGACTAGCAAAAGCGAAGTCATCCCAGAGGTACTTGTCACCATCAATATTGATTTGAGTAGTTAACTTTCTATGACCAGGTGCCGTCACAAAATAGTGCACGTGCGCCGGACGCTGGCCATGGCGACCCAATAGATTCAATAATGCTTGGGTAGACCCATCCGGAGGGCATCCGTAACCATTTGGCACGATGCTTTGCATGGCATAACGACCATTCTCATCAGTGATGATCGTGCGACGTAAGTTATACGCAGGCTGAGTCTTGTCAAAGAATGAATAGCCACCCAATGTATTGGCATGCCACATTTCCACCTTTGCATTAGCTAATGGCTTACCATCCGCGCCAAAAACTGTGCCCTGCATAAACAGTGGATCAGCTTTATCCACTTCAGAGCCATCATCCATTCGAGCAAAACCTTTAGACTCTGGAGCGCCGGCAACATACAAAGGGCCTTCAATTGTGCGGGGAGTTCCGCCTGCCAGGCCAGCCTTCTCATCAGCCTCATCGGAACGTATATCTAAGAAGCGCTCTAGACCAATACCGGGGGCTAAAAGACCCAATTCATTACGGGCACCGGCTTCTGAGAAATACTCTAAACCTTTCCAAAACTCTGTTGGGGTGATATCTAAGTCTTCAATCGCTTTGCATAAATCAGTCACCAGGCGAAGAGTAATTGCCTGAACTCGCGGATTGGCAGGAGAATCCGCTGCATCTACGATCCATTCTTTTGCTAATTTTTCAATTTCTGTATGTTTCATTTTGTATCCTTAATAATTAATTTGATTTACTAAATTTCAATGTTGTTGAGTTGAGTTTTCAATGGATTAACTGTCATCTCCTCTTACAGAAGATGGATGTCTACATAAAGGCATTACTTCAATTTGCATATATGGGAAGAGTGGCAGTGTGGAAATTGCTGTATGCAACTCATCTACGCTCTCAACATCAAAAATGCTGATATTTGCGTACTGACCTGCAATACGCCATAAGTGACGCCACTTGCCAGATGATTGCAAGCCTTGTGCAATCTCTTTTTCTTTTGTCTTTAAGGCTGTCGCTTCTGCTACCGGCATGTCCGGTGGCAAATTTACATTCATACGTACGTGAAATAACATGCTGTCTCCTATTTAGGCAGTTATCAAGTCAACTTGATCGGAATGACCTTGTTGACGCTTTAAATAATTTATTTTTTCCATATCGAGCTGGATACCAAGGCCTGGGCCAGTTGGTACTTGCAAGCTGAAATCCTTGTAGACCAGTGGCTCAACCAAGATTTCCTCAGTAAGCAATAAGGGTCCAAATAACTCTGTGCCGAAGGCAAGGTCATTGAATGTTGAAAATACGTGGGCAGAGGCGGCAGTTCCTACTGCACCCTCAAGCATGGTTCCACCATACAAGCTGATACCAGACAGCTCAGCAATAGTTGCTACTTGAAGCGCTGGAAACAAGCCGCCGGATTGATTAATCTTCACAGCGAATACATCTGCTGCATATTTATTGGCAAGCTCTAATGCATCACTAGGACCATGCAATGCCTCATCGGCCATGATGGCAACATCAAATTGATTGGTCAGGCGAGCCATGCTGGCTTTATGAATTGCTTTAACTGGCTGTTCAATTAAATCAATGCCGCCAGCTTGCAGTGCTGCAATACCTTTAACTGCATTTAACTCGCTCCAAGCCTGGTTTATGTCTACACGAACACTAATATCTGGGCCCAGTGCTTTTTTGATTGCCAAGACATGCTCTACGTCAGCTTGGACTGAACGTAAGCCAATCTTTAATTTGAAGATATTGTGACGGCGCAGTGCAATCATCTTCTCCGCTTCAGCGATATCTTTATCAGTACTACCGCTTGCTAGAGTCCAAGCTACAGGCAACTGATCGCGAACTCGACCGCCAAGCAATTCACTAACTGGAATGCCTAAACGCTTGCCTTGTGCATCCAATAACGCAGTTTCAATTGCGCATTTTGCAAAACGGTTACCTTGAATAGTGGTGCGCAACTTATGCATGACCTTAGCAACCTGGTCAGCCTTCATCCCAATAATGAGCGGAGCAAAATAGGTATCAATGTTTATCTTGATACTCTCAGGACTTTCTTCACCGTAGTTCAAGCCACCAATAGTGGTAGCCTCACCCCATCCCTCAATACCGTCATTACAAAGAATGCGCACCAAAACAAGAGCCTGGGCATTCATCGTGGCCACAGATAACCTGTGTGGGCGGATAGTCGGCACATCAACTATTAGGGTTTCTACTGATTTGATCATATCTATTTCGTATAGTTTTTCGATAAATGAACTCTAAACAGGTCTTTTTGACGAGTCCAAGACTGATTTGGTATCCTTTTGATACTTAAAAGGTATACATATGGAATTAAGACACCTACGCTACTTTGTTGCTGTTGCAGAAGAAAAGAACTTCACTAGAGCTTCTGAAAAACTGTTCATTGCACAGCCGCCCTTGAGCAGACAGATCCAACAACTCGAAGAAGAGTTGGGCGTAACTCTGTTTGTTAGGAACTCGCGACCCCTCAAACTGACAGACGCGGGCAACTTTTTCTATGAGCATGCCAAGCAGGTTTTAGCTAGAACTGGCGAACTCAAGGCTATGACTCAACGGGTTGGTAATATCAACCGAATTCTGAATGTCGGTTTTGTTGCATCAACGCTCTACGGAAAACTTCCGAAAATTATTCGAAAATATCGAGCCAAATTTAATTCCATTGAATTGCGGATGTATGAAATGACAACAATGGAACAGCTCAAAGCTTTGAAAGATGGAAAGATTGATATTGGCTTTGGACGAGTACGTCATGAAGACGCCAATATCAGACGGATTGTATTGAGGGAGGAAAAACTCATTGCTGCAGTTCCTTATGAGCACCCACTATCAAAATCAAACAAGCCCATCAACTTAAAAGACTTAGCCGATGAAAATCTCATTGTCTTTCCAAAAAATCCCCGTCCTAGTTACGCAGACCAAGTATTAAATGGTTTCAAAGAAAGGGATGTTCATCCCAAAAAGATTATTGAAGTTCGAGAATTACAAATAGCTATTGGCCTTGTTGCTGCAGGCGAAGGTGTATCCATTGTTCCATTTAGCTTGCAGGGCATGAAACGTGATGACGTTGTATATCTAGAATTAAATGAAAAGCATGCCTACTCCCCCATCATCATGAGCACTAGATCAATGGATAAGTCTGAAGAAATTAAGGCAATGCTTGATTTAATTTATTGCATCTACGATGAAGAAGGCATCCCATACACCAGAGAAGAACTTTAAAAACTCTAAAAGACAAAACCCTCACCATTACTGATGAGGGTTTGCTTTTCTGGTGGGCCCACCAGGACTTGAACCTGGGACCAAAGGATTCCGGTTTGTGTAGCTTTCACTACTCCCTGGACTATGCCTTCACCATATCTTTCGACTTAGGTGGGTGCCGTCTAGTCTCTACACGTTCAAAGCAATTTCTTACTAAGCTTCGCTCGGCGTTAGCTTGTGCAGCTTTTGGCTACATTTAGCTTTCTCCGAATTTGACACCATCCCTTATGCAGTTTCCACGCATAAGGCACAACTTTCGCTATGAGTCCTCTGCTCTAACCAACTGAGCTATGGGCCCTAAATCGTTACATTTACTACACACCTTGCTGCTGGTGTTTTTACTTCAAAACCACACTAAAACCGCATTTACTACACACCTCGGTTTTTGCTCTGGTGTGTAAGCGGTGTGTAAGCAATTTTATATGTCTTAACCACCACTAAGCTCTTGAATCTATTGAGGTCTTTGCTACAAGACCCCTAGGGCTTCTTTCTTATGAGTCCCCTGCTCTAACCAACTGAGCTATGGGCCCTAACCACTCATTGTAATTGAAGGGGCTCTTCAAATGATTGATTGGTATGCACTTGCTGAAATGTTGGTTTTTATTTAGATATACATTATTATATGTATATCTAAAGGAGATGAAAATCATGGTCGTATCAAAATGGGGGAACAGCCTTGCCATTCGTCTACCAGCTCAAGTGGTCGAATTTTTAGAGCTAAAAGAAGGGGATGACATTGAGGTCCATGTTGCGGATAAAAAGCATTTCCAAGTTAAGAAGAAACCTTCCCTGCAGGATAGGCTTCAAAGTTTGAGAAAATTTCGTGGTCGCATGCCCGCTGATTTTCACTTTGATAGATCTGAATTGAATGAACGCTAAGAAGATATTTTTTGATACCAATACCCTACTTTATTTACTATCATCAGATACCAAAAAAGCAGACTGGGTTACTAAAAATTTACAGCAATCGAACGTAATAAGCGTTCAAGTGCTTAATGAATTTACTTCTGCTAGCATTAGAAAAATAAAAATATCTAATAGTGAGCTGGATGAATTCTTAGATTTATTTACGTCTACATTCAACGTAAGATCGCTTGATATAGATACTTTTGAAACTGGATTGATGGTGTCCAGGCGATATGGATACCATCACTATGATTCAATGATTATTGCTGCGGCTTTGCAAGCAGGATGCGAAAAACTGTACTCAGAAGATATGCAGCACCGGCAAGTAATTGATAAGAGACTGCAGATCGTGAATCCTTTTTTATAAAGGACTCACGATATCGAAGTGCTAGACAATCAATCTTCCTCGAGGAAGGTCTTGAGTTTGTCGCTACGGCTTGGATGACGCATTTTTCTCAGGGCCTTAGCTTCGATCTGACGAATACGCTCACGAGTAACGTCAAACTGCTTGCCGACTTCTTCGAGAGTGTGATCAGTGCTCATCTCAACACCAAAGCGCATACGCAATACTTTTGCTTCACGTGGTGTTAATGAATCAAGAACGTCCTTCACCACATCACGCATAGAGTCATGCAATGCTGCTTCGGCTGGAGCCAATGTATTGCCATCTTCAATAAAGTCGCCCAAATGAGAATCTTCATCGTCACCAATTGGTGTCTCCATGGAGATAGGCTCTTTAGCAATCTTCATGATCTTGCGGATCTTATCTTCAGGAATCTCCATCTTCAGCGCCAAGGTTGCAGCATCTGGCTCATGGCCAGTTTCTTGCAAGATCTGACGGCTGATACGGTTCATCTTGTTGATTGTCTCAATCATGTGAACAGGGATACGGATCGTACGGGCCTGGTCAGCAATCGAACGAGTAATCGCCTGACGAATCCACCATGTTGCATAGGTAGAGAACTTATAGCCACGACGGTATTCAAACTTATCTACCGCTTTCATCAAGCCGATGTTGCCTTCTTGAATCAAGTCCAAGAACTGCAAGCCGCGGTTGGTGTATTTCTTAGCAATGGAGATTACCAAACGTAAGTTGGCTACCGTCATCTCACGTTTCGCTTCACGGGCACGCTTCTCGCCAGCGATCATCTGCTTGTTTACTTCTTTTAATTCTGGAAGTGGAATAACAACATTCTTCTGAATATCAATCAACTTCTGTTGAAGTTCTTGAATTGCAGGGACGTTACGTTGCAAGAGTGCGCTGTAAGGCTTATTCTCTTTAAGCAACTTCTCAGTCCAAGTCAAATTCATAGACATCTTAGGGAAGTCCTTTAATACTTCGCTACGATTAACGCCAACTTTATCTACCAAAAGACTTACGATGCCACGCTCGAGTTTCCATACCTGGTCTACTTGTGAGCGCATAGTGTCACATAACTTCTCAACACTCTTCGCTGTCAAACGGAAACCAAGCAATTCAGCGCGAATCCCGTCCTGCGCCTTGATGTAGGCTGGGCAATTGTAGCCATCTTTATCGAAAGCACGACGCATCTTGTCAGCTTGTGTGCGTACGATCGCAAACTTCTCTAAAGAAATCTGCTTTAACTCTTCTAGTTGCTTGGCATTCGCAGTTGCAGCACCGCCACCACCGCCGCCGCCTTCGTCTTCACCGCCATCTTCATCACCCTCTTCAGCGTCCGGATCAATTTCTGGCTCTTCAGGTCCAAGCTTAATATCTTCTGCGTTAGGATCAACTAGACCATCAACAAACTGGTCAATCTCCATCTCACCACTGGCGATCTTGTCAACGTTGCTCAGAATCTCCGCAATCGTTACGGGGCAAGCAGCCAAAGCCATCACCATATCTTTGAGGCCGGCTTCAATCTTCTTCGCAATAACGATCTCGCCTTCGCGAGTCAGCAAATCCACTGTACCCATCTCACGCATATACATGCGTACTGGATCGGTTGTACGACCAAACTCTGAATCCACAGTGGAAAGGGCTGCTTCAGCCTTTTCTTCAGCCTCTTCTTCGGAAGCTGCAGCTTCTGTGTTGTCAGAAAGAATTAAGGTTTCAGCATCGGGCGCTTGTTCGTAAACAGTAATACCAATGTCATTGAGCAAGCTGATCAAAGTCTCTAATGCGTCGGCATCAGACAACTCATCAGACATCACGTCATTCATCTCGCCATGGGTTAAGTAACCCTTGGACATACCCATCTTGATCAAAGTCTTTAAACGAGCACGACGTAACTCTTGTTGCTCTTCGGTGCCTAACTGCTGTGCTGCGAATTCTTTTAAGAGCGCCTTTTCTTTAGCTTTACGCTCACGGGCTTTTTGACGATCCGTCAATACTGGCTCTGCATTTTCTGCAGGGGCATCCGCTTTCGCTTTACGGCCGCGCTTTTTTTCCTCATCGGCAGCTGGAACTTCTACTTCAGCAACCGTGGCTTTTTTACCTTTGGTTTCTTTTGCTTCTTTTGTTTCTTTAGCTTCTTTTGTTTCCTTCACCGCTTTAACTGGTTCAGGTTTAGATACAGGCGCAGCTTTACCTTTTTTTACTGGCTCAACCTTGACTTCTGTCTTGACTGCTTTCGCAGGTGCTTTGGCAACTGGCTTGGCAGGTACCTTTGTTGGTACTTTTGCTGCCGGCTTTGCAACAGCTTTTGTCGGTTTTGCTGGAGTCTTAGCTGGGGCCTTAGGTGCAGGCTTTGCAGCAGCCTTTACCGGTTTTGCTGGAGCTTTCGCTTTTGGAGCAGGCTTAATCGGCGCTTTAGCTTTAGGTGCCGGCTTAGCAGCAGCTTTTACTGGTTTAGCTGGAGCTTTCGCTTTTGGAGCCGGCTTTGCCGGAGTCTTCGCTTTAGCAACTGGTTTGGCTGCAGCCTTCACTGGCTTTGCAGGAGTTTTTGCTTTAGCCGCTGGCTTTGCAGCAGCTTTTACTGGCTTAGCTGGAGCTTTCGCTTTGGGAGCTGGTTTTTTGGTCTTGGTATTCGGCATTTATTAGCACTTATTCACATTACTGTTATTGATATCGACTGATGAAACACAGCCCCGTAGTAACTCACTTACTCACTTACCCCAAATTTCATCAAAATAAAGCGCAAGTGGCTGAATTAAATCGGTTTTTTCTTGGGAACAGAGGATTATAGTCGATTGCGACTTTTTTACCTCCGTAACACTTAAAAATATGGGGTAATTTCGGGGGATTTCTAGGGGTGTTTCAGTAAATTCTTAGGAGAATTTCAGCTTTTCGCCCAATTCCCGATAACGGGCTTTGTCTTGCTCAGAAGCAATGCTTCCAGAGATCTTTTGGGCGATTTCAGTCATTTCCTGCTTGAGATGGGTTAATTCCAGCTTTTTGAATGCCCCCTCAAGATCAGCAGCTGCACCCTCTAACTCCAAATCAGAGCCCATTACTCGATTTCTCAGGACCTCATACAGAGGAGCCAACTCACTACGAGAGAGTTGATCTTGGAACATGGCAAATGCGCCGGCACCTGCGATCGCTGGTTTATTGCCCTCGCCTGGAATCAACTCAACCAAGTCACACTGTGACAAAAGATCTTTCATTAAAGCGTGGGCTTTTTCAGATCTCTGCTCTGCCGCCTTCAATGCTAGTGCGCGCTTATTTTCATCCAATGCTTTTCCTAAATGCGGAAACTGGATAATCACTCGCAGCATTTGCTCGGCTAAATCCGTTGGCGCTTTGGGTGGCTCGATATTTTGAGTAGCAACTCTTTTTGCAGAACCTTTGGATGCTTGCCAAGGCGCGCCTTGACGATTGCCATTATTAGAAAAATTATTTTGGCTATTTCGGTTGCCTTGATTACCTTGTCCACCTTGATAGCGCGCCTGTGCTGGCTGATAAGTAGTTTGACGAACAGGTGCGGGCGCTACTGTTAAACCACAAAATGCTTCTAGTTCTGCAGGGGTAGTATTGGTGCGAATCGCGAGTTCGCGCAGAATTTGCGTACGCAAAGCAATGGGAGGCATCGAGAGTAAAAGTGGCTTAGCGGCATGATGGGTATGGGCTCGACCTTCTGGGGTAGTTTGCTCGTGACCCTCACTAACAACCTTAAAGAAGAAGCTAGAGATAGACATAGCCTCTTTAATCACCTTCTCAAAAGCAGGTGCGCCATAAGCACGAACATAGCTATCAGGGTCATGCTCTGTCGGTAAGAATAAGAAGCGAATTTCTTTATCATCTGACATGAGCGGCAAACATGCTTCAAGAGCACGCTGGGCAGCACGTTGACCAGCGGAGTCACCATCAAATGAGAAAACCACTTTATCGGTTTGTCTGAGTAGCATGCGTACATGGTTTGCTGTACAAGCTGTACCCAGTGTTGCAACCGCGTTTGGAAAACCCAATTGCGCTAAGGCAACAACATCCATATAACCTTCGCACACCAAAACATATTCCTGGGTACGAATCGCTTGTCTTGCTTCAAACAAGCCATAAAGCGTATTGCCTTTTGAGAACAATGGCGTCTCAGGAGAATTTAAATACTTGGGTTCACCTTGATCCAAGATCCGTCCACCAAAGCCAATGGTTTGACCTTTGGGATTGCGAATAGGAAACATAATGCGGTCACGGAAACGGTCGTAGCGCTTTACATTTGCACCTTCGGACTGTTCACCCTGAATCAGTAAACCGCCCTCTAGCAAAGTCTTGGCAACCTCATCATTAGAGTAGGGGCCAAATACTGCTTCAAGACCCTGCCAGCCGTCAGGCGCATAACCTAAGGCATAACGCTTAGCAATCTCACCAGTGAGTCCACGGCCCTTTAAATACTCAACTGCCCTGGTATTGCCTTTGAGTTGTTGGCGATACCAATCTGCAGCAGTGCTCATCACCTCACTCAATGCCATTGCTTGCTGCTGTCTCGCTACATCATTTGCAGTGCGCTCTTCACGAGGCACATCTAAGCCTACGGAACGCGCAAGATCTTCAATAGCATCCACATATCCAAGTCCGGAATACTCCATTAAGAAACTAATGGCAGATCCATGGGCGCCACAACCAAAGCAATGATAAAACTGTTTAGTAGGTGAAACTGAAAATGATGGGGACTTCTCTGAATGGAAGGGGCACAAACCCTGAAAGTTCGCGCCCGCTTTTTTTAGCTTAACGTGCTGCCCAACCACATCAACGATATCAACCCGATTTAAAAGATCGGCAATGAAGGATTGTGGAATGAGCGCCATGTAGCCAGTATGAAAGGATTTTGCTTTCTTGACTAGCTACTGAGTTTACTTACTTCGCCAATGTGGCTTTTACCAAGCCAGATACTTTACCCATATCTGCTTTGCCAGCCAATTGACCTTTCAGTACGCCAATGACCTTACCCATATCCTGTGGGCCTGCAGCGCCAGTTGAAGCAACGGCAGCAGCCACTGCAGCTTCTACTTCAGCATCGGATAACTGCGCCGGCAAGTAGGTTTGCAAAATCACCATCTCAGCAGATTCAATCGCAACTAAATCATCGCGATTGGCTTTTTCAAATTGAGAGATCGAATCTTTACGTTGCTTAATCATTTTTTCGACAGTTGCAATCACACCAGCATCGTCAACCACGATGCGCTCGTCGACTTCGCGTTGCTTGATCGCCGCCAATAAAAGACGAATCGTTCCTAGGCGCTCAACTTCTTTGGCGCGCATAGCATTTTTCATATCTTCGGTGATTTGATCTTTTAGACTCATGGCTTTATTCCTGGTGTTGAATATAAAACGTCGAACATTTAATAATGGTGATTAAAAAGCAAAAACCCGCTGCGTTTCACCGTCAGCGGGTTTCAAAGCCTCTCGGTGAGGAGAGCTTTTAAATTCTATTAGTAAAGCTTCTTAGGCAACATTTGGCTACGAATACGCTTGTAATGGCGCTTAGCAGCTGCAGCCTTCTTGCGCTTACGTTCAGCCGTTGGCTTCTCGTAGAACTCGCGTGCACGCAAGTCTGTCAAAAGGCCATTCTTTTCAATGGTGCGCTTGAAACGGCGCAATGCCACTTCAAATGGTTCGTTTTCGCGGAGGCGGACTGTAGTCATACTTATTTAACTCGTATATGCTCGATAGATATCGAAAAATTAACTGAATTGCGATTCTAGCACGGCTAAGTAAAAAAATGATTGTTTTAGGAATAGAAACTTCTTGTGACGAGACCGGGGTGGCTTTATACAACACCACGCCTTGGGAAGAGGGTAAACCGGCCTTCCAGGGCATATTGGGCCAGGGCCTGCACTCTCAAATCGCCATGCACCGGGACTATGGGGGCGTTGTCCCCGAATTAGCCTCCCGCGACCATATTCGTCGTGTTTTACCCCTCTTAGACCAATCCTTAGCCCAATCTGGCCTCAAATTGGCCGATATTGATGCTGTGGCATTCACTCAGGGCCCCGGATTGGCTGGCGCCCTCCTGGTAGGAAGCGCTTTTGCTAAATCCCTAGCCCAAGGTCTCAATTTACCGTCTATAGGGGTACATCACCTCGAAGGACACCTACTTTCCCCGCTTTTGGGCCAAACCGCCCCTCAATTCCCCTTTATTGCCTTGCTGGTATCTGGTGGCCACACGCAACTCATGAAAGTCTCCGGAATTGGTCAATACGAGCTGCTTGGCGAAACCTTGGATGATGCGGCGGGAGAAGCCTTTGATAAGACGGCCAAATTACTCGGCTTGGATTACCCCGGTGGCGCAGCTATTTCTAAATTGGCAGAGCAAGGCCGCCCAGGTATTTTTGATTTACCTAAACCCATGTTGCACTCTGGTGATTTAGATTTTTCTTTCTCTGGATTAAAGACGGCCGTTCTCAATCAAGCGAAAAAGTTTGCAGAAAAAAATATTGTGAACCCTTCAGAGGTTGCACAATTTCACGCGGATCTTGCTAGAAGTTTTGTTGACTCCATCGTGGCAGTTCTTGTCAGTAAGTCCGAGAAAGCACTCAAACAAACGGCCTGCAAACATTTAGTGCTCGCAGGTGGCGTTGGTGCCAATTTGCAACTACGTGCTGCACTCAATGACAAAGCGAAACATAATGGTTTTGAAGTACATTACCCGCCGCTTGAACTCTGCACGGATAACGGCGTGATGATCGCTTTTGCTGGGGCGCTGCGCATGATCGAGAAAAATAATGGCTCCACAACTTCTGGAGCCTTTGATATCAAACCCCGCTGGGATTTGCAAAGCAATAACCTGAAATAGATTTATTGCCTATCTGAATTTGCCTATTTCTGATGACTGATTCTGGCGAATGCGCTGTGGTTGTGAATGGATTCAAAGTTCTCAGCCTCCACCACAAAAGAGCGGATACGCTGATCTGCCTTGAGATTGCCGGCTACGTCACGCACTAAGTCTTCTACAAACTTCGGGTTGCTATAAGAATGCTCAGTAACCCATTTCTCATCGGGACGTTTCAGCAATCCCCATAACTCGCTAGAAGCTTCGCTTTCAGCAGCGGCAACTAAATCCTCCACTGTCATCTGCGTTTCAGAATCCAACGCTACAGTCATAGTGACGTGTGAACGTTGATTATGTGCACCAAACTCAGAAATCTCTTTTGAGCAAGGACACAAACTCATTACTGGAACTTGTGCGCGTAAACCCAATTCAATATCAGCGCCGCCTGTTGCATTTTGCTTGGCTGTTGCCATCCAAGTCACTTCGTAATCCATCAAACTTTCTACACCAGAAACCGGCGCTGCTTTTTTTACGAAATGTGTGTAAGTAAATTGCACGTGGCCTTCTTTAGCATCGAGCAAAGGCAACATATCACGAACTAAGGCAACAATGGTGGTGCTATCCACAGCCGCATCTTGTTTTTGGAGAAGCGCCATGAATCGCGACATGTGCGTACCCTTTACATGCGCAGGTAAGGCCACATCCATCTCAAAAGTTCCAACCGATGGGAAGTTACCCGTCTTGCTGCGAATGGTCAGTGGATGACGTACGCCACGAATACCAACTTGCTCAATAGGCAGTGCCCGCTCATCCAAAGTGGATTGCACGTCAGGCATTGCGCTGGCTTTCAGAAATGCGGGATTAAAGTCATTCATGGCTCTATTTTCAGGCAAAACGGGCTTATTTGCCTAACAGCGTAGTATTTATGGTCAATATTGCCGGAAAACGTTGTTTGATGGAGTTAGCAATACCCTCAACATCCAAGCCATACTTGGTCATCAGCAGGCTGTAGTCACCATGCTCGATAAATTGATCAGGAAGACCTAATTGCAAGAGGGGTTTCTGAATACCGAGATTCGAGAGCGCCTCTAAACAAGCGCTACCTGCACCACCGGCAATAGCCCCATCCTCAATCGTCACAAAATAATCATGATCAGCCGCTAACGATTGGATGAGATCTACATCGAGCGGCTTTACAAAGCGCATATTGGCCACCGTTGCATTAATCCCTTCAGCCACTTCGAGTGCTGGGTAGAGCAAAGTGCCAAACGCCAATATCGCCACACGTTGACCAGCAGGCGCAGTGGATTTGCGACGAATCTCACCTTTGCCAAATGGCAGAGTGCGTAATTCTTTAGATGGGATAGTGCCAACGCCTGCACCACGCGGATAGCGCACTGCGCTTGGATGTGGCTGATGAAAGGCAGTCGTTAACAAGTCGCGGCATTCCGATTCATCTGCCGGCGTCATCACTAGCATATTCGGAATACAACGCAAGAATGGAATGTCATAAGCGCCAGCGTGCGTAGCGCCATCAGCACCAACGAGACCAGCGCGATCTAATGCAAACAACACCGGCAAATCCTGTATCGCCACATCGTGAATGAGTTGGTCATACGCGCGCTGTAAGAAAGTAGAGTAAATCGCTACTACTGGTTTCATGCCTTCACATGCCATACCAGCTGCAAAAGTGACCGCGTGCTGTTCAGCGATACCGACGTCGTAGTAACGCTTAGGGAAACTCTTCTCAAATTCAACTAAACCAGAACCCTCTCGCATGGCTGGAGTAATGCCCACCAATAAAGGATCTGCATGCGCCATGTCGCATAACCACTCACCAAATACTTGAGTAAACGTTTTTTTGCTGGCGGCTGATTTTTTGACACCCTCTTCAGGATTAAATTTACTAGGGCCGTGATAGAGCACAGGATCAGCCTCAGCCAATTCATAGCCTTGACCTTTTTTAGTCACCACGTGCAAGAACTGGGGTCCGCGACCTTCTAAAGCCAAGCGACGCACGTTCTGCAGCATCGGGATCAAGGCATCTAAATCATGGCCATCAATCGGGCCGAAATAATTAAAGCCAAACTCTTGGAAGATTGTCGATGGAGAAACCATTCCTTTAGCGTGATCTTCAAGGCGTTTAGCAAACTCACGCAAAGGAGGCGCAATTGATAAAACACTATCAATGCCTTTTTTCGTCGCCGAATAAATATTGCCACTAAGCAATCTAGCCAGATGGCGATTGAGCGCGCCCACAGCAGGCGAGATCGACATGTCGTTGTCATTCAAAATCACTACGAGGGGTAAGTCGTCGTATACACCGGCATTATTCATGGCCTCAAAAGCCATACCGCCAGTCATCGCACTATCACCAATCACTGCTACGGCTACATGTCGTTCGCCTTTGGTTTGAAACGCACGCGCCATACCCATTGCTGCAGAAATACTCGTGGATGAATGACCGGTACCAAAAGCATCAAACTCACTTTCAGAGCGATGCGGAAAGCCTGATAGGCCCTTGTGCTGACGCAAGCTACCCATGCGTTCACGACGACCAGTCAGAATCTTATGTGGGTAACTCTGATGGCCAACATCCCAAACAATGCGATCGTCTGGGGTATCAAATACGTAGTGCAAGGCAATAGAGAGCTCTACCGTTCCCAAGTTGGACGACAGATGTCCACCCGTCTTGGATACAGAATCCAAGACAAACTCGCGCAACTCATCAGCTAAAGCTGGTAGCTCTTCGCGGGAGAGTTTTTTGAGATCGTCGGGGGAGTTAATGGAATGTAAAGTCATTGAACCTAAATAATCTGTACTGATGAATTTCTCTTATTATTCTTATTGATCTCTTACTTGCCGCGATTGACAACCAAGAGAGCTAAATCTTTTAATGCTTGTGCAGATGCACCAAAACTATCCAAGCTAGCGATTGCTGTTTCTTGCAACTCTTTAGCCTGCTTCTGTGCATAGTCTAAACCCATCAAGGTCACGTAGGTCGGCTTATTAGCAGCAGCGTCCTTGCCAGCCGTCTTACCCAAGGTTTGACTATCCGCGGTGGCGTCCAGCACATCATCCACAATCTGAAAGGCTAATCCCAGGGACTTTGAGTAACTTTTCAAATGCGCCATTTGCGCTGGATTTAGGTGGGCAGTAATACCGCCTAATTCCACAGCGCATGACAACAAAGCTCCTGTTTTCATAGCATGCATTTGCTTTAGACCATCCAGGTCTAATTTCTTGCCAACACTTTCTAAATCAATTGCCTGACCACCCGCCATGCCGCGTGAGCCAGAGGCAGCCGCTAATGCAGAAATCATGTTGAGGCGAACTTGCGCATCACCATTTGCATTGGCCAAGATTTCAAAAGCGCGCGTTTGTAATGCATCCCCAACGAGTAATGCTGTTGCTTCATCAAAAGCTTTGTGCACTGTCGGACGACCGCGACGTAAGTCATCATCATCCATGCATGGCAAATCATCATGTACCAATGAATAAGCATGAATACACTCAATTGCTACAGCCGCAGCATCCAATGATTCGCTACTTTCGGCGTTATTGCCAAGTTGACCTGCGGCATAAACTAATAAAGGACGAATACGCTTGCCGCCACCTTGCGCTGCGTAACGCATAGCCTCATGTAAACGATGCGGCGTAGTTTGCGCGGAATCGAGCAAGCGATCTAACGCCAACTCAGTTCGCTCGGAGTGATAGGTAATCCACTCCTGAAATTGAAAAGCAGTGCCCAATTAAGCCTCGAACACTCGCACTTGTTGCTCAACTTGAGCCAACATTCCCTGACAATGTTTTAGCAAGGCTGCGCCTCGTTGATAGGCTAACAAGGTTTCTTCTAGGGAAAATTTGCCAGATTCCATATCGGAAATGAGCTTTTCAAGCTCTTTAACGGCTTGCTCATAGCGTAAATCGGGGTCAATTTGGACCTCAAGACCGGGTTTTTGACTCTCTGACTTCTTGGCTGGCATAAGCTGGATTCCTTGGTATTTCCCACACGGACAGCCCTATATATTAAAGCGAGAAGCCGTTTGGATGGGTATAATCCACCCCTTCCTTTCCAATATCGATCCGTCGATGGTTGGATTGGTTATTCCGCTTAGCTTCGGCTGACGTTTTCGGGGGTGGGGAGAATGACTAATCTGGCTACCGCGCAGAAGCTTGCGCCGTCCAATTTGCAATTGCCGGTTTCGGCATATTTTGACGCTGACCTGTATCAGCGGGAAATCGAACTGCTTTTTAAGCAGGGGCCCGGCTATGTTGGTCACGAATTGATGGTGCCTGAAATGGGCTCCTATCAAACTTTAAGCGCAGAAAACGAAGGTCGCATACTTGTTCGCAATGAGTCTGGCGTAGAACTCCTTTCCAATGTTTGTCGCCATCGTCAAGCATTGATGCTCAATGGTCGCGGTAAAGCTGACAATATTGTTTGCCCATTACATCGCTGGACTTATGACTTAGGCGGCAATTTATTAGGTGCCCCTCACTTTGAAGATAAGCCTTGTTTAAATCTTGGCAAATCCCCTTTACAAAATTGGCAAGGACTCCTATTCGAAGGTCCACGCGACGTACGCACTGACCTCGCCAAACTGGGCGTTGCCGATGACCTCAAATTTGAAGGTTACGTTCTTGACCATGTTGAAGTACATGAATGCAACTACAACTGGAAAACATTCATCGAGGTTTATCTCGAGGACTATCACGTTGTGCCATTTCATCCAGGCCTTGGAAAGTTTGTTTCTTGCGAAGATCTACACTGGGAGTTCGGCGATTGGCATAGCGTTCAAACCGTTGGCATTCACAAAGATTTACAAATTCCAGGCTCACCAACCTATCGCAACTGGCATGAAGCTGTACTTCGTCAATTTGACGGCAAAGCCCCACGCCATGGTGCCATCTGGCTTACCTATTACCCCAATGTCATGGTGGAGTGGTACCCAGGCGTTCTGTGCGTATCAACACTGCACCCTATGGGTCCCAGCAAAACACGCAATATTGTTGAGTTCTACTATCCAGAAGAAATCGCTTTGTTTGAGCGTGAATTTGTGGAAGCAGAACGTGCTGCTTATATGGAAACTTGCATCGAGGATGATGAAATTGCTGAGCGCATGGATCAGGGCCGAGCAGCCCTACTTGCCCGCGGCATTAATGAAGTAGGCCCATATCAGAGCCCAATGGAAGATGGCATGCAACATTTTCATGAGTGGTATCGCCGGGTCATGAACTTCGAAGACGCATAATCAAAACGAACTTTACGGTTTTATTAATACCCTTTATTAATAACCCCCATCACTAAAAATAGGAAGCATCATGACTCCTCTAATCTCAGCTAACCAGTTAGAAGAAATCATTAATAGCGGTGAAAATGTATTGCTCTGTGACTGTCGCTTTGATTTAGTCGACCCACTGATCGGCAAAAAATCCTACGAAGAAAGTCATATTCCTGGTGCCATTTATGTAGACCTCGATAAAGATCTCTCAGGAAACAAGACTGGCACGAACGGCAGACATCCCCTGCCCAGTCCAGAAGCCTGGGCTAAAACTAAAACGCGCTTGGGCATTAACCCCAATACCTTAGTAGTTACCTATGACAAACAAGGCTCAGTGTATGCCAGCCGTTTGTGGTGGATGCTCAAGGCAACAGGACACGCTAATGTTCGAGTGCTAGATGGTGGCTTAGATTCTTGGAATGGTCCTATGGGCTCTATTCCAAAATCGCCTAGCCCTTGCACCGAAGCTATTGGAGCGATGCCTTATGCGGGCCTAGTTCTAGTTGATGAAGTGGCGGCTAATCTAGAGACAAAGAAAAACAAAATCATCGATGCACGCACTGAAGATCGCTTTCATGGTCAAAATGAAACGCTGGATCCAGTTGGCGGGCATATTCCCGGTGCAATGAATCGCTTCTTCAAAAATAATCTCAATGCGACTGCATTCAAAACTCCTGAGCAGTTATTCAAAGAATTTTCAGCATTCCTCGGGACCACTAAAGCTTCTGAAGTTATTCACCAATGTGGATCTGGCGTCACTGCCTGCCATAACCTTCTAGCGATGGAGCTTGCTGGCTTTAAAGGCTCACGCCTGTATGCAGGTGGCTGGAGCGAATGGTGCGCAGACCCCAAAAGGCCTGTTGAACTTTAAAACTTGTTAGTGCAATAGGGACAGTAGGATCACAAACCCTACGCCACAAGCAATCAAGACCGTCTGACGTAAAGACTCGACCCAGTGTGGGCGACGGTGCATTTGCGGGATGAGATCACTCACCGCAATATAAATAAAACTACTAGAAGCGACAACCAATAAATATGGCATCGCTGCATGCGCTTTTTCCAAGAAGAAATAAGCCAATACGCCACCCACTACTGCTGATAAACCGCAGATAAGGTTGTACAACAAGGCTCGTGCACGGGAAAAGCCAGCATTTAACAAGACAATGAAATCACCAATCTCTTGTGGAATCTCATGGGCAATGATGGCAATGGCAGTGAAGATACCCACTTGATAGTCGGCCATAAAGGCTGCAGCAATCAAGATGCCATCTACGAAGTTATGAATGCCATCCCCAACCAAAATCATCCAGCCACTACGCCCAGCATTTTCTGCATCATGCCCATGGTGGTGGTGGTGACCATCACCTTCATGATGATGATCGTGTCGCAGTAAAGCGATCTTCTCAAGCAAGAAGAAACCCAATAACCCAGCAAGCAAAGTAGCAAATAAGAACTGAGGTTTTGCACCTTCCATGCTAAATGCTTCCGGCAAGGAGTGGAGCAAAGCGGTTGCTAGCAAGATGCCGACCGATAGGCTCACCATATTGTTGACCATCTTGGAGAGCATGGCCAAAGAACAGCTTGCAGCCACCAAGACGCTAGCAGTCCCCGCTAACGCAGTCACCAGGAGGATGCTTTGTAAAACAGTCATCGAGCTTATGCCACTCCGTTTTTCTTAAACCAGGCTAGGCACTTTTCCCAACCATCTTTCGCAGGACCTTCACGATAGCTAGCGCGGTAATCAGCATGGAATGCATGGGGGGTATCTGGATAAACCACAAATTCACAAGCCTTGGCAACAGGATTCTTAGGGGCGGCCTGCGCCAAAGCGGCGCGCATTTGATCAATACTCTCCAAAGAAATTCCGGTATCAGCAGCGCCATACAAGCCGAGCACTGGCGCTTTTAAATCAGCAGCAATATCTATAGGATGGCGAGGATTGCCCTCAGTCTTCTCGCCGATGAGACGACCGTACCAAGCTACACCGGCACGCACCTGCGGCAAGGTTGCGGACAACCAAGTAATACGACCACCCCAACAGAAGCCAGTAACACCGACGCGTTTTAAGTCACCGCCATTTTTGCCAGCCCACACTAAAGCAGCCTGTAGATCGTTCAAGACTTGAGCATCCGGAGTCTTGGCCACAATATTAGTCATAATTTCAGCAATGGTGCCGTAAGTATTGGGGTCGCCTGCACGAGCAAAGAACTCTGGGGCAATCGCAAGATATCCCAACTTCGCAAAACGTCTGGTGACATCAGCAATGTATTCGTGCACACCAAAAATCTCGCTCGCCACAATAATGATTGGCAAAGAGCCTTTAGCTTTTTCAGGTCGAGAGACATACGCTGGCAACTGAAAGCTACCAACGGGGATCATCTGCTCACCAGCTTTGATGCCTTTGAAATCGGTTTCAATAGCCGCAGCCATCACAGGCTCAGAGGCTCCCGCAAATCCAACCCCAATAGCAGTCGCGCTAATTGCAGATGTTTTCATAAAATTGCGTCGACTATTTTGAATGTCTTTACTCATTACCTTATCTCCTGACTTGCATTTCTCATTGAATACTTAGTGCGCTTCTTCCCAATTATCGCCAATCCCAATACTAACCACTAAAGGCACCTTTAACTGGGCGACATTGCACATCAAACCGGGTAATTTAGCTTGCACTAGCTCAAGCTCATCAAAAGGCACGTCTAGCACCAACTCATCATGAACCTGAAGTAAAAGCTTCGTCTTGAGCTGCTCCTTTTCGAGCCAGTCCTCAACGGCGATCATGGCCAATTTAATTAAGTCAGCAGCAGTACCTTGCATTGGGGCATTAATCGCTGCCCGCTCAGCTCCCTGGCGTCGCGGACCATTGGAACCCTTGATTTCTGGCAACCAAAGACGTCGCCCAAAGACCGTCTCTACATAACCATTCTCTCTTGCTTCGAGACGGGTGCGCTCCATATATTGAGCCACCCCTGGATAACGATCGAAGTATTTAGCGATGTAGTTTTGTGCAGCAGAACGCTCAATACCCAGATTGCCGGCTAAACCAAAAGCACTCATTCCGTAAATCAGGCCAAAGTTAATGACTTTGGCGTAACGACGTTGCTCAGAATTAACATCATCTAATGGGACACCAAAAATCTCTGCTGCCGTGGCTTGGTGAACGTCTTTACCTTCTTTAAATGCCGTTAATAGATTTTCATCTTCGGCAATATGCGCCATGATGCGCAACTCAACTTGGGAATAATCCGCTGACAATAATTTGCATCCGTCTGCTGGAATAAAGGCCTCACGAATACGACGACCCTCTTCTGTGCGCACTGGAATATTTTGCAAGTTTGGATCGCTTGATGCCAGGCGACCTGTAACTGCAGTAGCTTGAGAAAAGTTCGTATGAACGCGACCCGTCTTGGGATCGGCCATGCGAGGAAGCTTCTCAATATAGGTGGACATTAGCTTTGCCAAACTGCGGTAATCCAAAATGCGCGCAGGCAAGGGATAGTCTTCCGCTAGCTTCTGCAACACTTCCTCATCGGTAGAGGGTGCACCTGAAGGCGTCTTTTTAATTACCGGAAGCTCAAGTTGTCCAAATAAAATTTCTGCGATCTGCTTAGGTGACTGAATATTAAATGGCTGACCTGCTAGCTTGTGAATTTCGCCTTCTAACTCAAGCAAACGTTTGCCCACCTGCTGGCCTTGTTTGGCCAATAATGCTGAATCAATCCGAATACCGTTACGCTCCATGATGCCGAGCACACGCATAGCGGGCATTTCTACCTTTTCATAGATATAGAGCAAGCCTGAGTTTTCCTGAATCTGTGGCCATAACTCCAAATGCAGACGCAAAGTAATATCGGCATCTTCTGCCGCATAGTCTGTTGCAATTTGGAGATCGACTTGATCAAAACCAATCTGGTGGACGCCTTTGCCGCACACCTCTTCATAGCGAATGGTTTTCATGCCCAGATGGCGTTCAGCCAAGCTGTCCATATTGTGGGGCATGTGCGACTCGAGCACATATGACTCTAGCAAGGTATCGAATGCAACACCCTTTAAGGTAATGTCATAGTTTGCAAAGATATGAGCATCGTACTTTAAGTTTTGACCTACTTTTAAATGCGTTGCGCTTTCTAACCAAGGCTTCATGCGCGCAAGCACTAAGTCACGATCAAGTTGTACCTCACCGTTGCGGTGAGCAACTGGAATGTAACAAGCTTCACCCGGCTTTACTGATAAAGAAATTCCAACAAGTTCTGCCGCAAGCGCATCAAGACTAGTAGTTTCCGTATCAACTGCCGTTAACTCAGATGCCTCAATCTTCTTAAGCCACTTCTCTAAACTCGCTTCGTCCACGACGCATTCGTAGTGACGCTCGACCGCATCTTGTGAGTCTCGAGTTTCTTGTGACAAATCTTTAGTCGGCGAGCCAGCAATCACGCGTGTCTTTTTTTCTTTATCTGCTCCGCCCTCAGAGGAAGAAATTGGGCTACCTGCCAAATCAAAGCTTGCTGGCTCAGCCTTACTATCCGGGCTTGTGAGCTGCTTTTCCACGTCACGCAACCAAGTCTTAAATGCATAGCGCTCAAATAATTCACGTAATAAAGGCGCGTCTTCAGACTTGGCATGCAAGTCATCTAAGCTTGGTAAATGGGGCGATAAATCACAATCGGTTTTTACCGTAATGAGTTGACGAGCTTGCGGCAACCAAGGAAGCGTAGCGCGCAAGTTTTCACCAACTACGCCTTTAACTTGATCGGCATTTGCCATCAAGTTATCGAGATTACCAAATTCCGCTAGCCATTTATTGGCCGTCTTTGGTCCCGCCTTCGGAACACCTGGCACGTTATCGACGGTATCGCCGATGATAGATAAATAATCCACAATCAATTCTGGTGGTACGCCAAACTTTTCTTTGACACCTTCGATATCTAGCTTTTCATTTGTCATCGTATTGATGAGGGTGACTGAAGGATTTACCAGTTGCGCCAAATCTTTATCGCCCGTGGAGATGATGGTTTCCCAACCCGCTTGCGTAGCTTGGCAAGCCAAAGTCCCAATGACGTCGTCCGCCTCAACGCCGGAGACCATCAATACGGGCCATCCTAAAGCCTTCACCATGGCATGAATTGGCTCAATCTGTTTAAGCAAATCCTCAGGCATGGGGGAGCGATGCGCCTTGTATTCTGAGTACATTTCGTCGCGGAAGGTCTTCCCTTTAGCATCAAAAACACAGGCAATATGGTCGGCCTTAAGCTCAGATCGGGCCCGGCGCATCATATTCACCATGCCATAAATAGCCCCAGTAGGCTCTCCAGCCCCATTTCTGAGGTCTGGCATGGCGTGGAAGGCGCGATAGAGGTAGCTAGAGCCGTCTACCAACAAGAGTCTATGTTTAGTCATACCGCAATCGTACAATCTAGTTGTGAATTGCCTACAGGTCTGGTTAGGGAACCGACCGAGAGTAGGCTTGAAAAGGTGAAAAAATGCATTATTTAACGAACTTAATTAGCCGCTCAATGAGTCAAAGCCTAACCCTAATGAGTTTTTTGGTGGTTTTTGGACTTTTTGGCACCACTTCAGCCCACGCTCAGAATAACAGCCAGGCACTGAGCCCATCAGAATTAAACCGTATCAATAGTCAGCCACTCGCACCTGCTGTGAGCGCAAGTGGGGCGACATCCAACCCTGAGCAACGCAAGCCAAACTATCAATACCGAGACAAAAACGGCACCACCGTTACCGAATATAAGGATGTCAATTCTCCAACACAGGTAGATGTAAAAACGCCATACACCAGCTATGAAATGGCACCACCCACATCTGTGATGCCAGGACCTCCAAAAGATACAGATCTGATCAGCGTTCCTAGCGTCAGCATTCCCTTTTAATTTAAAAAGCATTTACTGATTTATGGCTGTATTTACCCCGATTGAGCTTGAAGATATTTCTCAATGGATTACTCAAGACTTTGATATCGGCCAAGCCACTGAAATTCGTGGCATTCATGGTGGTATTGAAAACTCTAATTTTTTCTTAGATACCACCAAGGATGGCAAGAAGCGGGAATATGTTTTAACAATCTTTGAAAGATTGTCTGCGGAACAACTTCCTTTCTATTTAGAGTTAATGCGCCACCTGGCAAACAAAGGTGTGCCTGTACCCAAGCCGATTGAAAACAAACAGGGCAACATTCTCTTTACCCTCAAAGGCAAGCCGGCAGCCATTGTTACCAAGCTACCAGGCCTTTCCAGACTCCAACCAGAAGCCAATCATTGCGCTCTTGTTGGCGGGATGCTAGCGAAGATGCATTTGGCTGGAAAGGATTTTCCAAAGTCCCAAGAGAATCTTCGTAGCCTTGCTTGGTGGCAGAAAACAATACCTTCGGTATTGCAACATTTAAGCACGCCCCAGAAAGAACTCATTACTCATGAGTTAAAAACTCAAGAGGAATTTTTTGCCTCAGGCACCTATGATGGATTGCCGCAAGGGGCGAGTCATTGCGATCTCTTCCGCGACAATGTTTTATTTGACCCCAAAGGATCTGATATCTCTCAAGATCAATTGGGCGGCTTCTTTGATTTTTACTTTGCCGGCACTGATAAATGGCTATTTGATATCGCCGTCACCGTCAATGACTGGTGTCTTGCTGATAACAAGCAAGATTTAGATCCTATTCGCTTAGACGCGTTCATGAAAGCCTATCAGTTGGTTCGCCCTCTCACCAAAGAAGAGCAAGTTAGCTGGCCACTCATGTTGCGTGCAGCAGCTTTACGCTTCTGGGTTTCAAGACTCTGGGACTTCTATTTGCCGCGTGATGCGCAGATGCTTACCCCGCATGACCCTACGCACTTTGAACGTATTCTTTTAAGTCGCCGCTCACTATGAAACTGAATTCCGTAGCACCCAAAGAAGGCTACACCTGGATTAGACAAGGCATTTGGCTCTTTAAACAAAATCCCTTGGGCTTTTTAATGCTGGTCTTTATGTACGTCTTTGCAGCGCAGCTAGCAGTCGTCGTTCCAGTGATTGGCGTCTTTGCAGTGCTTCTGCTCACGCCAACTCTTTCAGTTGGATTCATGACGGCTTGCCGCCAAGGCATTCAAAAGGAGCGCATTAGGCCGATGGTCTATTTGATAGCCCTGCGGTCTGGCCCTATCGTGCGAAAAAGAATTCTGCAATTAGGCCTGGTGTATGCCGGCATGATTTTGTTGCTCAGCTTTATCTTAAGTCTCTTAGTTGACTTTGAATTACTGCTTCCACTGATGACTAGTGATAAACCTATCACGCCCGAGGCTTTGCGTCAGGTTTACTTGGTGCTTTGCTTTGGCGCGATACTGTACATACCAGTAGCGATGTTGATGTGGTTTTCACCAGTCTTGGTTGCATGGACCGATATGTCTGTGCCACAAGCACTCTTCTCTAGCGCATTAGCGTGCTGGGCCAATAAAGCCGCATTCTTTCTGTATCTAGCCATTTGGAGCGCCATTCTGATTGCCATTCCGCTAACAGTGGGAATGATTTTTGATGCGCTTGATCTGGGGCAGGCAGCCTCGTTCATCATCGCCCCGATTTCTATGGCGGGCTTGACGATAATGCACTGCTCTTTTTATGCGACTTGGAAAGCTTGCTTCACAGAAGATGAAGTGGTGTTACCTGTTTAATTAATTTATCAGTCAATCGCAGCAAGCTTCGCAATACTCAGCTGTAACCACTTGATGCCATGACGCTTGAAATTAACCTGCGCCCTTGCATCAGCATCTACACCTTCTAAACCAGTCACGCGTCCTTCACCGAACTTCGTATGAAAGACATTCTGCCCAATGGTGAATGGATAATTGCCGCGAGGTGGGGAGGCTAGTCTTTTCACCTCCATCGACGCTGAACCAACTCGCTTCGCCGGTCTTTGACGTTCAGAGCCTGAATCAAAAAAGTCATTCGACTCATATTCGCGTTGACGGGTATAACCATCTTGCCAAGTAGATCCTGATCTTGAGTTTCCACCGCCCCAGCGTGCATCTCTTGCTTTAGGAGTAAGCCATTTCAATGAGTCGGATGGGAGCTCTTCTAGGAAGCGGGAAGGCATGTTGTAGCGTACTTGGCCATGCAACATACGAGATTGGGTGTGTGAGAGATACAGTCGCTCCTTCGCACGCGTAATCGCCACATACATCAGACGACGCTCTTCTTCTAAGCCATTCTGCTCGTTCACACTGTTCTCATGCGGGAATAAACCTTCCTCGAGACCGGTAATGAACACCGAAGTGAACTCTAAGCCTTTTGCTGAGTGCACTGTCATCAGTTGGACGGCATCTTGCCCTGCTTGGGCTTGATTGTCACCAGCCTCCAATGAAGCATGGGATAAGAAGGCCGCCAAAGGTGAAACCTCTACAACGCCTGGAGCATTCTCTCCCGGCAACATTGCAGCGGCTGCGTCTTGACCGTAACCTTCTTCGGCAATAAAGGCAGTGGCAGCGTTAATCAATTCTTGTAAGTTCTCGACGCGATCCTGTCCTTCGCGCTCAGAGAGGTAATGCTGAATCAAGCCACTATGCTGAATTACAAATTCGACTGTTTCTGGCAAAGTGTTGTGACGCGTAGCTTCACGCATGTGATCTACTAAACGCACAAATCCACTAAGTGCGGCGCCGGCTTTGCCTTCTAAAGTAGAGGCAGCTAAATATAAAGAACACTGTTGTGCTCTGGCAGCATCTTGTAAGGCTTCGATTGATCTTGCACCAATTCCGCGGGTTGGAAAATTCACGACTCGAGAGAATGAAGTGTCGTCATTCGGATTTTCGAGCAAGCGTAAGTATGCGAGTGCATGTTTAATTTCAGCACGTTCGAAGAAGCGCAAACCGCCATACACACGATACGGAATACCCGCAGAAAATAATGCGTGCTCAATAATGCGTGACTGGGCATTACTACGATAGAGCAAAGCTACTTCAGTACGCTTGATACCACTATTGACTAAAGCCTTGATTTCGTCCACCAGCCAAGCGGCTTCGGCATGATCGCTCGGTGCTTCATAGATACGGACTGGCTCGCCATGACCAGCATCCGTTCGCAGGTTTTTACCCAGGCGCTCAGAGTTATTCGCAATCAGGTGATTTGCCGTATCTAAAATATGGCCGTGTGAGCGATAGTTCTGCTCTAACTTCACCATCAATGGGTGATATTGCTTTTCATAGAGACGCATATTTTCAACGTCGGCGCCACGGAATGCATAAATACTTTGATCATCATCCCCCACCGCAAAAACGGAACTACTACCCATGCCACTGACATTGATGCGACTTGCGTCATGACCCGATAACAATTTAAGCCATGCATATTGCAAAGCATTGGTATCTTGAAACTCATCAATCAAAATATGACGAAAGCGCTCTTGATAGTGAGTCCGAATCGCCTCGCTATGTTTGAGTAATTCATAACTGCGCAATAAGAGTTCAGCAAAATCCACCACACCTTCGCGCTGACATTGTTCATCGTAAGCCGCATACAGTTGCGCCATCTTGGCTTGGAAGTCATCGCCCAGCGCTAAATCTTTTGCGCGTTGACCGCGCTCCTTGGCGTGGGCAATAAAGTATTGCAACTGCTTTGCAGGATATTTTTCATCATCGACTTTTAAGCCCTTTAAAAGGCGCTTAATTGCAGAGAGCTGATCTTGGGTATCCAAGATTTGGAAAGTCGACGGTAAACCCGCTTCCTTGTGATGAGCACGCAATAAACGGTTACAAAGACCATGAAAGGTGCCAATCCACATCCCACGTGTATTAATCGGCAGCATGGCACTGAGACGCAGCATCATCTCTTTGGCGGCCTTATTGGTGAAGGTCACCGCTAGGACGCCAATAGGGGATACCTGGCCGGTCTGAATCAACCAGGCTATACGGGTGGTGAGGACGCGGGTCTTGCCGCTCCCTGCCCCAGCCAAAATCAAGGCTGACTGGGCTTGGCCATTTTCGTGGACGGGCGGGAGGGTCACTGCCTCGCGCTGTTCTGGATTGAGGTTCGCGAGCAAGTCTGAGTACATCAGCCCAATTATAATTTGCCTCTTATGCCAAATGCCTCAAATACCCCTAATTCACCAGCGGCCAGCTCAGCGGACGAGCTCGCCAAATCCTACGAACCCGCCCCGATAGAGGCCTACTGGGGTCCAGAGTGGGAACGTCGAGGTATCGCCGACTCGACTATGGATGAGGGCAAGGGTGACTTTTCTATTCAGCTGCCACCGCCTAATGTGACCGGCACCCTGCATATGGGTCACGCATTCAATCAAACCATCATGGATGGCTTGGTACGTCATGCGCGCATGTCAGGCAAAAATACTTTATGGGTACCGGGCACCGATCATGCCGGTATTGCGACTCAAATTGTTGTGGAGCGTCAACTCGATGCGCAAAAAGTTTCTCGCCACGACTTAGGCCGCGACAAGTTTTTAGAAAAAGTATGGGAGTGGAAAGAAACTTCCGGCAACACGATTACCCGCCAAATTCGTCGCTTAGGTGCTTCGATCGATTGGGGCAAAGAATATTTCACGATGGACAGTAAGATGTCCAAGGCAGTTGTCGAAGTATTTGTCCGCCTACATGAACAAGGTTTGATTTACCGCGGTAAACGCTTGGTGAACTGGGATCCTGTTTTGGGTACGGCAGTTTCTGATTTAGAAGTAGTGAGCGAAGAAGAAGATGGATCGATGTGGCATATACGCTATCCATTAACCGATGGCTCTGGCCACCTCACTGTTGCCACTACACGTCCAGAAACCTTATTAGGCGACGTTGCTGTCATGGTGAACCCAGAAGATGAGCGCTACAAGCATCTTATCGGCAAGTCAGTAAACTTGCCTTTGTGTGATCGCCAGATCCCCGTGATTGCTGATGACTATGTTGATTTGAACTTTGGCACTGGAGTTGTGAAGGTAACTCCCGCACATGACTTTAATGACTATGCAGTAGGTCAACGTCATCAACTACCCATGATCAACATCCTCACTTTGGATGCCAAAATTAATGAGAATGCTCCAGCCGCCTATCAAGGCATGGAAAGATTCGCAGCACGCAAACAAGTAGTTTCTGATTTAGAGGCTGCTGGTTTATTGGAAAAAGTTCAGCCACATAAATTAATGGTGCCACGCGGTGATCGCACCCAAACCATCATTGAACCAATGCTCACTGACCAATGGTTTGTGGCGATGTCTAAACCTAGTCCCGATAATAAGTATCAACCAGGCTCCTCGATTGCTGGTGCTGCCTTGGATGCGGTAACCAAAGGTGATATCAAGCTGGTTCCAGAGAACTGGATCAATACCTATACTCAGTGGTTAGAAAATATTCAAGACTGGTGCATCTCCCGTCAACTCTGGTGGGGTCATCAAATCCCCGCTTGGTATGGCGATGATGGACAAATTTTTGTCGGTCGCTCTGAGGAAGAGGCTAAAACGAAAGCTGCTGCCGCTGGATACACCGGCAAACTCAACCGTGACCCTGACGTTCTGGATACTTGGTTCAGCTCTGCGCTCGTACCATTTAGCTCTTTAGGTTGGCCAGAAGAAACGCCTGCTTTAAATCACTTCCTACCTTCATCTGTTTTGGTGACTGGTTTTGACATCATCTTCTTCTGGGTAGCACGCATGGTTATGATGACCTGCCACTTCACTGGAAAAGTACCATTCCACACTGTCTATGTGCATGGCCTAGTGCGCGATGCTGAAGGTCAGAAGATGAGCAAGTCCAAAGGCAACACTTTGGACCCAATCGATTTGATTGATGGCATCAAGATTGAGGAGTTGGTAGGCAAGAGAACTACCGGCCTCATGAATCCAAAACAAGCCGAGAGTATTAGCAAGAAAACAAAAAAAGAGTTTCCGGATGGTATTCCTGCGTTTGGCACTGATGCCCTGCGCTTTACTTTTGCCTCTTTGGCTTCGCTGGGTCGCAATATTAACTTTGATCAAAAGCGTTGCGAAGGCTATCGCAATTTCTGTAACAAACTTTGGAATGCCACTCGCTTTGTGCTCATGAATTGCCCTGGTGGCGATGAAGACAATGGCTTTGCACCTTGTGATAACCAATGCGGTCCCGATGGCTATTTGGATTTTTCACCAGCTGATCGTTGGATCGTTTCACAACTCCAAAGAACTGAAGCCGAAGTGGCCAAAGGCTTTGAAGCTTATCGCTTTGATAATATTGCCAGCAGCATTTACCAATTTGTTTGGGATGAGTATTGCGATTGGTATCTAGAGCTTGCTAAGGTGCAATTACAGACTGGCACTCCAGCACAACAACGCGCCACTCGCCGTACCCTCTTGCGCGTTTTGGAAACTATTTTGCGCATGGCGCATCCTTTAATTCCATTTATTACCGAAACGCTTTGGCAGACTGTTGGCCCTAAATCTGGAAAAGTTTTAGCCCAGCAAGAAAAACAAACCATTGCGCTCCAACCTTATCCTGTTGCTCAGCCTGAAAAGATTGATGAGAAGAGTGAAGCCTGGGTTATGCAGATCAAAGCAATTGTGGATGCCTGCAGAAATCTTCGTGGCGAGATGCAGGTTCCTCCTGGTCAAAAAGTGCCTCTCTGGATCTGCGGTCCAAAAGAGTTCCTGGAAAAAGCGACGCCTTATCTTATGGCCCTTGCTAAATTAACTGAGGTCAAAATCTACGGTGATGAATCTGCTTTAGAAAAAGATGCTCCCGGAGCACCAATTGCTTTGGTGGGTAATATCAAACTTCTTCTCAAGATTGAAGTGGATGTTGCTGCTGAGCGCATTCGCCTTGGCAAGGAAATTGAGCGTCTAGCTAATGAAATCAATAAAGCCAAGGGCAAATTAACCAATGAAAGCTTTGTGGCACGCGCCCCAGCCGAGGTTGTTGCCCAAGAAAAACAGCGTCTTGCAGGCTTTGAGCAAAACCATGAGAAGCTAGCTGCACAATTAGAGCGTCTCAAATAAAAACGATTAGAACGGACCATCCATGTCAATCCATTTCGGCTCCAAAAAAGTAACTAAGGCTGTATTTCCCGTTGCGGGATTTGGCACACGCTTTTTGCCTGCCACTAAAGCCAGCCCAAAAGAAATGCTCAATGTCGTGGATAAGCCGCTGATTCAATACGCTGTTGATGAAGCTGTTGCAGCTGGAATTACTGAGCTCATTTTTGTTACGGGTCGCAGCAAGCGCGCCATTGAAGATCACTTTGATAAAGCCTACGAGTTAGAGGCAGCCCTAGAAGCAAAGAATAAACAGGACCTTCTTCAACTTGTTCGCAGCGTTAAACCTGATAATGTAGACTGCATCTACATTAGACAAGCTGAACCATTGGGCTTGGGACATGCGGTTTTATGTGCTGCCAGAGTAGTTGGTGATGAACCATTTGCAGTTATTTTGGCCGACGACCTTTTGGATGGGCAACCGCCAGTTCTCTCTCAAATGCTCAAAGTGTATGAAGAGCAAGAGGGATCTGTTTTGGCAGTGGAAAAAATCGATCCTGCCAAAAGCAGCTCATACGGAATAGTCTCAGGAGATGAGGTCAGCAAAGGCATTTATCGCCTCAATGGCATCGTTGAGAAACCAAAGCCAGCAGATGCGCCTTCTGACCTCGCGGTAGTCGGGCGCTATGTGCTCTCAGCAAAGATTTTTGACCATATCCGCAATGTAAAACCTGGTGCCGGCGGAGAAATTCAACTCACCGATGCCATTGCTGCATTACTAAAAGAAGAGCCTGTATTTGCTTACAAATATGATGGTGTTCGTTATGACTGCGGTAGCAAGTTGGGCTACCTCAAGGCCTCTGTAGATTTCGCGCTGCGCCACCAAGAAGTGGGTGAGGAATTTGCAGAGTACTTAAAAAGCTGGTCTTTAAAGTAATCCTCTGGGGTTAGATATACAAAAAGGCAGAGATTAATCTCTGCCTTTTTGTTTGATTACTTACCAAGAAGTATAAGCGTCAGAATTTTTCTTATCTGCGCTTCATAAAGAAAACCAGTACATCACCTTCTGTAGTGCTTGCAAGCAACTCATTACCAGTTTGCTTGGCAAATGCAGGGAAGTCATGAGCGGCGCCCGCATCGGTTGCCTTAATCTTCAAGACCTCACCTGACTGCATCGTTGCCAAGGCTTTTTTAGTGCGCAGGATAGGCAATGGACAGTTCATGCCAATTGCATCTACCTCTGCATTAAAAGCAATATTCACTGGTTCACTCATTTGCTTGCTATCCAGTCTTTAACGCCGTCCAAGGCCTCACCCAGCTTACTAGGATCAGTTCCGCCGGCCATCGCCATTTCTGGTTTACCGCCGCCTTTACCGCCCACTTGTTGGGCAACAAAGTTCACGAGATCGCCTGCCTTTACTTTGCCAATCGAATCAGCCGTCACGCCTGCGATCAAACTCACCTTATCACCCTGCACCGAGGCCAACACAATGGCAGCAGTCTTCAACTTTGCCTTGAGAGCATCCATGGTTTCACGAAGCACGCCAGCATCAGCGCCATCAAGTCGAGCAGCAATGACTTTAATGCCATTTACATCGATGGCTTGACCTGCTAACTCATCGCCCTGGCTGGCAGCTAACTTAGAGTTCACTTTTTCTAAATCGCGCTCCGCTTGACGCAGGCTTTCTTGAAGTTGCGCAACGCGATTGACCAAATCACCAGGGTGGGTTTTGAGAATCGCCGCAGCTTCATTGATCTTGTCTTCCAAACCTTGCAAGAAATGCAGCGCGTTATTACCGGTCACAGCCTCAACGCGGCGGATACCAGCGGCAACACCGCCCTCCGAAACAATCTTCAAGCTACCGATATCGCCGGTGCGACCTACGTGAGTGCCGCCACAGAGCTCTTTAGAAGAACCGATCTCCAGCACACGCACTTCAGCGCCATACTTCTCACCAAAGAGCATCATGGCGCCAGTCTTTTGGGCATCATCCAAAGACATGACCTTGCCTGAAGTAGCGGTATTTTCCAGAATCTCTTGATTCACAATATCTTCAATGCGACGAATTTGCTCAGCCGTAATAGGTGCGTTGTGAGTAAAGTCGAAACGGGTCTTAGTGGCATCTACCAATGACCCTTTTTGTTGCACATGATCGCCCAGCACTTCACGTAAGGCTTTGTGCAAGATATGAGTAGCGCTGTGGTTACGCATCGTATCGGTTCTTTGCTGCACATCTACCAAGGCATTAAGCGCATCGCCGACCTTAAGCTCGCCCTCATGTAATTCGCCTTGATGGCCAAATACATCAGCCTGAATCTTGAAGGTGTCATCCACTGAGAAGCGCACAGTTTCATTACGCAACTCACCTTTATCGCCTACTTGGCCACCAGATTCCGCATAAAAAGGCGTGTTATCTAATACGATCACCGCTGCATCGCCAGCCTTCACTGAGGCGACCTCAGAGCCATCCACATAAAGGGCTGTGACTTTGGCGCCTTCATGCTTTAAGGTGTCATACCCATGAAATTGCGTAGGCTTACCCTTGTAATCAAGCCCTTGAGCTACCTTGAATTTGCCTGCGGCTCTTGCTTGATCACGTTGCTTCTGCATCGCCACTTCAAAACCTTCGGCATCAACAGTAACGCCACGCTCACGACAAACGTCAGCGGTTAAATCCAATGGGAAACCAAAAGTGTCATGCAAACGGAAAGCAGTTTCTCCATCGACTACTTTTGCGCCGCCAGCTAAAGCACCATCCAAAATTTCCATGCCATTAGCAATCGTTTGGAAGAAGCGCTCTTCTTCTTGCTTAATGACTTCACTGACTTTGTCTTGTGCGGCGCGCAACTCTGGATAGGCTTCGCCCATCTCTTTGACAAGCGCAGGCACCAACTGATAAAAGAATGGTTTACGTGCCCCTAACTTATAACCATGACGAATCGCGCGACGCGCAATGCGACGCAATACATAACCACGACCGGCATTACCTGGAATGACGCCATCAACGACAATGAAGCTACATGCGCGGATATGGTCTGCAATCACTTTGAGTGATGGGCTTTGTGCATCACAGTTTTCACCACCCGCCGCATCAACCGCATCCTTAGAAGCCTTAAGGAGATTGACGAAAAGGTCGATCTCATAATTGGAGTGAACATGCTGCAACACTGCTGCAATGCGCTCAAGACCCATGCCTGTATCAACGCTAGGCTTAGGTAGCGGATGCATTACACCGGCCTCATCGCGGTTGTACTGCATGAAGACGTTATTCCAAATTTCGATGAAGCGATCACCATCTTCATCAGGACTTCCAGGAGGGCCGCCAGGAATATGCTCACCGTGATCGTAGAAAATTTCAGTGCAAGGTCCGCAAGGGCCTGTGTCACCCATCATCCAAAAATTATCCGATGCGTAACGCGCGCCCTTGTTATCCCCAATGCGAATAATGCGATCGGCGGGCACACCAATTTGCTTATTCCAAATGTCATAAGCCTCGTCATCTTCAGCATAGACAGTGACTAGGAGTTTTTCTTTTGGCAACTGGAAAACTTGGGTCAATAAATCCCAGGCAAATTGAATAGCGTCCTTCTTGAAATAATCTCCAAAAGAGAAATTACCCAACATTTCAAAAAAGGTATGGTGACGCGCGGTGTATCCGACGTTATCCAAGTCATTGTGCTTTCCACCGGCTCGGATGCACTTCTGAGCAGTCGTCGCGCGGTTATATGGGCGCTTATCGAAGCCCAAAAACACATCCTTAAATTGGTTCATGCCTGCATTAGTAAATAGCAGGGTTGGGTCATCCCCTGGCACTACTGGGCTGGAAGGGACGATTTGGTGACCTTTTTGGGCAAAGAAGTCCAGATAGGCCTGGCGAATTTGGGAGACTTTCATGGCAATAATTATCGCATTGGCACCTGTCTAGGGCAAACCCTAGACAAGATCCCCGTATCCTGCCTTACAATCGCTCAACATCAATAAATCGACAAATAAGTCGGTAATTAAGGAGCGCAACTTGGAAATTCGTAATCAAAAAGATTTTGGGGCCGGCCTAATGTATATGGTCATTGGTCTCTTTTTTACCTTCATGGCTACCCAGTACCCAATGGGAACTCCCGCCAAAATGGGGCCTGGATACTTCCCCTTCTGGCTTGGCCTAGTTATGACAGCCCTGGGCTTAATAATCCTAGTGAAGTCACTCAGTGCCAAAGCAGCGATTGAAAAAATCCCTCCTTTCAACTGGAAGGTCATTGGCCTCATTACTGGATCCGTCATTGCATACGGCGCCCTCCTACCAACGATGGGCTTTATCGTAGCGGTCTTCGTTTTGGTATTTATGTCAGCCAGCGCAAGTCATGAATTTCATTGGAAAGGCACTTTAATCAATGCCACATTTCTAATTGTTTTCACTTATTCGGTATTCGTTTTGGGTCTGAAATTGCAGTTCCCATTACTGCCTTTCTTTCTTCAATAACGTACCGGGATACTGAAAATGGACTTATTTGCTAATTTAGCTCTCGGTTTTGATACCGCGTTTACATTACAAAATCTTCTTTACTGTCTGATCGGCTGTGTATTGGGAACCCTGATTGGCGTGTTGCCAGGCTTGGGTCCAATCGCCACTATTGCCATGTTATTGCCAGCTACTTATGCCTTGCCTCCAATCGCTGCATTGATTATGTTGGCTGGTATTTACTACGGCTCACAGTACGGTGGCTCTACAACAGCGATTCTGTTGAACATCCCAGGAGAAACATCCTCGGTGGTTACGGCGATCGATGGCTACCAAATGGCCAGAAATGGTCGAGCTGGTGTTGCATTGTTCACTGCCGGCATGGGTTCATTCTTTGCGGGTTGCGTGGCAACTTTAGTGTTGGCCGCTTTTGCTGCACCCCTCTCACAGTTGGCATTTAAATTTGGGCCCGCTGAATATTTCTCTCTCATGGTCTTGGGTTTGATTGGTGCAGTGGTCTTAGCATCCGGCTCTCTGATCAAAGCGATCGGCATGATCGTCTTGGGTCTTCTAATGGGCTTGATCGGCACCGACGTTAACTCGGGTGTATCGCGTTATGCGTTTGATATTCCTGAATTAAGTGACGGTATTGGTTTCGTAGCTGTTGCTATGGGTGTATTCGGTTTCGCAGAAATCATGGGCAACCTTGAGAAGACCGATGAGGACGAAGGCTTCCTCAATAAGATGACCACCATGATTCCTACCAAGGAAGACGTCAAACGCATGATTCCGTCTATCTTGCGTGGTACTTTTATTGGCTCAATTTTAGGCATCCTGCCAGGCGGAGGAGCAGCCTTGGCATCTTTCGGCGCCTACTCTGTCGAGAAGAAATCCTCCAAATACAGCCATGAGTTTGGTAAAGGTGCGATTGAGGGTGTAGCTGGTCCAGAGTCAGCCAACAATGCTGCTGCTCAAACATCATTTATTCCTTTACTTACCTTAGGTATCCCACCAAACGCAGTGATGGCATTAATGGTTGGCGCGATGACTATTCATAATATTCAGCCTGGCCCACAAGTCATGACCAGCAACCCTGCTTTGTTCTGGGGTCTGATCGCTTCCATGTGGATTGGTAACGTGATGTTGATTCTCTTGAACTTGCCCTTGATTGGTATCTGGGTAAAGTTACTGAAGATTCCTTATCGCTTCATGTACCCAGCCATTCTGGTTTTCTGCTGTATCGGCGTCTATACCGTAAACAACACTGTGTTTGACGTATACGTGACCGCTGCCTTCGGCATCATTGGTTACCTCTTCTTCAAACTGGGTTGCGAACCGCCTCCTTTGCTTTTGGGCTTCGTACTTGGACCAATGATGGAAGAGAACTTCCGCCGCGCATTATTGTTATCCCGTGGCGATTTCACTACCTTCTTGACTCGTCCACTTTCCTTGGGATTACTGATTGCATCAGCACTCTTGGTGGTCATGGTTACCTTGCCGGCAGTCAAGAAGACTCGCGAAGAGGCGTTTGTCGAAGACTGATTGTCTTAGACCTACCGGAAACGAGCCCGCAGCTGTTTGCGGGCTTTTTCTTTATGGGCCGGGGTTTTCTCTACAATGTGGCTATGTCCCAAGATAGCAAACCCTCCAAAGCAAATGCCGGCGCTGTAGCCGAATCGTCTAATTTCTTGCGTCAGATCATCGATCATGATTTGGCAAGCGGGGCTTTTGCACAGCGCACCAATCTTGCTGGGGAATCTATCCCATCGATCATCACCCGCTTTCCACCAGAACCTAATGGCTACTTACATATTGGTCACGCTAAAAGCATTTGTCTGAACTTTGGATTAGCTGCTGATTACAACAATCAAGCTGGGGGTGCGCGCTGCAATATGCGTCTAGATGACACCAACCCAGTTAAAGAGGATGTGGAATACGCCGACAGCATTTTGGATGCAGTGAAGTGGCTAGGTTTTGATTGGGGAACCCATCTTTATCACGCAAGCGACTACTTTGACAAACTCTATGAGTTTGCTGAAATCTTGATTCAGAATGGCAAAGCGTATGTCGATAGCCAAAGTGCTGATGACATTCATACCAATCGAGGTAACTTTGGCCAAGCTGGAAAAAATAGTCCTTACCGCGATCGCAGCCCAGAAGAGAATCTCTCCTTGTTCCGCGAAATGCGTGATGGGAAGTTCAAGGATGGCGAGCATGTATTGCGCCTGAAAATTGACATGACGCATCCCAACATTGTGATGCGTGATCCCGTGGTTTACCGCATCCGCCATACCGATCACCACCGCACTGGCAGCAAATGGTGCATTTACCCTTTATATGACTTCACACATTGCATCTCTGACGCATTAGAGAATGTCTCCCACTCCATCTGCACACTAGAGTTCGAGAACAACCGCCCCTTGTACGATTGGATTGTGAATTCATTAAAAGAATTGGGTGTCTTTAAAGACCCGGTGCCACATCAATATGAGTTCGCACGCCTCAACCTGACTTACACCATCACCAGCAAACGTAAGTTACTGCAGCTTGTAGAAGAAAAGCATGTTGAGGGTTGGGATGATCCTCGAATGCCAACCATCGTAGGCATTCGTCGCCGTGGTTACACCCCTGAAAGTATTCGCTTATTTTGCGAGCGCATTGGTGTCTCTAAAGCTGATAGCTGGATTGATATGAGCACCCTTGATCAAGCATTACGCGATGATCTAGAAGTCAGGGCTCCACGCGCTACTGCGGTACTCAAACCACTCAAGCTCGTAGTGGAAAACTTTGATGCCTCAGTAAAAGAAGCATGCTCTGCTCCACGCCATCCGAATCAACCCGAGTGGGGCAATCGTGAATTTCATTTCACGCGCGAACTGTGGATTGAAGCAGACGACTTTATGAAGGAACCCATCAAGGGATTCTTCAGACTTTATCCACCGATTGGAGATCAGCCTGGTAGCCGTGTTCGCTTACGCCATGGCTTTGTAGTGGAATGCACTGGTTTTGAAACCGACGCACAAGGGAATGTCACCCAAGTCAACGTGACACACTTTCCCGATAGCAAGAGCGGCACCGCTGGCTCTAATAACTACAAGGTCAAGGGCAATATTCACTGGATTAGCGCGGCTGAAGCGATTCCTGCAGAAGTGCGTCTATACGATCACCTGTTTAGCGACCCCCACCCAGATAGTGGTGACAAGAATTTCTTAGAATCGATCAATCCAAATTCAAAGCAAACAATTGCCGCTTACTTAGAACCCTGCATGAAAGATGCCAAAGCAGAAGATCAATTCCAGTTCGAGCGTCACGGCTACTTTGTTGCAGACAAGAATGACTCCAAACCTGGCAAACCAGTATTCAACCGTACGGTTGGCCTCAAGGATTCCTGGAAATAGTTTTTAGAAAATGTCCTACGCTGGGATAGCGTAGCGGTGTTTTTAATTCCGGTAGGCGCTGATTGGTAACCCTGCGTGACTCGCGCATAAAGGACCAAAGCATCGGACTAACAATTTTTTGCAACTCGCCGCCAGGCAATCTGGCTGGCCTTTCCAGACCAAAAGCATCCGCCACTTCATCAAAGTAATCACCCATTTTGGTCTCGCCACCATCACAGGCATTAATGATGCGCTGGGGTTTGCCGTGATAAACCGCTGCACACACTAACCTTGCCAAATCATCGCTGTGAATATGATTGGAATAAGCATCTTCCTCTGGCAGCAATGCGGGTGTTTGCGCCTGAAGCCTCTCAATCGGCAAGCGGTCTGCCGCATAAATTCCCGGGACGCGCAAAATAGTCAAAGTCACTCCATGGGCGGGCGCCCATAAACGGAGAATTCTCTCGGCATCCACCCTTCTTTGCGCACGCTCACTTTGGGGGTTTACTGGGGTAGCCTCACTCACCTTTCCACCCCTATGATCACCGTAAACACCCGTGGTGCTGATATAAATCAGGCGCCTGACGGCATTGGAGCCTTGGGCTAAAATTCGGAGAAGGTTGCGGGTTCGGCAATCACGATTTCCACCATTTTGCGGTGGCGCTAGATGAATGACGGTTTGAGCTAAACCGCTAAGGCGCCATAAAGACTCTGGATGATCCAGATTACCCAAAATAGGAATCGCGCCAACCGCCCTCAACTCCTGAAAGCGATTTTGTTGAGAAGTGAGCGCAAAGACACGGTGGCTTCGCGAAAGTTGTTTGGCTACCCGAAGACCGATGTCTCCGCAGCCAATAATCAGGATTGAAGGCTTACCAAAAGATTGCATAAGTGACATCGTAACGATTTATTGAAAGGAATGAGAGTGTCTTATCAGGTCACGCTCAAAACGAGCGGCAAACAATTTACTGTCAATTCAGATGAAAATCTTCTGGAGGCCGCTCTTCGTCAAGGTATCAACCTGCCCTATGGCTGCAAAAATGGTGCCTGTGGCTCTTGCAAAGGTAAAGTTTTAGAAGGTCAAGTCACTCATGGCCAGCATAGTGAAAGCGCTCTGAGCAAGGCCGATGAGACTGCGGGTGGCATTCTGTTTTGCTGCTCCCATCCCCAATCAGACCTGCTGATTGAAGCTCGTGAAGTCCAAGGAGCGGGCGATATTGCGATTCGTAAGGTGCCTTGCCGAGTCAACGCGATTACCAAACCTAGTGATGATGTTGCCATTCTCAAGCTTCAATTACCCGCTGCAGAACGCTTTCAGTTCTTAGCTGGGCAGTATTTGGAGTTTCTCCTTAAGGATGGCCAACGCCGCGCTTACTCAATCGCCATCGCGCCTGAGCAAGAAGGTCCGCTTGAGTTGCATATTCGTCATTTGCCAGGCGGCCTCTTTACTGACTTTGTGTTTGGTGCCATCACGCCCGCATTAAAAGAAAAAGATATTCTTCGTTTTGAAGGTCCCTTGGGGAGCTTTTTCTTAAGAGAAGATTCTAAGAAACCAATTATTTTTGTTGCAGCTGGCACGGGCTTTGCCCCAATCAAATCCATCATCGAACAAATGCGGGCGAAAAAGATTCATCGACCCATTCATTTGTATTGGGGTGGCCGTCGCCCTAGTGATCTGTATTTAGATGATTTGTGCAAAGCCTGGGAAAAAGAAATTGCTGACTTTAAATACATCCCAGTGATTTCAGATGCCTTTGCAGAGGATGGCTGGCAAGGTCGCACTGGCTTTGTGCATCAAGCTGTGATGACTGACCATCCTGATATGAAGGGCTTCCAGGTCTATGCCTGTGGCGCCCCGGTCATGGTCAATGCCGCCAGAAATGACTTCTCATCCAAGTGTCAATTACCAGAGGAGGAGTTCTTTGCTGACTCCTTCACCAGCGCGGCTGATGTAGCCACCGCATAAGTCCTGCGCCATAAAACCCATTCGGTTAGATAATAGAAACTTCATTTCACCCTGTCACCCTCACCCCTTAAATCAGCATGAATAAGCCAACCCAGACGATCGATACCCACTCAGTCATGTTTATTACACCGCGCCCTGATGTGATCATGGTCGAAGGTAAGGGTTCATGGCTCACTGATAACAATGGGAAACGCTATTTGGATTTCTTGCAAGGCTGGGCCGTTAATTGCTTAGGTCACTGCAACCCAGGAATGATTGAGGCGCTCAATAAACAAGCGAAGACGCTCATTAATCCTAGTCCGGCATTCTTTAACGAACCGATGATTGCCTTATCCAATCTACTGACTGAGAACAGCTGCTTTGACAAAGTCTTCTTTGCCAATAGCGGAGCTGAAGCGAATGAAGGCGCCATTAAATTAGCGCGCAAATGGGGCCAACTCAATAAATCTGGCGCATTTGAGATCATCACGTTTGATCACAGCTTTCATGGCCGCACACTAGCCACAATGAGCGCCTCTGGAAAGCCAAACTGGGACACGATGTTTGCTCCGCAAGTAGCAGGCTTTCCTAAAGCGGATTTAAATGATTTAGAGTCAGTTAAGAAACTTGTGACCGACAAAACCGTTGCAGTCATGCTTGAACCCGTGCAAGGCGAGGGTGGCGTGATTCCAACGACTCAAGAATTTATGCGTGAACTACGTAAGTTCACTAAAGAAAATAATATTCTGTTAATTGCCGATGAAGTACAGGCTGGTTGCGGCCGTACCGGCGCGCTCTTTGCTTACCAAAACTACGGCATCGAGCCAGACATCATGACTTTGGGCAAAGGTATTGGTGGAGGCGTTCCTCTAGCAGCCCTATTGGCAACAGATGCGGTAGCTTGCTTTGTACCTGGCGATCAAGGTGGAACCTATAACGGCAACCCCCTCATGACTGCTGTTGGTATTAGCGTCATTGAGCAACTATTAGCCCCAGGTTTTTTAGATAGCGTCAAAGCTAAAGGTGAATTACTTAAGTCTGAATTACTCAAGCTTTGTGCAGAATTTAACCTTGAAGGTGAGCGTGGCGAAGGATTACTGCGCGCATTGATGCTTGGAAAAGATATTGGCCCAAAACTGGTTGATCTTGCCAGAGATCGCAGCCCCGAAGGATTGTTGATTAATTCACCAAGACCAAACTTGTTGCGCTTTATGCCTGCTTTAAATGTATCAGACGATGAAATTCGTCAGATGTGTAATATGCTGCGTGAGCTGCTAAAGCAAGTCGACTAAGCTCTACCCAATTAGATTTTTGGGTAGAGAGAAAGTCACTTCCTCTATTACCCCATTAAGTGCCCGAACCTGTCTGGGGCCGAACTCCTGAATGCGACTCACAATCGATTGCGCCAAACTCTCTGGCGCTGATGCGCCCGCAGTTAAACCAACCCGTTTTTTACCAGCAAACCATTCTGGCTTGAGCTGCTCTGGTGCATCCACCATGTAAGAAGGAACGCCTAGCTTTTCAGAAAGCTCACGCAAGCGATTAGAGTTCGAGCTTGTCGCACTTCCCACCACAATAACGACCTCAACCTGAGGCGCCATAAATTTCACAGCATCTTGACGATTCTGAGTGGCATAACAAATATCTTGCTTGCGGGGCTGAACAATATTGGGAAACTTCATCGTTAGCGCATCGACAATTTCTTTTGTCTCATCTACCGAGAGTGTTGTCTGGGTAACAAATGCAATCTTTTCGTCGGCCGGGAAAGGCAAAGATCCCACATCGCCAACTCTCTCGATTAAGAAGACGCCCTCTTTCACCTGCCCCATCGTTCCCTCGACTTCAGGGTGACCCGCATGACCAATCATCAATACCGTGAAGCCGTCTTTACACATCTTGACAACTTCAAGATGAACTTTAGTTACCAAGGGACATGTAGCGTCATATACCTGCAAACCCCGCGCCTCGGCATCCTTGCGAACTTCCTGAGAAACCCCATGAGCACTAAATACAACAATGCCGCCTTTGGGAACCTCATGCAATTCATCTACAAATACCGCGCCCTTATCGCGCAACTCATTGACTACATAGGCGTTGTGAACAATTTCATGGCGCACATATATTGGTGCGCCAAAACGATTGAGCGCCTCATTAACGATGTTGATGGCACGATCTACGCCTGCGCAAAAACCACGCGGCTGAGCCATCAAAATTTCTGGTTGATTAGAGTCGCTCATGATTTACAAAATCGCCACAATCTCTGCTTCAAAGGTAACCGGTCTGCCAGCCAATGGATGGTTAAAGTCAAACCAGGCACCCTCTTCATTAATCGATTGCAGCACGCCTGCATATTGAGCGCCACCAGGCGCATTGAACTCAATCACATCCCCAGGATTAAATTCCACATCATCATCGCGACCTTCTTTAAGCGCCTTCAAAGATACCCATTGCACCAAATCTTCTTTGCGCTCACCAAAACTTTCTTCTGGCGCAAGCAGCGCACTTTTTTTCTCGCCAACACCTAAACCTAGCAACACATTCTCAAAGCAAGGAGCAAATTGTCCAGACCCCATCAAAACCGTCGCAGGACGATCGACAAAAGTGTTGATGTAATCCTCCCCGCTGGGCAAAGTGAGCCGATAGTTGAGAGTCAGGTAGGAATTAGGCAAAACAGTAAGCTTGGTCATAAGGTGATTGTATCTAGGCCCACGCTGGCTGTGCACTCTCCCATTACAGACTGGCCAAAAAATCAGCAGCCTCGAGAAAAACTCCGCCTAAATGGCGCGGCGGCTCTTTCTGATGCGGAGCTACTGGCCATCTTTTTGCGGGTTGGGGTTAGGGGCAAAAGTGCTGTTGCCCTAGCCAAGGATCTCCTGCATCACTTTGGTAGCCTCCCGAAACTATTGGCCAGCACCCCTGAAGAATTCACGCGCCTCCATGGCATGGGGCTTTCTAAATGGTCTCAAATTCAGGCGGCATATGAGCTAGTTAAGAGAAGCCTAGAGGATGGCTTGACCCATGACCCCATCTTTTCATCGCCTAACCACGTCAGAGAGTTCTTGCAGGCCAAAATTGGCCGCCTCCCCCATGAGGTCTTTCTATGCCTCTACTTAGACTCCCGACTTCACTTGATTGAGTGTGATGAGCTTTTTAGGGGGTCTATTGCCCAAACAGCCATCTACCCCCGTGAAATCCTAAAAGAAGCCCTTGCTAAAAATGCTAGCGCCCTCATCGTTGCCCATAACCATCCCAGCGGCAATCCATTACCGAGCGAAGCAGATCAAAAACTCACCAAAGTACTAGCAAATGCCTTGCAACTGGTAGATATTCAGCTCCTGGATCACTGTATTGTTAGTGGCAGCGGTTTTTTCTCTTTTTCTGACTCTGGGCTTATGGATATTGGACTTGAATGATAGTAAATGCTAACTTGATAGGCAATTTTCTGCCTAGATACCCCCTTTGTGCTCAATTCCCCCCAAACAAAGCCATTTAGGGCTAGCCGAAAATAGGCTGAGACTGATACAATCTTCTTTTTTCGCAATTAATGGAGTTATGTCATGGCAAAAGTTTGCCAAGTCACTGGGAAGAAGCCGATGGTTGGCAACAATGTATCCCATGCAAACAATAAAACGAAGCGTCGCTTTTTGCCGAATTTGCAAAATCGTCGTTTCTGGGTTGAATCTGAAAACCGTTGGATTAGCTTGCGCTTAACCAATGCTGGTTTGCGCGTTATCGACAAGAACGGCATCGATGCTGTGTTGTCTGATCTTCGTGCACGTGGCGAAATTTAAGGAGCGCACAAATGGCTAAAGGCGGCAGAGAAAAAATCAAGTTAGAGTCATCAGCAGGTACTGGTCACTTCTACACAACTTCAAAAAACAAGCGTACAAAGCCTGAGAAAATGGAGATCATGAAGTTTGATCCAACCATTCGCAAGCACGTTGCTTACAAAGAAACAAAGCTGAAGTAATTACTTCTTTCAGCAAATAAAAAACCCGCTACATCAGCGGGTTTTTTATTGTCTAGAAATTCTTCTAAGCGCTTGGTTTGAAATTTTTCTTTAAGCGTAACGACGCAATCTCAATGAGAACTCACGTAGGCTTGTTAAGCCACTTTCTTCAGCGCGCTGACACCAGACGTGCAACTGAGAGAGTAACTGCTCTTTAGTGGCATTAGAGCGACCCCAGATAGCCTGTAGATCACGACGCATCTCAATCATCTTGCGTAGCTGAGCATTACTCGCCATGAGCTCCTCAAGCTTTACTTTCTCTTGCTCAGTTAAACGAGTTTCATCTTTGGCCAGCCAAGTACGCGCATCAGTTAAATGCGTAGCTAAGACCTGCATATGCTGCACTTCATTACTAAAGAAGTTGCGCAATGTCTTGCTGTAGCGCGCCATAATTTCATAGCGGTTTGCAATGATGGCTTCTAAAGTGCTCTGGTCAGCAGGACGCAAATCGCTTAGTAACGGCTTAGGCGGCGTCTTCTTCACAGTAGCCAAGCCAACTGAACTCATGATCTGAATATACATCCAACCAATATCAAACTCATACCACTTGTTCGACAGCTTCGCGCTCGTTGCAAAGGTGTGATGATTATTGTGTAGCTCTTCGCCACCAATCAAAATACCCCAAGGCACAATATTTCGGGAGGCATCTTCGTTATCAAAATTACGGTAGCCCCAATAGTGACCGATACCGTTAATGATGCCAGCTGCAGTAATCGGAATCCAGAGCATTTGTACTGCCCAAACTGTTAAGCCAATCGCGCCAAACAAAAATACATCGATGATGAGCATGATGGCAACGCCCTGCCAAGAAAACTTGGAGTAGATGTTGTGCTCGATCCAATCATCTGGAGTGCCGTGACCAAACTTATCCAAGGTCTCTTGATTGGCTGCTTCTTGTTTATAGAGTTCTGCGCCACGAGAGAGCACTGTATTAATACCCAAAACCTGTGGGCTATGAGGATCATCAACAGTTTCACATTTAGCGTGATGCTTGCGATGAATCGCCGCCCACTCTTTGGTAAGCATGCCGGTTGTTAGCCAAAGCCAAAAACGGAAGAAGTGAGAAACGATCGGATGCAGATCCAATGCCCGGTGCGCTTGGCAGCGGTGTAAGAAAATGGTCACCGCAGCAATCGTGATGTGCGTAACGATTAAGGTGAAAACAACTATCTTCCACCATGACCAATCCAAATATCCATTAGCAAGCCAATGGAGGAACAAATCAAAACCTGAAGCTGTATTCAAAAGGGAATCCCTAAAGAGGTCTAAAACTCTATTTTAGTTCTTTAGGAGTCTTCTTGTTTTTGACCTTAGTCTCTTTTTGGGCATCTTTTTCTGACTCCGCAACTGGGGTTGCAGCTTTCTTCTGGAACACAGCACCAAAGAAGCCATCCGTTCCATGAATATGGGGCCATAACTGCCACCAAGGATTATCCGAACTACAACCTATCGGTAATTTATCCTTCGGAAACAACGGCTTAAGAACTTCAGCTGCCGGAACAGCCTCAAATTGAGGATGTTTTGCCAGAAAATCTTCGGCAATAGCTTGATTCTCTTGGGGTAACAGGCTGCAGGTGGCATAAACCAAGCGTCCGCCTGGTTTTAGCAAGCGCGCAGCTGAGGCCAAGATATTCATCTGCTTCTGATTGAGCTCCAAGACTCCGGCAGGGGTCTGGCGCCATTTCAGGTCAGGATTGCGGCGCAGGGTACCCATGCCACTACAAGGGGCATCCACTAGGACACGATCAATCTTGCCGGCCAAGCGTTTGATCTTGGCGTCATTCTCACTATCAATCCACACTGGATGCACATTAGAAAGACCGCTACGGGCCTGCCTTGGCTTCAAATTCGCTAAACGACGCTCTGATGTATCTAAAGCATACAAACGCCCTGTAGAGCGCATGATCGCCCCAATGGCCAAAGTCTTGCCGCCAGCTCCAGCGCAAAAGTCAACAACCATCTCACCACGTTTAGGTGCGAGTAAGTAAGCCAAAAGCTGACTACCCTCATCCTGCACTTCAAACATGCCGGCTTTAAAACCAGCAGTATTTTGCAGAGCAGGTTTGCCCATAATGCGCACGCCATCAGGCGCGTAAGGAGTTGGTATTGCTTGATAGCGACCGCCCAATGCATTCATCTGCACAAGCAGTTCTTCGCGATTGGTTTTCATGGTGTTCGCACGTAAATCTAACAGTGCTGGATGCATTAATGACTTAGCCAACTCTTCACGAGCTTCTTCACCAGGATATTTTCCAAATGCATCCCATAACCACTCTGGCAAATTGTTGCGCACAAGAGGATTTAATGCCGCAGGATCAACCGTTGCAAAACGTTGCAGCCACTCATATTCACCAGGCTTAAGAACATGTGCCAAGTCGGCGATAGCGCTCTCTGCACGATTAGCAGACCCCAAGCCGCCTTCAGACAGCGCAGACAGCAAACCCAATAGGGCTAAGCGTCTAGGCTGAGAGCCTTCGCCGCTCGAAGCAAATTGAGAGAACTCATTTTTACGACGCAATATGGCGAACGCACTCTCAGCAATCAAAGCACGATCGCGATTTCCGAGTTGTTTTTCTTCTCTGAAATAACGACTGACTACTCGGTCAGCTGGCTGTTCAAAACTCAGCAACTCGGGAAGTAAACGCTCAAGATGAATTGCATGCTGCGGCAATGCTTTCGCATTGGAAAAATTCTTTTGGCCTTCTGGCGCAATTAAATTACCACTGGCATTGCGACGCTCAGGACGACGCAATGGATCTTTCGATTTAGTCGCGTAACTTTTGTGTGGGGCTAGTCTGCTGCCAGATCTGCGGGGTGGACGTTCTGCACTCATAATTTAAAAAATTGCGACTCCGGGGGTTGTAACTTCACTTGATTACCTTCTATTCGCAATCGTCCATCGAGGAACCATTTTACGGCCCGCGGATAAATTTGATGCTCGGCAGCCAAAACACGGGCGGCCAAGGTGTCCGCATCATCACTTTCCAGCACTGGAACGGAGGCCTGACAAATAATTGGACCCTCATCCACACCCTCATTCACGAAGTGCACGGTGGCACCATGCTCTTTCACTCCAGCCTCCAGAGCCCGCTCGTGGGTATGTAAACCGGGGAAGGCGGGCAACAAGGCTGGATGGATATTGATCAAGCGACCCTCAAAATGGCGAATAAAGCCTGGAGTCAAAATTCTCATAAAGCCTGCAAGAACCACCAAATCAGCCCCTAAGGCATCAATCTGCGCAATTAAGGCAGCATCAAAGGATTCTCGGGTCGCGTGCTCTTTATGCTCAATGGTAAAGGCCGGAATACCCTGCGAGCGAGCAAAATCAAGGCCCTTAGCCGCCGAGTGATTCGCTATAACCCCAGCAAAAGTGACTGGCCATTGCTCTTTTTGAGCCATTTTGACGATAGCCTCGAAATTAGATCCGCGGCCGGAGATTAAGGTGACGATAGAAGGCATGCCCACAATATAATTGATGGCTACCCTGAAAGCGATTTTGTGAACGTATTCCGTGGCCCCACCCAGTTTTCTGCAGGACCAGCTTGTGCCCTAACCATCGGTAATTTCGATGGCGTGCACAGGGGTCATCGCGCCCTACTCAAGGAGTTGGTTGATGGAGCCAAGGATCAAGGCCTGGTTAGTTGTGTAATGACCTTTGAGCCTCATCCAAAAGAATTCTTTTCACCAGAACAAGCCCCGCCCCGCATTCTGAATTTGCGCGACAAATTAGCCGCACTTGCCGAGCTTGGAATAGATCGTGTTGTTGTAGAGCACTTCAACTCTGCTTTTGCCAAACTGTCGCCCGAAGAATTTGTTTCAGAAATTATTGTGAAACGACTGAACGCTAAATGGATTTTGATTGGTGATGATTTTTGCTATGGTGCAAAACGTGCAGGCAACTTTGCCAGCCTAAAAGCTGCTGGTGAAAAATATGGCTTTAAAGTCTCTAGCATCCAAACCATTCAAGAAAATGGTGAGCGTATTTCTAGTTCTGCACTTCGTACTGCGCTAGCTTCTGGTGACATGCAGTTAGCAGAAAAATTATTAGGGCGTCCTTACGGAATATCTGGGCACGTGCTTCATGGTCAGAAGCTAGGACGTCAACTTGGGTTCCCCACTTTGAATTTAGCGGTTGCCAATCATCTCCACCATCGCAAACCGGCAACGACCGGAATCTTCACTGCACAAGTGTTAGGCTTAAGCGATAAGCCACTGCCTGCTGTGGCGAGCTTGGGTGTTAGACCAACAGTGGAAGATGAAGGCAGAGTATTGCTAGAAACTCACATTTTTGATTACAACGCGGATGTTTACGGAAAAATTATTACCGTAGAACTATTAGAAAAAATCCGTGATGAGGCGAAGTATCCGGACCTCGAAACCCTTACACAAGCGATTGCAGCAGATGCAACACATGCCAGAAATTATTTCCAGAAAAAAGCTTATGTCTGAAAAAGAAAACTCTTATCCCGTCAATCTACTAGATACTTCTTTCCCAATGCGAGGAGATCTAGCTAAGCGCGAACCACAATGGGTAGCTGGCTGGCAAAAAAACAAGCTCTACGAAAAGATTCGTGCGGCCCATGCCAATCAACCAAAATTCATTCTGCATGATGGCCCTCCATATGCAAATGGCGATATTCATATTGGACACGCAGTAAACAAGATTTTGAAAGACATGATCGTCAAATCACGCTGGCTCATGGGCTTTGACTCTGTTTATGTACCCGGCTGGGATTGCCATGGTATGCCGATTGAAATTCAGATTGAAAAAGAGTTTGGCAAGAATTTACCAACTGCCGAAGTGCAATCCAAAGCACGTGCCTATGCTCATGTTCAAGTGGAAAAACAGAAGAAAGATTTTGAACGCTTAGGTGTATTAGGTGATTGGAATAACCCCTACCTCACTATGAACTTCCGCAATGAGGCTGATGAAATTCGTGCCCTTGGGAAAATCTGGGAAAAAGGATATGTCTTCCGCGGATTGAAACCGGTGAACTGGTGCTTTGATTGTGGCTCCGCGCTAGCTGAAGCGGAAGTGGAATACCAAGATAAAACTGACCCAACGGTGGATGTTGGCTTTGCCTTTGATGATGTACAGCGCCCACAGCTGGCAAAAGCATTTGGACTTGCTGAGCTACCAAATAAACCAGGTCAAATTGTCATCTGGACAACAACTCCTTGGACCATTCCTGCCAACCAAGCAATGAATGTCCACCCAGAACTTACTTACGCCTTAGTAGATGTTGGCAACAAGTTATTAATTCTGGCAAAGGACCGAGTTGAGATTTGTTTGCAAGACTATGGTCTAGAGGGCGAAGTGATTGCCACTTGCCAGGGTGCTCAATTGGCAAACATTTCTTTCTGGCATCCGCTAGCGCCATTGCATGAGGGCTATAAGCGTCTCTCACCTATTTATCCGGCAGAGTACGTTACCTTAGATACCGGTACTGGCATTGTTCACTCTGCGCCCGCTTATGGCGAGGAGGACTTTAAGTCTTGTAAAGCCAATAAGCTTGCTGATAAAGATATTCTGAATCCAGTCATGGGTAATGGCGTTTACGCATCTTGGTTGCCACTCTTCGCCAATGAATATATCTGGAAAGCCAATCCCAAAATTGTTGAAGCTATGCGCGAAGTAGGCAGTCTCCTGCGTGATAAAACGTATACCCACTCATACATGCATTGCTGGCGTCACAAGTCGCCTATTATTTATCGCGCAACCTCACAATGGTTTGCCAGCATGGACAAGAAACCGTCCGATGGCAAAGCAAGTTTGCGTGAGACTGCATTAGCGGGCATCGATAGCACTGAGTTCTTCCCGGCATGGGGTAAACAACGTCTTAACAGCATGATTGCCAATCGTCCGGACTGGACTTTGTCACGTCAGCGCCAATGGGGCGTGCCAATGGCGTTCTTTGTACATAAGGAAAGTGGTGAACCACATCCACGTACTGTTGAACTACTCGAAGAAATCGCTAAGCGTGTAGAAAAAGAAGGTATTGAAGCCTGGCAAAAATTGGAAGTTGCCGAGCTTCTGGGCGAAGAAGCTGCCCAGTATGAAAAGAACCGTGACACCTTAGATGTCTGGTTTGATTCTGGAACAACCCATTGGCATGTCATTCGTGGATCGCACCGTGATGAGTTATTAACTGCTGACGCAGAAACACCAAACGGTCGCTTGGCTGATTTATATCTCGAGGGTTCAGACCAACATCGTGGTTGGTTCCACTCCTCATTGCTGACTGGCGCCATGCTCGATGGCAAGCCACCATATAAGGCACTCCTTACGCATGGCTTTACCGTCGATGGTCAAGGCCGCAAGATGAGTAAATCTGTGGGCAATGTGATTGCGCCTCAACAAGTTGCCGACAAACTCGGTGCTGAGATCATTCGCCTCTGGGTTGCCTCTACCGACTACTCAGGTGAAATGACGATCTCAGACGAGATTCTCAAACGCGTTACTGAGAGCTATCGTCGTATTCGTAATACTTTGCGTTTCTTGCTAGCCAACCTATCAGATTTTGATCCTAGCAAGCACACGATGCCTGCTGAGCAGTGGCTTGAGATTGATCGCTACGCAGTTGCTCTTGCTAATCAATTGCAGAGTGATACGGAGGCGCATTACAAAGCATATGAATTCCAACCAGCAGTAGCTCGCATGCTGTCTTTCTGCTCCGAGGACTTGGGCGGCTTCTATTTGGATATTCTGAAGGATCGCCTCTACACGAGCGCACCCGACTCTCCTGACCGTCGCGCTGCTCAGAACGCCCTATTCCATATCACCCGAAACCTCTTAAAGTGGCTATCGCCATTCCTCTCCTTCACCGCAGAGGAGGCCTGGAAAGACTTCCCCCATGGCTCAGGCAGCAAGCCTGCAGAATCGATCTTTATGGAAGAGTTTGGCAAGTTCCCTGAGATTGCTCATGCTGAGGAATTGCTGGCTAAATGGAATCGTATTCGTGAAATTCGTTCTGAAGTAACTAAAGCAATTGAGATTGAGCGCGAAGCAGGTAATGTAGGCTCATCGCTGCAAGCTGAACTCACGATCAAAGTCGGTGATGTTGATTTCGCCATCCTCCACTCATTAGAAGATGATTTACGCTTTGTAACCATCACCTCTAGCGCCAATACTGAACTCAGTAATGAGGGGTTAGAAGTTTTGGTACGCGGTAGCCAATATAAAAAATGTGGGCGCTGCTGGCATCACACCAAAGATGTAGGAAGCAATGCCGACCATCCAGAATTATGTGGTCGCTGTATTAGCAACTTGTTTGGTGATGGTGATCACCGCCTCTTCGCTTGAGTAGCAGCCATATGAAAAGTCTTGCTCTACCTCGTTATCTAGCAATTGCTGTCATCGTGTTATTGCTAGATCAACTTAGCAAGTGGTCAGCACTCAGTAATTTGCAAATGGGTGTACCTGAACCTGTTCTGCCTTTTATGAACTGGCTACTCCTCTTTAATCCAGGTGCCGCGTTTTCATTTCTGGCGCAAGGCTCTGGTTGGCAGCGCTGGTTCTTCACCATTCTTGGGCTAGTAGCCTCTGTTTACATTATTTGGATGCTATATAAAAACCAAAGCGATAAGCTACTCTGCATAGCCTTGAGCTTCATTCTGGGTGGCGCACTTGGTAATGTCTTAGATCGCGTTATGTATGGTGCTGTAGTCGACTTTATTGACTTACATTACGGCAATTGGCATTGGCCCGCATTTAATATGGCCGATAGCGCCATCTGCATCGGTGCTGCCCTCATTATTTGGGGTGAATTACGCAAGTCATTTGGCAAATCCGCCCAATCCCATTAAGCTGGCGCCATGCAATCACTTATTAATAAGAAGATCGTTCTCGGAATCTCTGGTGGGATAGCGGCCTATAAAGCCCCTGAGCTTGCACGTCAACTCATGCAAGATGGTGCATCCGTACAAGTAGTGATGACCGAGGCTGCACAGCAATTTGTAACGCCTGTGACCATGCAAGCCCTCACAGGTAATCCGGTTTACCTGAGTCAATGGGATAGCACCATTCCAAACAATATGGCGCACATTGAGTTATCTCGTTCTGCAGATGCCATTCTGATTGCCCCTGCAAGCGCTGATCTCATGGCCAAGCTTTCTCTGGGCTTAGCTGATGACTTATTGACCACCTTATGCCTTGCAAGAGATTGCCCTCTCTTGCTGACTCCGGCGATGAACAAGCAGATGTGGGAGCATGCAGCTACCCAAAGAAGCATCAAACGGCTTGCGGACGATGGCGTTATCCTTCTTGGGCCTGCCAGCGGCTTCCAAGCTTGTGGCGAAGTGGGTATGGGCAGAATGCTTGAGCCTACAGAAATCACTGAGCAAGTCATTGCCTTCTTTCAGAAAAAAGTATTGGCCGGCAAAAAAGTATTAATTACTGCAGGCCCCACATTTGAAGCGATTGATCCAGTGCGTGGCATCACCAATCACAGCTCGGGCAAGATGGGTTTTGCTATTGCAAGAGCTGCTGTTGAGGCTGGCGCTCAAGTCCATTTAATTGCTGGGCCATGTAATCTCAGTACCCCACTTGAAGCTACCGGACAAATCACCCGCACCAATGTCGTTAGCGCCAAAGAAATGCATGCGGCTACTCTGAGTGCAACTGACTGCGATGTTTTCTTTGCAGTCGCCGCCGTCGCTGACTGGGGCATTGCTAAGCCCGCCAAAGAAAAAATGAAGCGCCAAGGTAATCAAGCGCCTCATCTAGAGTTTTCAGCTAACCCAGACATTCTGCTTGATGTTGCTAAGACAGTGAAAACTAAAGGTGGTAAGCCGCACCCCTATTGCGTAGGCTTTGCAGCAGAGTCAACAGATCTAGAAAAGCATGCCGATGAGAAGCGCCAGCGCAAAGGTATCCCAATGATTGTTGGCAACATTGGTCCCGATACATTCGGCAGCGACCTCAATCAATTGCTCGTGATTGACACCAGCGGCAGCAAAAAAATTGCTAAAGCAGAAAAGCTTCAGCTTGCACGTCAACTCATTGCGCTAGTTGCTAAGAAAATTTAAATCCCCGTTTTAGGAACATCATGCAATCTCTCCAAGTCAAAATTCTCGACGAACGTATGCGCGATCAGTTGCCAAGCTATGGCACCCCTGGCAGCGCTGGATTAGATCTGCGCGCCTGTATTGATGAAGCAATCGAGATTGCCCCTGGTCAAACGGTGCTCGTGCCTACCGGATTAGCAATCTATGTTGAAGATCCACGCTATGCGGCCTTTATTCTGCCGCGCTCTGGCTTAGGCCATAAGCATGGCATCGTTCTTGGTAACTTAGTTGGCTTAATTGACTCAGACTATCAAGGCCAGCTCATGGTGAGCACTTGGAATCGCGGCTCCACTTCATTTAAGCTCGAGCCGATGGAGCGTTTAGCTCAATTGGTTGTCATGCCGGTACAACAAGTAGAGCTCAAGGTAGTTGACGAGTTCACCGAGAGTAGTCGTGGCGCCGGTGGCTTTGGCAGCACAGGACGTGCCTAATTAAAACACTCTAACGAGTGGTAGCGAGTGCTCTTTTGCGACTAAATGCTAGGGGCAGAAAACCTAAAAGCAAACCTCCAACTCCCATCATGATGGTAAATGCATCAAAAGTCGGGATGCTGTAAATAGCAACGAATACCATGAATGCGCCTGAGAACCCAGGCCATATAACGTATGCCATCGCTGACCCGAAGCCGGCATTGAGTTTTTTCCTGTAATGCCATGCACAAGCAAAGCCAGTCAAACTCATATAAAAACAAATCTGAAATCCAATTGCCAAAATGGAGCTGGTCAAGATTGCTTTCACTGAAGGCATAAAGGATGAGGAAAAAAGTAATATCACCCCTAAAAACCAAATAACAAAAGTAGCTACCCAAGGCGTCTTATATTGGTCATGCACTTTTGCGTAGACCGGATGCAACATACCATCTCGCGCCATTGCAAACATGCTGCGACTGAATTGCAAAATTTGAGTCTCTATCGTTCCGACCGTACTAAATATGGTGCAAAAGACTGCAAGATAACTCCAGGGTGCCGGGAATAATTTATTGGCAATTGCAAAAAGGACATTGGTACCAGAGTCGGCAATTTCACGATCAGTTAAGACCATTAAAACCACAACCATCATCAGCACAAAGAAAAGCATCATATTCAGTACCGACCAAAATGCCCCCTTACCTGCAGCCCCACCTGCGTTTTTTTGCCCACCCTTACTCTCCTCACTTAAGTTCATGGTGACATCCCAGCCCCAGAAGAAAAAGATGGCCGTAAGCGCACCCGTAGCGAATAGTTGCGGAGAAAAAGAGAGCGGAGAAATCCATACAAAGGAAGGTGGGTGTGCCGGCTTTGACCAGTAACTCATCAGTCCACCAGCAATCAGCACGAATAAAATGACAGACTCAAAAAGAGTGAGCGCGATTTGCATAAAACTGGAATGCTTTATGCCCCGCCCAACAATTAATGAAACCACCGTTAACCAGACGGCAGCTATTGCCGAAATGAGTTGGGTGTTTTCAGCTTGATCAGGAGCGATGAGCAGCAAGGTAGAACTAGCCGCAGGAATGGTTGCCGAAACCATGAAAAAAATAGAGGCAATCAATAAACCCCAGCCAGCAAAGAATCCCCAAGCAGGTCCAAAAACATGACCCACCCAAGCATAGGCGGCACCAGCGTTAGGCTGAATCTTGCTCAAATGAATGAAAGCTAAGGTGATCCCAAACATAATGAGGCCGCAATACAAAATGCTTCCTACAGATAAAACACCGACCGAGGCAACAATAGCCGCGCTAGTTACGGCAACACTAAAGGCGGGCGCGGTCCCCGCAATACCCATAATGATTGACTCAAATACGCCTAGTGAATTTTCTGCCAAACCATCGGATGAGCTCATATATAGAAATATTGCTTAAATTGCCTAAAGAAGAGATTCTATTATTAAATAACCTAGGCGACGAACTTCAGCAAATTGTTTGCAAACGAGTAATAAAAAACCACCCGAAGGTGGCTCTCCTTAGATTACAAATTGCTTACTTACGAATATGGGCCTTACGTGCCGCATCTTGTGACATGCCTGCACCAGCGCCTTCACGAGATTCTTTTTCAGCAGTAATTTCTTTACGGCGCTCTTTGCAAGAACCAGCAATCTCCTGCAAAGCCTTACGAGCGCGTGCTGCAGAAGCTTTAATACCTTTGCCTTGAAACTTTTCATTCTCAGCTTTGTAGTTTTCAAAAGCTTCTAGTAATTTATCGTGATGAGACATATCTTCCTTTTTTGGGTTGTTTTTATTTAAAAAATTAGCGAATTAAATTTCTTCAGCAGGTGCTACATCTGCTTTAGAACGTTTTCCTGGCAATACTGGAGCATCAAAGTTCAATAGGACTTTGCCATCAGCATCAATATCAACATCCACATGACCGCCTTGAGCTAACTTACCAAACAGCAGCTCATCAGCAAGTGCTTTACGCACAGTGTCTTGAATAATGCGTTGCATCGGACGAGCGCCCATTAAAGGATCGAAGCCATGCTTGGCCAAATGGGCTCGCAAGGCAGGGCTAAATGTTGCATCCACTTTCTTCTCATGGAGTTGCTCCTCTAACTGCATCAAGAACTTATCAACCACGCGCATGATGATCGACTCATCAAGAGCTTTAAAGGAAACAATGGCATCCAAGCGATTGCGGAACTCTGGCGTAAAGAACTTCTTGATATCAGCCATCTCATCACCAGACTCACGCGCATTGGTAAAGCCAATGGTTGATTTCTGCATTGCCTCAGCGCCGGCATTGGTGGTCATGATGATGATCACGTTACGGAAATCGGTCTTGCGACCATTGTTATCCGTCAAAGTGCCATGATCCATCACCTGCAAGAGAATATTGAAAATATCTGGGTGAGCTTTTTCAATTTCATCAAGCAAGAGCACGCAATGTGGCTTCTTATTAACAGCTTCAGTGAGTAAGCCGCCTTGATCAAATCCTACATAACCTGGAGGCGCACCAATCAAGCGACTCACTGCATGACGCTCCATGTACTCGGACATATCAAAACGGAGCAACTCAATACCTAGAATATAGGCAAGCTGTTTAGCAACTTCAGTCTTACCAACACCAGTTGGTCCGGAGAACAAGAATGAACCAATTGGACGATCGATCTTGCCTAGACCAGCACGAGTCATTTTGATAGCACTAGCCAAGGCCTCGATCGCAGGATCTTGACCGAAGACCACACTCTTAATGTCACGATCCAGAGTTTGCAACTTACTACGGTCATCGACTGTGACTGATTGTGGCGGTATGCGGGCAATCTTTGCCACAATTTCTTCAATCTCTGGGCGACCAATAGTTTTCTTCTGCTTAGACTTCGGCAAAATACGTTGAGCGGCACCGGCTTCATCGATGACGTCAATCGCCTTATCTGGCAAATGACGATCATTGATATAGCGAGCAGAAAGTTCTGCGGCAGCAACTAATGCACCAGCCGCATACTTCACGCTGTGATGCTCCTCAAAGCGCGACTTTAAGCCGCGTAAGATTTGCACTGTTTGATCTACGGTTGGCTCTACAACATCCACCTTCTGGAAACGACGTGATAAAGCCGCATCCTTTTCAAAGATGCCACGGTATTCCGTAAAGGTGGTTGCGCCAATACATTTCAACTGGCCATTAGACAAAGCAGGCTTCAATAAATTGCTCGCATCCAATGTGCCGCCAGAAGCCGCACCCGCTCCAATCAGCGTATGAATCTCATCAATAAATAAAACACCATGAGTGTGATCTTTGAGTGACTTGAGAACACTCTTCAAGCGTTGCTCAAAATCACCACGGTATTTAGTGCCCGCTAAAAGAGCACCCATGTCTAAAGAGTAAACAGTCGCGTTAGCCAAAATATCCGGCACGTCGCCCTTCACAATTCTCCAGGCCAAGCCCTCAGCAATTGCTGTCTTACCTACGCCAGCCTCGCCCACCAATAACGGATTATTTTTGCGACGACGGCAGAGCACTTGAATCACGCGCTCTACCTCGCTCTCGCGCCCAATTAATGGGTCAATCTTGCCTTGACGGGCCATTACATTGAGGTTCTGGGTATATTGCTCAAGAGGGCTTTCTTTACCAGAAGATGCAGATTCCTCAGCCTCGTGCGAAGGCTCAACGGGCTTGACATGCTCTGATTGATCTTTACGCACACCATGACTGATGAAGTTCACGACATCTAAACGGGTAACGCCCTGCTGTTGCAAGAAATAAACCGCATGCGAATCTTTTTCACCGAAGATGGCGACCAGCACATTTGCGCCGGTCACTTCTTTCTTGCCGTTTGATGTTGACTGCACGTGCATGATGGCGCGCTGAATCACACGCTGAAATCCCAGCGTGGGTTGCGTATCTACTTCATCATTCCCCGGCACCACAGGCGTGTTGTCGTTAATAAAGTTTTTGAGTTGAGCGCGCAGCTCTGCGATATTGACTGCGCAAGCCTTTAAGACTTCGACCGCAGTAGCGTTATCCAGCAAAGCCGCGAGCAAATGCTCGACTGTGATGAACTCATGTCGCGATGCCCTTGCGTCAACAAACGCCATGTGCAAACTCGCTTCTAATTCTTGGGCAATCATGCTTCCTCCATAGTGCACTGTAGTGGGTGACCCGCTTCACGGGAGAGTTCGATAACTTGATGCACTTTCGTAGCGGCAACATCGCGGGTAAATACTCCGCAAACGCCCTTGCCAACTAAATGTACTTGCAACATGATGCGTGTAGCTGTTTCATGATCCTTATTAAAATACTCCTGAATCACCATCACCACAAATTCCATTGGCGTGTAATCGTCATTCATTAATAAAACTTTATACATCGAAGGCGCCTTAACTTGCTCGATTTGCTTTTCGAGCAGAAGGGTATCTTCAACGTACGGATTGCTGGGGTTGCCAGTGGTGGGATTTTTGGGAGCGCGACTCATGAGAAACATTCTAAACACAGATATCCAAACTTTAATTTACAGAGGCCATGTTGCGAAAAACACGCAAAAACCCCTCTTAAACCCATATTGGGGCATTTTTCGATAAAAAAAGGGGTAATTACTAGGGGGTAGGGACATATAACTCCTTGACACCCCTCGAAAAAGGGCAAACAATCGGGGGGTAGGCTTCAAGAGAGGTTCTATTTAGGCGTGTTGTGGATTGAGACTGATTAAAAAGTATTTACCCTCATCACGGTTGTTTTAAGTTTATGTAATGGAGTTCGCATGGCGACCGGAATTGTTAAGTGGTTCAATGATGCAAAAGGTTTTGGCTTTATCAAACCTGATGATGGTGAAGAAGAGTTGTTCGCGCATTTCAGCGCAATTACTATGCCTGGGTTCAAAACCCTCAAGGAAAACCAAAAGGTAACGTTTGACATTACCCAAGGTCCTAAAGGCAAGCAAGCTACCAATATCCAAGCGGCTTAATAGTCCTTAGATCATTATTAAAAACCCAGGATTCGTTCCTGGGTTTTTTTTCGCCTGCAATTTGTATGACTTAAAATACACAGCATGTCTATATCAATCTCCAGCACTTCACAATTATTGCGCCAAGTATTTTCTACTGCGCTCTTTCTTTACTCCACCCTAACGCTCGCCCAGGTTAACGTCGGTCTACCCAACATTGAATTAAAGACGGGCATCTACCGTATTCAGGCTGAGCTTGCCGATACACCGAAGGCTAGAGAAGTTGGTCTCATGAACCGAGCCAGCATGCCAACCAATTCTGGAATGTTATTTATATTCGAACAAAAAGCTGGTCACTGCTTCTGGATGAACAACACCAAGATCCCGCTCTCGATTGCGTTCATTGCAGATGATGGCAAGATTGTGAACATTGAAGAGATGCAGGCTGAAACTACCAACAATCACTGCCCTAAAGCAGCTGTGCGCTATGCACTGGAAATGAACAAGCAGTGGTTCTCTGAGCGTGTGATCGTCCCAGGGACGGTTGTTACGGGTTTGCCGAGAAATTAATTCAACATCACTCAAATCCATTGATGTTAGGCCAATAAAAAAACGCAGACCGAGGTCTGCGTTTTGTTTGTGGGCACCTTTGATTTATTCAAAATGGCAAACGTAGTGCACTGGTTGCTCAGCACGAATAATGAAGTAACCGCCCTTTTCCACTTCCCAGCTTTGACCAGCCTTGAACTCTTGCTCAGGGGCCCCATTGATGCTGACAAAAGCATTGCCATCAACTACTTCCATAATCTCCCTAGTACTTAAGTCAAAACGCAAGGTGCTTGGCAATACCACACCAACTGACTTACGAACGCCATTAGGCAATGTCACAGTATGAGAAACACACTTGCCATCAAAAAATACATTGGCCTTCTTGCCTACGGAAACTTGGTCAAATTGCATCTTGGTTCTTTCTATTCTGTTAGGTTCTAATAGTTTGCTTGTTTTATTGTTTTTTATTTCTTGGCGCGCTTACGTCTAGCTGTTTCAGCAATACGCATACGTAATGCATTGAGCTTAATAAAGCCGCCAGCATCTGCTTGGTTATATGCGCCACCGTCATCATCAAAGGTTGCAATATTTTGATCAAACAAAGTATTTGCTGAATCACGTGAAATCACGGAGACGGAACCTTTGTAGAGCTTGAGGCGCACAACGCCATTCACAGCCAGTTGTGTATGGTCAATCAAGGTTTGGAGTGCGAGACGCTCTGGCGCCCACCACAAACCGTTGTAGATCAAACTGGCATAGCGAGGCATCAAATCATCCTTTAAGTGGGCTACTTCACGGTCCAAGGTGATGCTTTCGATACCACGATGAGCCTTTAGAAGAATGGTGCCGCCAGGCGTTTCGTAACAGCCACGGCTCTTCATGCCAACAAAGCGGTTTTCTACTAGGTCGAGACGACCAATGCCATGTTTACCACCAAGACGATTTAATTCAGCCAACAACTCATGTGGCTTATAGGCTTTTCCATCAATTGCTACCGGGTCGCCAGCCTTAAATTCGAGCTCGATAATTTCTGGGGCATCTGGAGCCTTTTCAGGAGAAACGGTCCAACGCCACATAGACTCTTCTGCCTCTGCGTTTGGATTCTCGAGGTGACGGCCTTCATAGCTAATGTGCAAGAGGTTCGCATCCATTGAGTACGGTGAACCGCCTTGCTTATGCTTCATCTCAACCGGAATGCCATGCTTTTCTGCGTAAGCCATCAACTTCTCACGTGAGAGAAGATCCCATTCACGCCAAGGAGCGATTACCTTGATTCCTGGTTCAAGGGCGTAGTAACCTAATTCAAAGCGAACCTGGTCATTTCCCTTGCCGGTCGCGCCGTGCGATACAGAGTCAGCGCCAGTCAAGCGAGCAATTTCAATTTGGCGCTTAGCGATTAATGGGCGCGCAATAGAGGTGCCCAACAAATATTCACCCTCGTAAATCGTATTCGCACGGAACATTGGGAACACAAAGTCACGAACAAACTCTTCGCGCAAGTCATCAATAAAAATGTTTTCAGGCTTGATGCCAAATTGCAAAGCCTTAGCGCGTGCTGGTTCCAACTCTTCGCCCTGACCTAAGTCAGCGGTAAAGGTCACGATCTCGCAGCCATAAGTATCTTGAAGCCACTTCAAGATCACGCTGGTATCTAGACCGCCGGAATACGCTAAGACTGCTTTTTTAATATCGGACATGTTTTTCTTATTCAATCAAAATTAATGAAAACGAATTGCTTGTTATTTGTTAATTATTTTATTGCTGAAGTTTTATTACTTAATCCAAACGACCACAGAGTAAATATTCCATTAGGGCCTTTTGGACATGCAAACGATTTTCCGCCTCTTCCCAAACAATACTTTGTGGTCCGTCAATCACTTCTGCTGAAACCTCTTCACCACGGTGCGCTGGCAAGCAGTGCATAAACAGCGCATTAGGCTTAGCTAATGCCATCAACTCTTCATCCACCATCCAATCCTGGAAAGCATTCATGCGTAAAGTATTTTCGTCTTCATAACCCATGCTGGTCCAGACGTCGGTGCTCACTAGGTCAGCCCCGTTGCAGGCTTCTTTAGGATCGGCGCAAATGGTTAAATGCTTGGCGGATTTCGGCGACAAACGTGTTGCATCCAACTGATAGCCCTCTGGCGCAGAGAAGCGTAACTGAAAATCTAAACATTCAGCCGCTTGTATCCAGGTATAGGCCATATTATTGGCATCACCTACCCAAGCTACCGTCTTTCCTTGAATCGGGCCACGGGCCTCTACAAACGTGAAGATATCGGCCAATACTTGGCAAGGGTGAAATTCGTTTGTTAGGCCATTGATTACCGGCACCCGTGAATTCGATGCAAAACGCTCAATAATGTCTTGGCCAAAGGTGCGAATCATGATGATGTCAGTCATCCTTGAAATCACCTGAGCAGCATCCTCTACAGGCTCGCCACGACCCAATTGGGTATCTCTGGTGTTCAGGTATACCGCATGACCACCAAGCTGATGGATGCCCGCCTCGAAGGACAGACGAGTACGGGTGGAGTGCTTCTCAAAAATCATGGCCAAAGTGCGGTCATGCAGTGGATGCCAAGTTTCATAGCTCTTGAATTTGGCCTTAAGCCACGCCGAACGCTTGAGTAAATAGTCGTACTCTTGACGAGTCAGGTCAGAAAACTGCAGGTAGTGCTTTACCTTACCGGGCACTTGAGGCTTTGCCAGCGATGTCATAGTTGAGCTTTCTACTAAAGTTTTGGCTTGCATTTTTTTCTTCAAACATTCGGCTGCACGAAAATAGACCCTAAAGCCATCTTACGGCCAACTTGGGCTGTTAAGCTAGAGGACTTAGTAATACTATTTCTTACAACCATCATTACGCGAACTTGAACCACAAAAAGCTTTTCATTCAAGGCATTACCACTTCTGGCAAACCATTTCGACCCAGCGATTGGGCGGAGCGTCTGTGCGGGGTGATGGCTACTTTTCGCCCTCCCGGTGATTCCGGGGACCCTCGCTTCACTTATTCGCCCTATGTCAGACCAGTGCTTATTGCAAAAGTGAAATGCGTTGTTATTGATACTCGACTGAGGGATCTAGATCCCCGAGCGCTAGACTTTGTCATGAACTTTGCCAAAGACAATAGCCTACCAATCGAAGAGGCGTGTGAGTTCAACCCAACAACCCCAGCCCAGCCTTAAAAACAAAAACCCGCTCTGATGAGGAGCGGGCTTAGGTCGAAACTACTTCGACCAGCCTAAAACTAAAACTGTATTACGCTGCCATCGCCTTGATAGCTGCAGACAAACGTGACTTCTGACGAGCTGCAGTGTTTTTGTGAGCAATCTTTTTGTCAGCAATCTTGTCGATTGTTGCTTGAGTTGCCGCGAAAACTTTCGCTGCAGAAGCTTTGTCACCAGTTTCAATCGCTTTACGAACTGCCTTAATGGAAGTGCGGAGCTTTGAACGCAAACTGGAGTTATGTTCGTTTTGTTTTACTGCTTGGCGTGCACGCTTGCGCGCTTGTGCTGTATTGGCCATCTTTAAACCTTGCCTCTATAAATTGCAAAATGCGATTAGTTAAAAATCTTGCGGACTTGCCAGAATCATAAGCAAGCTCGCCAAAACCCAAGATTTTACCTTAAAGGGGCAAAAAAGCCCAGCCGACCGATAAATAGGTGAAAATCGCCTCATGAATCTGCTTTCTGCCGCTGCCAAGGTCAGCTCCCTAACTATGCTGTCCCGTATTACGGGCCTGCTCCGGGAGACCCTCATTGCCCGTAGTTTCGGGGCTTCCGAGTGGACAGATGCCTTTAATGTGGCTTTTAGACTACCCAATTTGCTACGTCGGCTATTTGCCGAAGGGGCCTTTTCTCAAGCTTTTGTACCGATTTTGGGCGAAATTGCCACAAACGAAGACCAAACCAAGGCCAAAATCCTCATAAATGCAGTCGCCACGCTCTTATTTTGGGCTTTGCTGCTTACGGTACTACTGGGAGTCATTGGCGCCCCAGTGCTCATTCTGGTCATTGCCACAGGGTTTAAAGGTGGTCCAGCCTATGACGCCAGCGTCGTTATGACCCGAATCATGTTCCCCTATATCGGGCTAATTTCTATGGTCTCCCTCTCAGCGGGGATCTTGAACACCTATCACCGCTTTGCAATCCCGGCATTTACGCCTGTCTTGCTCAATCTTGCCTTAATTGGTAGCGCCATCTTTTTGGCACCCCACTTAGAGCAACCAATTTATGCCTTAAGTATTGGTGTTTTACTTGGTGGAATACTGCAACTTGCCCTTCAAGTTCCAACGCTTGCTCGCCTCGGCCTATTGCCTCGCATTGGTTTATTGCCTGGCGCCATCAAATCAGCCGTCACCAATCCGGAAGCTCGGCGCGTCATGAAATTAATGGGGCCGGCAGTATTTGCTGTTTCTGTCGCACAAATCTCCCTCATCATTAATACCAACATTGCTTCACGTCTGCAGGCGGGAAGTGTGTCGTGGCTATCCTACGCAGATCGCTTAATGGAATTTCCAACTGCACTACTGGGTGTTGCCCTAGGAACCGTTCTTTTGCCAAGCCTCAGCAAGGCCAATGCCAAAAACGATTTAGTACATGCCGGTGAATTACTGATTTGGGGATTGCAACTTACATTCTTGCTGGCTGCGCCTTGCGCAATTGCACTCTTTATTTTTGGTGAGCCTTTGGCGGCAGTCTTGTATCACTACGGTAAATTCAGTGCGCTTGATGTCGTGATGACGCAACGTGCATTAGCGGCTTATGGTGTTGGCCTCATTGGTTTAATTCTGGTAAAAATTTTGGCACCCGGATTTTATTCACGTCAAGACATCCGCACCCCCGTCAAGATTGGATTACTCGTTTTAGTAGCCACCCAGTTAGCCAACCTAGTATTTGTTCCCTGGCTTGGGCATGCTGGCCTTGCCCTTTCAGTTGGTACTGGCGCCTGTCTAAACGCCGCCCTGCTATGGGTTGGCCTGCATCGACGCGGAGCTCTACCTAATTCAGGCTGGCTCAAGTACCTCGGTCAGCTATTGTTAGCTCTCATCCCCTTCGCAGCAGTGCTTTTTTATGCTGCTGGCACACACAATTGGATTGCCCTCCAAGCTGAGCCATGGCTACGTATTGGCTTGGTGGGAGCATGGCTAGGTCTTGCGGCCATTGTTTACTTCGCATCACTAGGTTTAGTTGGAATTCGCTGGCAAAAATTCTTGCGTCATGCAAAATAGCCAGTATGCCAACACAACAACTCGACTATTTCACCTCCCTAGTTGCTGAAGACGAACATCTTCCTTTAACGGAGGCAGCAATCGCTGTCGCACAGCACGCTTATCCTGATTTAGATGTTCAAGGGGCTCTCGATCAAATTGATGAGATGGGTAACAAACTCAAAACTCGCATCACGCCTGATACCTCACCCGTTCAGCGCTTACAAATTTTGAAGCATTTCTTTTATACCGAGCTGGGTTTTGGTCCGAACCCAAATGATTTCTATGCTCCTGAAAATTCGTACTTGCATTACATCCTTGAAAATCGCAGAGGGATCCCCATCTCATTAGCTATTTTGATGATGGAATTAGGCAATCAAATTGGCTTGAAAATTCGGGGTGTTTCATTTCCGAATCACTTCATGATGCGCATCTCTTTGCAACAGGGTGAAGTCATCATGGATCCCTTGACCGGTGAATCGTTATCAAAGACTCAGTTACAAGAAATGCTTGATCCCTACCTGGACGCCAAAGGCTATCGGGGTGAGTTGAGTCTGCCGCTCAATATCTTCCTACGTGCTTCTAGCTCAAGAGAGATTCTGTCGCGCTTTCTGAGAAACCTCAAAATGATTTACTCAGAACATGAGCGCTGGGAGCGTTTACTAGGCATTCAAGAGCGTTTGGTGATCCTGTTACCAGACTCTATTGAAGAGATTCGGGACAGGGGTTTGATTTTTGCGCAACTTGAGTACTTACGTCCCGCATTGGCGGATATGCATCGCTATCTCAGCGAAGTTCCAGAAGCTGAGGATGCTGGCGACATCCGCGAGCACATTGCCACACTTGAAAGTCAAACCAAGCTGCACTAAAGCCGAGTGGGCGTTAGTGTAAGCACTTTGGTTTTTTAAACTTCTGTTAGTTTTTCTTGCGCTGAAAAATTTTGTAGGTTGCTGCAAATAAAACTGGCACAACAGCTGCACCCACACCTACCAGGACGATCACATTGAGATTCTGGCGAATGACAGGGATATTGCCAAAGAAATATCCTGCTATGACCAAACCAAAGACCCACAAGGCCGCACCAGTGATATTAAATAACTGAAAGCGTGAGAAGTTCATCTCGGATACACCCGCAATAAAGGGTGCAAAGGTACGAATAATTGGCAAGAAGCGGGCAAGGATGATTGTTTTGCCACCATGCTTTTCATAAAAAGCGTGGGTTTTTAATAAAGCGCCTTGATCAATCCAGTGCGATTGACTGCTGAATACTCGCTTACCAATCCAGCGGCCAATGAAGTAGTTCACGGTATTGCCTGCGACCGCAGCAATCAATAAACCAATACACAAGGTCCAGATATTGAAATGCTCGGTAGCGCAATAGGCGCCTGCAATGAACAGAAGCGAATCACCTGGTAAGAAAGGTGCGACCACTAGGCCTGTTTCTGCAAAAACAATAGCAAAAAGGAGGCCATAGGCCCAAGGACCGTATTGCTGAATCACCACATCTAAATGTTTATCAATATGCAGCAATAAATCACTGATTTGCAAAAGGGTATCCATCAACTCGCTCTTTAACTTATGGGTTGTTGCGGATATTAACAGGCTCTTATAATCAGGTATGCAAACTGAACCCTACATTCAGCCTATGCATGCTCCAAATGAAGTCTCAACGCTTTGTATTGTTGGGCCTACTGGCGCAGGCAAAACCCATCTCGCCATGTCTTTGGCTGAGCATGCGAAATCCATTGGCTTAACGATTGAACTTATCAGCATGGATTCCGCTTTAGTCTATCGGGGTTTAGATATTGGCAGCGCCAAACCAACTAAGTCAGAGCAAGCTGCGGTTATTCATCATCTGATTGACATCATTGATCCGACTGAAGTGTATTCAGCGGCACGTTTTGCTAATGATGCAAAACGACTTTGCACCGAGATTCGTGCGCGAGGCAATATTCCAGTGGTGGTTGGCGGAACGATGTTGTATTGGCGGGCATGGGCGCATGGCCTCTCCTCGCTCCCTCCAGCAAATCCAGAAATTCGTGCTCGTTTGGATGAAGAGGGTAAAGCCATTGGCTGGCCAGCAATGCACGACAAGCTTGCCAAGGTTGATCCCAAAACTGCAGCGCGCTTAAAGCCAAACGATTCCCAACGAGTGCAACGTGCTCTAGAGGTTTATGAAATTACCTGCAAACCGATGTCTATATTACTGGCCGACTCACCCAGTGAAGATGGCAGAGAAGGTTCAGCGATTCCATCATGGATTAAGTTAGTTTCGCTTGAACCAAGTGATCGTAAGCGTTTGCATCTGAACTTAGAAAAGCGTTTTGATGAAATGCTTGCCGCTGGATTTATGGATGAAGTCAAAGCGCTACGTACCAATACTGGATTGCATGCAGATCTTCCAGCGATACGTTCGGTTGGTTATCGCCAAGCTTGGGAGTTTCTCAATGGTGAAATTGATGCTGAGGAAATGCGTTACAAAGCATTGGCAGCGACGCGCCAACTTGGTAAGCGTCAACTTACATGGCTGCGTGCAATAGATGGAAGAGGCACATTTGACCCCTTCAACCCCGAAGAGTTGAAGGCGGCGCTAGATTATTGCAAAAGCAATCTCATCCAAAAATAAAGGTAGATCGTTTAGATAACGATGGTTTGTGGCGCATCTTTTGGACGCTCAACCACTTCACCAACTGTCCAAGCCTTGAGACCTTGCGCAGTTAATGATTTGATTGCTGTATCCACTTGATCAGGCGCAACAATCACAACCATACCGATGCCGCAGTTAAATACGCGCACCATTTCTGCATCAGCAACGCCACCCTTCATTTGCAACCAACGGAAGAGGTCTGGCATTTGCCAGCTATCGCGATGCAAAACTGCTTGAGTGTTTTCTGGGAGCACGCGTGGCACGTTATCAACCAAACCACCACCCGTGATATGCGCCATTCCTTTTACATTGATTTCAGAAATCAATTTGAGCAGTGGCTTTACGTAAATTTCTGTTGGCGCCATCACCACATCACCCAATGGACGACCGCCCAAATCATCAGTAGGCTTTGCACCAGCACGCTCAATAATCTTACGGACCAATGAGTAGCCATTTGAATGTGCGCCACTAGAGCCAACTGCTAATACCGCATCACCCGGAACAATCGTTGCGCCAGTAATGATTTTGGATTTTTCAACTGCGCCCACGGCAAATCCGGCTAAGTCATATTCGCCTGGTGGGTACATGCCCGGCATTTCTGCGGTCTCACCACCGATTAATGCGCAACCAGATAATTCACAACCCTTGGCAATGCCACCAACAACCGTTGCTGCGGTATCCACAGTCAACTTGCCGCATGCAAAGTAGTCCAAGAAGAAAAGGGGCTCAGCACCCTGAACCAGGATGTCATTCACACTCATGGCTACCAAGTCTTGACCAATGGTTTCATGACGATTCCACTCAAAAGCCAGCCTTAGCTTAGTACCAACACCATCCGTACCGGATACTAATACTGGCTCCTTATAGCGCTTAGGTACCTCAAAAAGGGCCCCAAAGCCGCCAATTCCGGCCAAAACACCCTCGCGCATGGTTTTCTTGGCAAGCGGCTTAATGCGGTCAACCAGGGCATCGCCAGCATCAATATCGACACCAGCGTCACGGTAGGAAAGGCCTTTTGAGGAAGAATTAGTAGATGAGGTCATGTCAGCGCTGGAATATTAGTAAAAAATGCTACTAGGTCAGTAGAATCATTGAATTCTAGAGGATTACTCGTCATGGCTGAAATTTTTACCCCTTTTCTGGCTGCATTCATCCTTGCCTACATCCTGAGGCCTGCTTTTCTATGGCTGGAAAGAAGACGCATTCCCTCATCCCTGGCTGCAGGACTCACTGTCATCTTAGGGTTGGCTGCAGTAACGGCGATATTGAGCCTCTTTATAGGCCTCCTCAAAACAGAAATTCCCCTAATCAAAGCCCAGCTCCCAGGATGGATCTCAAATACACAAGCATGGCTGGGTCCTGAATTAGCTGAATTTCATATTGATGTTGATTGGGGTACTTTAAAAAACACAGCATCGCAAAAAATTTCAGAGCATATTAGCGACAATGCCGACTCACTAATGAGTACCACGATAGACACCGTACTGATGTCGGGCAGCTCGGTTATCACTGGCTTTGTAAATTCCGTATTAATTCTATTTGTGATGTTTTATTTATTGATTGATTGGAATCAATTTTTTCAGTACGTCAAAAATTTAGTACCTAAGCGCGCCCAAGAAACCGTACATCATCTTGCAATGCATACCGATGGACTGCTCTCTCAGTATCTCAATGGCATGGTAATCGTTGTCTCCATCATGTCCGCTTTTTATAGCATTAGCTTGACTTTGATTGGCATCAAAGGTGCGGTTGCTTTGGGTATTTTTACCGCCTTAATGATTGTGATTCCTTATATCGGCATTGCACTAGGATTCACGCTTGCTATAGTTTCGGCCCTTCTTCAATTTGGTCCGGGCTCAGAAATCATCGGTGTACTAGTCATCTATGGAATTGGGCAATTCTTAGAAGGCTTCTTCTTGACGCCACGCCTAGTGGGCGAGCGCATTGGCCTGCATCCCGTTGCCGTCTTGTTTGCGTTGCTTTTCTTTGGCAAGCTATTTGGCTTCTTTGGTGTATTACTCGCCCTACCAATTAGTGCGGTCAGCTTAGTCTTAGTCCAGTACTTATGGTCTATTTATACGCAAAGCTCTTGGTATCAAAAATAAGTTTGGTAGCAATGAATACACCCTCGCTTCCAAAACAATTTGCGCTAGACATTAGTCACTCACCCATAGCTAGTTTAGAAAACTATCTTCCCGGGAAAGATCTTGCCTTAATTTCTGCTCTGCAAAATATTGAAAAATCTTGGGGCAAGGTCAGCCCTCAAAGCTCTGATAACCCGCTCAATCAGCGCTGGATTTATTGGTGGGGGCCAGAGGGTTCAGGTCGTACTCATCTACTAAATGCCATTGAAAATGCGGCGAAGCATGCTGGCCTGTTACACATTGCCCTCTCTCCACTCGAACCTACTGCTTGGGTTCGCTTAGAAGAAAAGATGAATGCAATGACTGAAAGTGATACCCCTTCAGTCATCACCGTTGATGATGTTGACCAGCTAGATGATCGTCTTGTTGGCTCCTTATTTCGGATCCTGAATGGCGTTCAAGGAAGCAAAGCGATTCATATTTTTATGGCCGGAAACGCTGCTCCAGCCAATCTCAAGCTTCGAGAAGACCTGCGAACCCGTCTGGGCTGGGGCTTAATCTTTCAAACGCAGCTTTTGGATGATGATGAGAAAATACAAGCACTAGAGGAAGCGGCCAAAGAGCGAGGGCTTGTTTTATCCCCCGATGTGTTGCCCTGGCTGTTAAGTCGCTTTTATCGCGATATGCCCAGCTTGATGGCATTGATGGATGCTTTAGACGCTTACTCCCTTGAAACAAAACGTGCTGTAACCTTACCCCTTGTTCGCGAGCTCTTGCAGCCCAAATAATTTATTAAATATCAATTCGTGACTCAGCTAGCCCTTTTCGATTTAGACCACACCCTTTTGCCTTGCGATAGCGATTACGAATGGGGCCAATTTTTGGCTCGCATTGGTGTTGTAGACAGCGAATACTATGCACGACAAAACGAGCGCTTTTATCAAGACTATAAAGAAGGCAATCTGGATATTCATGAGTTTCTGCGTTTTGCTCTTAAGCCACTCTCAGAACATTCACGCGCGCAACTCAAAGAGTGGCACGACGCGTTTATGAAAGAAGTTATTAATGGCCAACTCCGACAACAAGCAATCGATCTAGTAAAACGTCACCAAGATGCTGGTGATCTTTGCTGCGTGATTACTGCCACCAACAGCTTTGTGACACGCCCTATTGTTGAAAGCTTTGGCATTGAGCACCTGATTGCCACAGAGCCAGCCACCGCAGACAACCATCCATTAGGTAACTACACTGGGGAAGTCAAAGGCATTCCCAATTTCCGCGAAGGTAAGATTCAAAATCTACACGACTGGTTAGCATCGCAAAAACTGTCTCTAGATGCTTTACCTTATAGTTATTTTTATTCTGACTCGATGAATGACCTTCCCTTGCTTGAAAAGGTAAGTCATCCTGTTGCTACCAATCCAGATGATCGCCTTCGCAACGAAGCTAAGCAGCGCAACTGGCCCATTCTTGAATTGTTTGCATGATCACTAAATTTATTAAACGTATTTTGCGGCGTGACCCGATGGTCAAACATACGCAGGCCAACAATACTGGCGCCCCAAAGCGCATCCCTAAAAAAGCACATCGAATTGATCCGCATTTGCTTTCTAAGAATGCAGTCAAGGTAACGCACACATTGCAGCAGGCAGGATTTGAGGCATTTATTGTCGGTGGCGCTGTTAGAGATCTTGCTCTAGGTATCAGTCCAAAAGATTTTGACGTGGCAACCAATGCAACACCAGATCAAGTGCAAAGACTCTTTCGCAAAGCGCGCCTAATTGGTCGCCGCTTTCAAATTGTGCACGTGACTTTTTTTGGCAAAGGCCACCCTGAAATCATTGAGGTATCCACCTTCAGGGCCCTATTAGATAACGCTGGAGATCACGTAGCTGAGAGCGGCCGGATCCTGCGCGATAACGTCTGGGGCTCGCAAGGTGAGGATGCTGCAAGACGCGATTTCACAATCAACGCAATGTATTACGACCCTTCGTCCGAAACTGTTTTGGACTATCACGGCGGCATGGCAGATATGCAAAAGAAAACTTTGCGCATGATTGGCGATCCAGCAAAGCGCTACCGCGAAGATCCTGTTCGCATGCTCAGGGCAGTACGCTTCGCAGCAAAGACTGGCTTTGAATTAGATGGTGCTACGCGCGCGCCCATTGCAAAGTTAGGCAAACTATTAAACGATGTCCCCTCTGCGAGGCTCTTTGATGAAATTTTGAAGCTCTTGATGTCCGGCTACTCTTGGGCAGCAATCCAAGGGCTCAAAGATGCTGGATTGCATCATGGTCTTCTCCCGCTCTTAGACCACATTCTGGATACAGGCGCAGACTCCAAGGGGGCCAATGATTTTGTAAAGCTGGCTTTGGCCAATACTGACGAACGCATTCAATCCGGTAAAAGCGTTTCTGCTGGATTTTTATTTGCCACCCTACTCTGGCCTGATCTACTAAAGAATTGGAAGGCCAACTCCGCTAAAGGAATGGCTAATATTCCTGCCTTGCATGATGCGATGGACGACACGATTGCCACTCAAAGTAGCGGCATGACGATTCAACGACGCTTCGAAAGCGATATGCGCGAAATTTGGTCTATGCAACCCCGCTTTGAGAGACGCGTGGGGCGATACCCTTATCGCCTCATCGAATCCCCACGTTTTAGAGCGGGTTATGACTTTATGTTGCTCCGCTGCGCCACCGAGGAATTAAACCCAGCAATCGGGCAGTGGTGGACAGACTTCATTGCAACCGACGTCACAGGGCAAGATAAGCTGATGGCTGGCGTCAAAAATGAATCTGGTAGCAGTCCAAGTCCTGCCAAAAGACGGCGTCGAAGAAAGCCAAAAGCGGCAGTGCCCCCAGAGAGTGCAGCAAGCTAAGCAGACTTAGAGAAATTTCAGTAAAGTAGTTTCATCTCTAGTTTGGAAACCTATGGCACGGGCATATATCGGATTTGGCGGCAACATCGGCGACACGCGTCAGCTTATTACTGATGCCATTGTTTGCTTGGCATTGCGGTCCGAACTTCAAATCTTGGCAAAAAGCTGTTTTTATCAAAGCGCGCCTGTTGAAGCTACAGGCGGCGACTACATTAATGCCGTCATTGAAGTCGAAACCGAGTTAAGCCCCTACGGCCTTTTACATGTTTGCCAAACCATTGAACAAGAATTTGGTCGTGAGCGCCCATATGCAAATGCCCCCCGGACTCTTGACCTAGACATCCTTTCGTTTGAAGGGGTTACTCAAAGCGAAACAGAATTGATGTTGCCGCATCCTAGAATTATCGAGCGCTCATTTGTACTCCTACCCCTGCTGGAAATCGCTCCCGATATCTTTTTGCCTAACTGGGGCGAACTCAAGGCCTACCTACCCAACGTGGCACACCAAAGAATTGAAAAACTCCCCTGCAGGAACTGTAATTGCGGGGAAAAAGACGTTTATAGCCAAACGGCGCATTAATTCATTAAACTCTCGCCATGGGTTACTTACAAGGCGACAAGCCAATCACAATTACTAAGCTCCTCGCAATGCATGCTGAGGGTGAAAAAATTGCCATGCTCACGGCATACGACTCAACTATGTCAGCGCTTCTCAATCGCTGCGCTGTTGAAACGATCTTGATTGGCGACTCTCTTGGGAATGTGATTCAAGGACACTCCAGCACTACGCCAGTGACCATTGAACAAATGGCGTATCACACCGAATGTGTAGCCCGTGCTAATACCCATGCATTTCTTATCGCTGACCTCCCATTTGCAAGCTACGGAGATCCAGTGCAGGCTCTCGAATCCTCTGCTCAATTAATGCGTGCTGGTGCAGATATGGTTAAGCTTGAAGGCGGTGGCGACTGGCAGATTGATGTCATTAGTCATTTAGTTGAGCGCAGTGTTCCTGTTTGCGCTCACTTAGGATTACTACCTCAATCAGTTCATGTCTTGGGCGGCTACAAAGTGCAGGGGAAATCTAAAGATGCTGCAAGCGTCATGCTTGAGCAAGCACTTGCCTGCCAAGAAGTTGGAGCCCAAATGGTAGTGTTGGAAGCAATTCCCTCTTCATTGGGCGAAAAGATTACTGCCGAACTTCATATTCCCACTATCGGAATTGGTGCTGGTCCAGATTGCTCTGGTCAAGTATTGGTTCTGCAGGATATGTTGGGCATCAGCCCCGGTAAGCCGCCGAAGTTTGTCAAAAACTTTATGGATGGCCATCACTCCGTTGAAGCCGCCATCAAGACTTATGTGCGCGAAGTGAAGTCCGGGAAATTCCCCGGACCCGAGCATGGCTTTGCTGGCTAATTGGCAGCTTGGCTGCCAATTAGTTACTAGCTAAAGAAACTCTTTACACCATCAAACCAACCCTTTTGTTGAGGGCTGTGTTTGTCGCCAGCAGATTTCAGACTGTCGTCAAACTGCTGTAGTAATTTCTTTTGCTCTTCAGTAAGCTTAATCGGAGTTTCTACCAGAACGTGGACAAAGAGATCGCCCAACATGGTTGAGCGCAATCCTTTGATGCCTTTATTTCGCAAGCGGAAAGTCTTACCCGTCTGAGTTCCCTCAGGGATTGGAAACTCCACGCGACCAGAGAGTGTTGGCACTTCGATTTCACCACCGATAGTAGCTGTCGCAAACGAAATCGGCATTTGAACGTGCAAATCACTACCATCACGCTCAAAGACTTTATGCGGCTTAACACGCACCTCTACATAAAGATCGCCGGATGGTCCACCATTGACACCTGGTTCACCGTTACCCACTGAGCGGACACGCATTCCATCATCAATGCCTGCCGGTATTTTGATCTCAAGTGTTTTTTGTTCTTTGTGTTTTCCACTGCCGTGGCAAGTTTTACATGGCTTAGGAATGTACTCGCCAGTGCCGCGGCACTTAGGGCAAGTTTGCTGCATGGAGAAGAAGCCTTGCTGCACACGCACTTGACCATGACCATTACAGGTTGTGCAAGTCTCAGCCTTAGATCCAGGCTCTGCGCCGGTACCATGACAAGGCTTGCAATTACTCCAGCTAGGTACACGAATTTGGGTTGTATAGCCTTCAGCCGCTTGCTCAAGCGTAATGTCCATGTTGTAGCGTAAATCTGCGCCTTTATAAACTTGAGGGCCAGAGTGACGGCCGCCGCCTTGACCGAAGATATCACCAAAGATATCCCCAAACGCATCAGAAAATCCACCGCCCCCGAAACCGCCACCGCCAAATCCGCCACCCATAGATGGGTCGACGCCAGCATGACCATATTGATCATAGGCAGCGCGCTTATTGGGATCAGTTAAGGTTTCGTAAGCTTCTTTAACTTCTTTAAATTGAGCTTCAGCCGTTTTGCTGTCGGGATTACGATCTGGATGATGTTTCATCGCCATCTTGCGATAAGCCTTTTTTAGCTCATCGTCACTGGCACCTTTTGCTACACCAAGCACTTCATAAAAATCGCGTTTACTTTTAGGCACGGCCTATTCCTCTCAACAACCTGAATGACACAAGTCGGCACGAGGCCGACTTGTTATTTAAGTACATCAAAACTACGTTAATGAATGTCCAATTACAGAATTACTTCTTGTCATCAACCTCTTTAAAGTCAGCGTCAACAACATCCGCATCAGGGGCAGCGCCAGGGGCTGCACCACCAGGAGCTGCACCAGGTGCTGCACCGCCAGCTTTAGCTTGTTCAGCCGCCATGACTTTTTCGCCCAGCTTCTGACTTGCTTTACCCAAAGCTTCTGTTTTAGCTTCAATGGCTTCCTTGTCGCTACCTTTAATGGCTTCGTCTAAGTCTTTCAAGGCCGCTTCAATCGCTTCTTTTTCGGAAGCCTCTAAGCTAGCACCATGCTCTTCCAAAGCCTTCTTGGTTGAGTGAGCCAAGGCATCTGCAGTATTGCGAGCAGTTACCAACTCAAGCGCTTTCTTATCTTCAGCAGCATTGGCTTCAGCATCCTTCACCATGCGTTGAATTTCTTCTTCAGTCAAACCAGAGTTTGCCTTGATGGTGATCTTGTTCTCTTTACCAGTGGTCTTGTCTTTTGCTGTTACATGCAAAATACCGTTAGCATCGATGTCAAAAGTTACTTCAATCTGTGGCATACCGCGTTGCGCAGGAGCAATACCTTCAAGGTTAAATTCCCCTAGCAACTTGTTTGCAGCAGCCATCTCGCGCTCACCTTGGAAGCACTTAATGGTTACAGCAGGCTGGTTATCTTCCGCAGTTGAGTAAACCTGTGAATGCTTGGTAGGGATCGTGGTGTTCTTAGGAATCATCTTGGTCATGACGCCACCAAGAGTTTCGATACCCAATGATAATGGGGTAACGTCCAAGAGCAATACGTCCTTACGATCGCCAGACAATACAGAACCCTGAATTGCAGCGCCAACAGCAACGGCTTCATCTGGGTTAACGTCTTTGCGTGGTTCTTTACCAAAGATTTCTTTTACTTTGTCTTGAACCGCAGGCATACGGGTTTGACCGCCAACCAAAATTACATCGTCGATGTCCGCTACGTTTACACCAGCGTCTTTAATCGCAGTTAAGCAAGGACCAGCGGTACGGCTAATCAGTTCCTCAACCAAAGACTCTAGCTTGGCACGGGTCAACTTTAAGTTCAAATGCTTAGGACCGCTAGCGTCAGCTGTTACATATGGCAAATTGATTTCAGTTTGTTGTGCAGATGACAATTCGATCTTGGCTTTCTCAGCAGCATCTTTCAAACGCTGCAACGCCAATACGTCTTTACTCAAATCAACGCCTTGTTCTTTCTTGAACTCAGCAATGATCCAATCAATGATGCGTTGGTCAAAGTCTTCGCCACCCAAGAAGGTGTCGCCGTTGGTAGAAAGCACTTCAAACTGCTTCTCACCGTCAACGTTAGCAATCTCAATGATGGATACGTCGAATGTACCGCCGCCCAAGTCATACACAGCGATCTTGCGATCCACTTTGTCTTGTTTATCCAAGCCAAACGCTAATGCAGCAGCAGTTGGCTCGTTAATGATGCGCTTCACATCTAAACCAGCAATACGGCCAGCATCCTTAGTTGCCTGACGTTGACTGTCATTAAAGTAAGCAGGAACAGTAATCACGGCTTCTGTCACTTCTTCGCCGAGGTAATCTTCGGCAGTTTTCTTCATCTTGCGCAGAATTTCAGCGGACACTTGTTGTGGCGCCATTTTCTTATCGCGCGCTTGAACCCAAGCATCGCCGTTATCAGCAGCAATAATTGAATAAGGCATCAAGCTGATGTCTTTTTGCACTTCAGGATCTGTAAATTTACGGCCCATCAAGCGCTTCACTGCGTAGATAGTATTTTTAGGATTGGTTACTGACTGACGCTTTGCAGGCGCACCAACCAATACTTCGCCATCTTCAACGTAAGCGATGATGGATGGAGTTGTGCGACCGCCCTCAGCGTTCTCGACAACTTTAGGTGCATTGTTTTCAACGACTGAAACGCATGAATTCGTGGTTCCTAAGTCGATTCCGATAATCTTTCCCATAATTGCTCCAAAAAATTAAATTGTTTGTTGTACTGATAAATATTTCGATACCCAGTAAGTGGGGTCTAAAAAAGGGATTTCAAGGGGATGAAGAGCAAAAAAGGCAGAACTCTGCCTTTTTCTACCTTTTTTATGCCTTTTTAGGGTTCTAGCCCTTCTTTAGCTTATTTTGGGGCAGTGACCGTTACTAAAGCAGGCCTGAGAACCCTGTCGGCCACGGTATAGCCCCGTTGCAATACAGAAACCACGGTATTGGCCTCTTGCTCGGAGGGCACTGAGGCGATAGCCTGGTGGTTATGGGGGTCAAATTTATCCCCAACCGCAGGATTAATTTCTGTCATGCGACCTTTTTCAAAAGCAGACAGCAGCTGCTTCAGGGTGATTTCCAAACCCTCTTTAAAAGCTTTGGCATCACCAGCATCGGTACTCAATGCAGCATAAAGACTGTCCGTCACGGGCACCAAATGCTCTGCAAAACTTTCAATCGCAAATTTATGCGCCTTCGCAATATCTTCCACAGCACGGCGACGAATATTTTCTCCTTCAGCCTTAGCGCGCAAGAAGTTATCTTGCAGCTCACCAATCTTTTGATTGAGTTCGGCAATTTCCTGTTCGGGCGTTTTCACAGCCGGAGCTTCTGCTGCAGCTTCATTGACTGGTTCTGCAGAAGGATTCTCTTGCTCTGGGGATGGGTTTTGGTTTTCTTGTGTCATGGGCGCTATTTTACTTTTCTATAAAGATGGCTATTACTTTGCAATATGGGGCTGATTGTTGCAATTTCAAGACTTCATTCTTTCAGCCAGCTCAGCCCTTTCATTACGCTTCGCTAATTCAGCGTCAGACTCCACGCCTAAAGACCAGCCTTGCAGATGATGATGAGCAATATCGCTCAGAGCCTCTATCCACTTGGGGCTGCTGTTTAGACAGGGAATATAGCGATAGTCTTTACCGCCATGCTCTAGGAAGATTTCGCGGGCTTCCATGGCGATCTCTTCTAAGGTCTCCAAGCAATCGGCCGGAAATCCAGGGCAAAAAATATCGATGCGCTGGCAACCTTCTTTGGCTAACTTTTCAATTGTTGGAGCTGTATAGGGCTTTAACCATTCCGCCTTACCAAAGCGGGACTGGAAGGTCACAATATATTGTCCAGGCTCTAAACCCAGAGACTCGCCCAGCAAGCGACCTGTTTTCAAGCATTCACAGTGATAGGGATCGCCCTTCATTAAATTACGCTTTGGCAAACCATGGAAAGACATCACCAAGCGATCGCCTTTTGCAAAATCTGGACGGCCATCTTTATCCCAGTTAGATAACACTTGATCACGCAATGCGGCAATATAAGCTGAGTTGTCGTGATAGTGCTTTACTAAACGCAGCTCAGGTTGATCGCGCCAAGTACCTAAAACACGAAAGACTTCATCAAAACTAGACGCCGTTGTTGTGGCAGAGTATTGAGGATATAAAGGCAATAACAATAAACGTTCCATACCTTGTGCCTTCAGGCCCTCTAGGACGACCTGTGTAGAGGGCTGACCATAGCGCATTGCCAAATCCACTAAAACTGCATGACCCTCATTGGCAAATTTCTCGCCCAATTCTTTCGCCTGCAAGCGTGAGTAGTGCATTAAGGGAGAGCCTAACTTTGGCAACCAAATAGAGGCATATTTTTTCGCAGAAGCACCACTACGAATTGGCAAAATAATGCCATTCAAAATGCACCACCAAATAATGCGCGGAATTTCTACTACGCGTGGATCCGAAAGAAATTCTTTTAAATAGGCACGTACCGCTTTAGATGTTGGAGCAGAGGGTGTCCCCAAGTTCAATAGCAAGACTGCGGTTTTGGAAGCGCGTAGATGCGGATTCGGATTCAAGATGTTCTGTCTCTGGTAATGAGTTTTAAATATAAAAAGTTAGACTTGGACTCAGGAGCTTAAGGCGCCCGATAGTAATTTTGAGGTGATATCCACAATCGGAATCACTCGGTCATATGCCATCCGTGTTGGCCCAATCACCCCAAGCGTGCCCACTATTTGACCGTCTACACTATATGGGGCGCTGATTACAGCGAGGTCCTCATAAGGCAATAAATCACTTTCACCGCCAATAAATATTTGAATACCGTCCGCATGACTTGATACGTCGAGCAATTGCATAAGTACCGATTTTTGTTCCAACATATCAAACATCTTGCGTAATTTATCGAGGTTGGAACTTAAATCTCCAACATTCAATAAGCGCCGCTCACCAGACAAAACCATATCGCCGCGCCCCATGTCGTAATCAGCAACACCGGTTTGCAAGGCCAAAGCCATTAACCCAGCAATATCTGTACGCAAATTATCTAAGTCGGATTTCAGATGCATGCGCACTTGATCAAAACTTTTTCCAGCAAATTGGGCGTTAATAAAGTTACCCGCTTCAATGAGTTGGCTCGGCGTGTAATCCTGATTTGTTGGCAATATGCGATTTTGCACATCCCCCTCGGGCGTAACCATGATGAGCAAAATCTTACCTTCACCCAAGCGCAAGAACTCAATGTGTTTAAAAACCTGAGCTCGTTTGGGTGTCATGACAACACCAGCAAAATGGGTCAAGTTGGACAAAATCTGCGCTGCCGAGTTCAGGACCCTTTGCGGAGAATCCGGTAGAAGGCCTTTTTCAACCTCTCTAGCAGCCATCGCTTCCAAAGGGCGCACCGTCACCATGGTGTCTACAAACAGGCGATAACCCCGCGGGGTTGGAATGCGGCCAGCTGAAGTATGGGGGCTGGTAACAAGCCCCATCTCCTCTAAATCCGCCATCACGTTACGTATAGTGGCTGCGGAGAGGTCCAAACCCGAGAATCTAGACAGTGTGCGCGAGCCAATAGGCTGACCCTCCTCGATATAGCGCTCGATGAGAGTTTTTAGTAAGGCGCGGGAACGTTCATCCATGGTGGAAGGGATTTTATGCCTATGGTTTAATCGTTATATGTTAAGCCCATCCCCAAATTCCAGCAAAAAGGCATTTAGCCGGGTTGCGCTTGTCGGCAAATTTCATGCTGATGGCATTGAGGAGCACCTAAAAGACCTAGCCAAAGTAGTCTCAGGATTGGGTTGTGAGGTCTTTATTGAGTCTGAGACAGCCACTCACCTTGGTTTGAACACCTACCCCACAAAAACTGCGAAAGACTTTGCTGGAGCAATTGACCTTGTTGTTGTTTTGGGGGGCGATGGCACCATGCTGGGCATTGCACGTCAATTGGCAGGCAGCAATGTTCCGCTCGTTGGAATCAATATGGGTCGCCTTGGTTATATGACTGATATTCCAATTCAGTCGGTTCAGACTACGCTACCCAAAATTATTTCCGGGGAATACGAAGCCGATACACGCACATTGCTCGATGCTGTAGTGCTTCGTAATGGCAAAGAAATTAATCGCGCATTAGCGCTTAATGATGTTGTCGTGAATCGCTCTGGCATTTCAGGAATGGTCGAGTTGGCAGTTCACGTCAATGGCTCATTTATGTATAACCAACGATCCGATGGCTTGATCGTATCGACCCCTACCGGCTCAACCGCTTATGCTCTCTCTGCAGGCGGACCTATTTTGCATCCGCATGTGGCAGGTATATTGCTTGTCCCGATTGCGCCACACTCACTTTCCAATCGGCCAATTGTTTTGCCGGAGGATAGTGTCACGGTGATTGAGGTGGTCAATGGACTTGAAGTGATTGTCAATTTCGACATGCAATCACAAACGAATTTACAAAGCGGTGACAAGATTGAAGTGCGTCAGTCTGATAAAACTATTGATCTATTACACCCCAGCAATCACAGTGACTACAAGACTTTGCGTGAGAAATTGCACTGGAATGAATACCCATCGACTTTCTGATGTCGAGTTTTTTGCTACGCTAATACATGCTTCAAACCATCTCACTCCGTGACTTTGTCATTGTTGATCAGCTAGAGCTAGATTTCTCAAGCGGGTTTACTGTGCTCACCGGCGAGACCGGTGCAGGCAAATCAATTCTGCTAGACGCCCTTGGTTTAGTGCTGGGTGAGCGTGCTGATAGCAGCCAAATACGTGAAGGCAGTAACCGCGCAGAAATTTCATCACTCTTTCGGATTGAGCCAGAGCTAGTGCAATCGTTTAGTCAGTGGCTGGATGAGCAAGGATTCCCCATTGAAGATGAGGGCCAAAGCTTATTACTCAAAAGAACCGTAGAAAGTAATGGACGTAGTCGTGCCTTTATTAATGGCAGCGTTGCGACGCTAGCGCAATTACGTGAAGCTGGTGATCAGCTAGTGGACATTCACGGACAACATGCCCACCAACTCTTATTAAAGGGTGGTGCTCAACGCGAACTTCTCGATCGCCACGCTGGCTTGCTACCACTCTCTGCAGAGGTAGCCCAAACCTTCAAAACACTGGCCAATTCTCGTCGCCGTCTTGAGCAAGCAGAAAACGCAGGCCAAGACGTTGAACGCGAACGTGAGCGCCTTAAGTGGCAACTGGAAGAACTCACCGAACTCTCCCCGCAAGAAGGTGAATGGGTCAACATTCAAAGCGAGCACGCCCGCTTAGCAAATGGTGCAAAGTTAATTGGTGGTTGCCAAGAAGCAATTGAAGTGTTGAGTGATGCCGATAACTCCCTGGAATCTACCTTGTCGAAGGTATGCGCCAATGTAGGCGCCCTAGCGGAGCATGACCCAGCCTTAGGCGAGATCAATCAAGCACTAGAGTCAGCCAGCATTCAGCTAGATGAAGCCATTCATGGGCTCAATCGTTACCTGCAAAAGATTGACTTAGATCCCGCTCGACTTTCCGAAGTAGAAGAGAGGATGCAAGCATTGCATAGCACGGCTCGCAAATACCGTGCAGAAGTTGAGGAACTACCAAAACTTCTTCAGGAGACATCAGAGCGACTGGATGCTTTAACCGCATCCCAAAATATTGAAGCACTCCGAGATCAAGTCAAACAAGAAGAAGCGGTTTACTTAAAGCTAGCAAAACAGCTTTCACAAAAACGCAGCAAGGCCGCCAAAGAGCTAGGCGATTTAGTGACTAATGCCATGCAAGATTTATCCATGGCAGGTGGGCGCCTAGAGATTGCTTTGGCACCCCTTAGCGAGGGTGGATTCCAAGGTCTTGAGCAAATTGAATTTTTAGTAGCCGGTCATGCTGGTAGCACTCCTCGCTCACTTGCTAAGGTAGCCTCAGGTGGAGAGCTAGCCCGCATTAGCCTAGCAATTAGCGTTATTACAAGTAAAGCATCATTCACCCCCACGCTCATCTTTGATGAAGTGGATGCGGGGATTGGTGGCGCAGTTGCTGAAACAGTAGGCAAACTATTGCATCAATTGGGTCAATCTCACCAGATCTTATGTGTAACCCATTTGCCACAGGTAGCGGCTCAAGGCAACCATCACCTCAAAGTGAGCAAATCTCAAAACGGTGAGAAGACGGTATCGCAAGTACAGATTTTGGGTAGGGCTGAACGGGTGGAAGAAGTGGCCCGCATGCTTGGTGGCGCTACCATTACCGACACCACTCGTCGTCATGCCCGTGAGTTACTAGAGCAAAACTAAAGCTGCATTACCTCTAGCCAATACTTGAGGGCGCTTTAAAAATCTCCAGCCAAAGCGCTTGAACTGCATTTCTTGCCGCAATGAGCTCAATCTCATTTTCTAGATTGATCTGGGTCTTTTCAGCCCCATCCAAACGCAAGCGATGTTGACGGGCCCTCAGCAATCGATACGCATTGCCAACAGTGAGTGCAGCCTCTTGCGTAATTAAGCCCACATCACCAGCAATTCGCAACAAAGCAATGTTACCTAGATTGCCAATGAGTTGAGCATGCTGATGGGCATAAGCCAAGACTAAGAACTGCACAATAAATTCAATATCGACCATACCACCAGAATCATGCTTTAAGTCAAAATCAGCCTTGGTATTGGGATGACCTGCATGCACCTTGCGGCGCATTTCTAAAATTTCTGTCCTGAGCTGACCAATATTGCGTTTCTGACTTAACACCTCGGAACGAACTAAGTCAAAGAATTTGCCCACGCCCCGATTACCGGCCGAGCAACGAGCTCGCGTAAGGGCCTGATGCTCCCAGACCCAAGCCGCATTATCACCTTCTCGAAGTTGATATTTTTTAAAGGCATCCGCGTTCGTTACTAAGAATCCAGCGGAGCCATTAGGACGAAGACGCGTATCGATCTCAAATAAGCTACCAGTAGAAGTAAACGCAGTTAACCAATTAATCATGCGCTTTGCTAGCAAAGCATAAACTTCTTGAGCCGCATAGTCTGAGTCTTCCGCTTGATACAAAAAGATAATGTCTAAATCAGAGGCATAGCCTAATTCTTTGCCACCCAATTTGCCATAAGAAATAATTACAAATGGAGGGCTAGCCTCGAGAGGTAAATCAAACTTTTGAGCCACACTAGGCCAAACCCGCTCAAATGTCGTCTGCAAAATTAAATCCGCTAAAGCAGATAGGTGGTCACTAACCCGCTCCACCGGCAACGCTTGTTGCACGCCAATACCTAGATCCGTCAATAGCGTGATGAAGGTTTCGTTGTGATGGGTGACTCGTAGGATATCCATCGCCTGCTCAGAGCCATCACTATCGGCCACAACATCATCGAGCCGCATATTGAGATTGGCTCGCACCTCGGTCCAATATCTTGATGGATCCTCGATTAAAGTTCTCTCGGTTTGAGAGTTCAATAAGTGATCCAGTAAATGTGGATGACGCGTAAGATATTGCGCACCCCATTGTGACGCCTTGAGTAAGTCAAGCACATTAGATAATGCCCTGGGATACTCGGCCAAAATGGAAAGATAGGCACTACGCCTCGCAATTGCCTCAAGCAAATCAAACAAACGCAATAGTGTTTGGTCAGCATGTGCCGAGGTAGCAGCTTCAATCTGTAAACTCTCTGCCGCCTTGCACATCAAGTTATCGAAAATTAAACGACTTTTTTTCGGCAGTAATTTTTGTTTTGGGCTATCAATCCACGACTGCCAACGAATATAGGAGTCAGGGAAAAATATTGGGTCAGGCGCCCAGTCCCGAGCTAAGGGCGCAATCTCGAGACGCGAGCCATCGTCCAGTAAAAATGCTTTTTCAAAAAGTTGAGCAACCTTATTTTGATGCCGCTCTAGTTCGGTCATAAAAGCGTTTACTTGCGCTTGTTGGCCTTGCATCGAAATCGCCAACCGTGACCGTACTTCAGCATCATCAGGCAGATAGTGGGTTTGCTGGTCATCCCATACCTGAATACGATGCTCCAAGCGCCTTAAGAAAACATAGGCCGCCTGTAAGGCATCTACCTCATCGGCGGGCAAGATGCTACATTGCTTAATGAGATCTAAGACCTCCAAGCTTGGGCGGACTCTAAAGCGAGGATCTGTACCGCCCCGCATGAGTTGAAACATTTGCGCCAAAAACTCAATCTCTCGAATGCCCCCGCGCCCTAACTTGATGTCACGTGAACGCCCCTGATGACCCGAAGAGCGTTTTTCTGCTTCTGCCTGAATTTGCGCATGCAAATCCCGAATGGAGGCAATCACACCGTAATCTAAATGTCGACGATACACAAAAGGACGAATCAGTTGGTCAAGCTCTCTTTGGCAGCGAGAAAAATCTGGGGCACCAGGTAGAGGCGCGATTAATCTACCTTTAATCCAGGCGTAGCGCTCCCACTCTCGCCCCTGAACCAATAGATATTCTTCCAGCATATCCAAACTACATACCAGGGGTCCTGAATCTCCATTGGGACGAAGGCGCATATCCACCCTAAAAACAAACCCATTGGCGTCGTGCTCAGCAAGCAGCTTAATTAAGCGTTTGCCCATTCTCGTGAACCATTCCTGGTTGGATAAACTCTTAGGCCCACCAGTGGTTTCACCCTCATGCTCATAGAGAAAAATCAAATCGATATCTGATGACAGGTTGAGTTCAAGGCCACCCAATTTACCCATGCCGACAACCATGAGCGGCATCTCTGATTGCGTTGCGTTACTCCAAGGCAAGCCGAAACGGGCTTTGAGGTCTTCCCTAATAAAGGCAATCGATGCGGAAACTGCTAATTCAGCAAAATGGCTCAGCGCCTGAGTCACCTCTTGCAAGGCGGCCATGCCATTTAAGTCTCTGAATGCAACCCAGAGCATCAATCGCTGCCTTGCCAAGCGCAAATTGGTCATCCATAGGGCCTCGTCTTGCGCATCAGCCCGTTCATCGACACCACAGTCTTTTAGCAAGGCCTTAATGCCCTGTATATCGACTTTTTTCTGCCCTTGAATACGGAGCCACTCAAGCCACTCAGGGTGAGCAGTTAGCCAACGTCGCGCATAAGTCGAGTGCTGCACTAAAAAATCGATTTGCTGGGAAAAATCATCCATTCCCCCATCTTAATCCGACCCCAAGGCACAAGCCAGAAGCTTGTCGATCAGGCTGGGGCTGAAGGATAATGGAGGTCATGCTGCAAAACATCATCCCGCCTCGCCTCAAGAGCGTGCTTGCTAAACGTCCTCAAGGTTCGAACGGGGCTTGGCGTAAGCGTGCCCTCATCTTGACGGGCGTTGTTTTGGCTCTTTGTGTGCTGGTGCATGTGGGCGTGCGGTTTGTTCTTTGGCCGCAAATTGAGAAATCCAAAACCTCCGTTGAAAGACTCATTAGCGCTCGCATTGGTGCCGATGTATCTATGGACTCTCTACAAGTTTCATGGACGGGCATTAGACCTAATTTTGAAATTGAAGGTTTGCGCTTCAACGCGCCCGATAAAGCGAAACCGCTCTTACTCATTCAGAAGATTAATGGACAACTCAGCTGGGCAACTTTTTATCACCTAGCACCATTCTTTCATGAGCTCAATATCGAGGGCGCCGAAATTTATGGGCAACGTAATGGCAAAGGCGTCATTACTGTTGCTGGCATACCCATAGATAGAAAATCCAATGACTACTCTACTGAGAATTGGCTCTTTTCTCAAAATGAGATTCGTGTAAGTAATGTCAAATTATTTTGGGATGATCAACTCAAAAAGAAACCCATTACTTCAATAGATATTCAAAAGCTTTCTCTTAGTAACGGCATTCGTAGCCATCAAGGCTCACTGAGTGTCATTACCCCCTGGACCAAAGGGCCGGTCTCGCTTGATATTGATCTTGTTCACCATATCGGCGGCCAAGCGGGTAATTGGCGCGATTGGATCGGGACTATCTCTTGGAATATAAATGAACTCCAGCTCACTCAAATAGCAAATGAATTTGCTCTCTCGCTCAATATGCTTGAGGGAGTAGTGAACTCCAATGGAAAATTAAAAATTGACAACGGCAAACCTGATGGCGGAGAAATTTATCTTGCTGCCGATCGTTTAACTATTCAACTATCTAAAGATGAAGATGCTATTGCTCTTGGAAGGCTAGAAACCAACCTGGTTCAAGAAACTGATAATGGATTGATATCTGTTACTACCAAGACATTTGCCTGGCGTGATATTGAGAGTCCAGCATCTACCCCCCTCGAGAATTTAAGCCCAATGACTTTCCGCTGGAGACCACCAGCAGGAGACGGGGAAATTAAAGAGTTTAGTTTTTCATCGCCAAAGATTTCGGTTGAAGATGTTGCCTTATTTGCCCTCAACCTACCGCTATCTAAAAAAGTTCATCAGTGGATTAAAGCCTCACAAGCTGATGGTGAGTTACAAGATCTCGATATCAATTGGTCTGAAAGTAAATCACCCTTATCTGCCCTCAATATTCCCGGCGGCTGGTTCAAGTCGAACAAAGTAGACTTTACTGTGAGCGGAAAACTCATCGACCTCAGCTTTGTTGGCATCAATAAAGCGATGCCTTCAGTATCCAAACTGTCTGGCTTCCTTTCTGCCGACCAAAACAAGGGCAGCTTCTCGATTAAATCCAGCGATCTAGAGCTCGAGGTTAAGGACCTATTGGTTGATCCAAAAATCAAGCTTGATCAAGCCAATGGTCAAATTTCTTGGGCAAAACAAAAAGGGAATTGGGTCGTTAATGCAAAGCAGTTGGCGCTTAGTAATTCTGAGATTTCAACCACGCTCAATCTCAATTACATCATTGGTGAAGGTAAAAATCCTGACTTCATGAACCTGGACATGAATTTTGCTCAGGCTGACCTCAAAACCGCCTATCGTTATTTACCCGTTGGCATGGGTAGTGATGCCAAATCCTATTTAAGTAAAGCCTTTGATGCAGGCATCATCAAAAATGGTAGCTTGCATATTAAAGGTGATCCTAATGAAGTGCCCTTCCCCAAATCGGGTACCGTAGAATTTAGCCTCAAACTTCCAGTTACTGACGCTACTTTCAGCCCAGTGCCAAGCTCATCTACCGCACAAGGTATCTGGCCCGCATTCAATAAAGTAAATGGCATGATCAATATGCAGAATGCCAACTTTACGGTAGACATTGATCAAGCAAACTACAAACAAGTTGCACTAAGCAAATTTCATGCAGAAATTCCTAGTGTGAGCGCAAAGCAATTACTTCTGACGGTGAATGGTGAGGCTCAAGGTGACGCCCCACAACTACTTGAATATCTATTTTCCTCACCTGTTGGTAAAAAACAGATTGCGCTTGAGCGCAATCTAAAGGTTACAGGACCTACCAAGCTCAATTTGGCTCTTAGCATTCCCCTATCAGGGAATGAAGACACCAAAACTGACATTCAATTAAGTTTTCCTGGCAACAGAGTCCAGTGGGATGACTTGCCTCCTCTGGATAACCTCAAAGGAAAGATTCGTATAACCGAGATCAATCCTGAATTCGAAGATATCACCGCTAATTTCCTAGGTGGCGCTATTAAGATTTCAAGCGCAACGCCAAATCAAGGCGGCCAGAGCTACAACATCTCAGGCGATATTAGCGCTAGCTTTATTAGAGACTACTTTGCAAAAGATGCATCGGTTCAGGTGGCGCCGATTTTGCAAGCAATGAGCGGCGTAGCAAGGTATGAGGGTGCCATTCATTTTAATAAAGGCAATAGCGAAACCAATCTCAAGATTGATATGCGTGATTGGGCCAGTTCGGCGCCAGCACCCGCGAAAAAGCAGATGGGGGCACCCATGTCAGGCCAATTAACTCTGAAGTCCTTTGCGAAATCACCCTCCACCTCCAGTCGCTTTACATGGGATGGGAAAATTGGTGACGCCTACTTTATTCAAGGTGAACTTGGCAGTGATGACACTCTTCGTCATGCCGTAGGCATTGGCACTAACGCAGTGCCACCAGCTCAAGGATTTCAACTCAATCTTGCAACTTCAGAGCTCAATCTCGACGTATGGCAAGATTTTTTAGAAAGCCAAAAGAAGAAAGGCTCCTCTAAAGCGGAAGAAAATAATCCAAGCAATATTCAAATTGCCGCCCAAGTAAAAAAAGTCATTTTGTTTGAGCGCAATTGGCAGGATCTGAATTTTTCAGCAAGCAATAAAAATGCTGCTTGGCAAATGCGCATTAATTCACCCTCCATTGCCGGCCAACTGCAATACACAGAGCCTAATAAGTCGCAGCCAAGTGGCTTGATTAGTGGCCGTCTAGCACAACTCAAGTTTCCCGAGAAAGTCAGCGCTCCAATTGAGGTCAAAAAGCCAGCCTCAAAAAATCTTCCTGTCAAAACTGCGGTTAATCCTGACTCCATTCCCAGTATTGACTTAGCAATTGATGACTTCAACTGGGGCAAGGCTCAACTTGGTCAGGTGAAAATTAAAACTAGGACAAACAACAACGTCCTCAATATGGATTCCATTCAATTTAATAACCCCCAAGGTAGCTCTGTTTTGACTGGTCGCTGGATTGGTGCTGCTCAGAATCAAGCTGAGCACACAACGGTGAATATTGATTTAGACATTAAGGATGCTGGTCAAATTATTGGACATTGGACCAGCCAAAAATCAGTCGAAGGTGGCCAGGGCAAACTCACAAGTAACGTGGAGTGGGATGGCACTCCTTTCACACCTCAATATGACACTCTAGCCGGTAAGGTAACTTTGAATCTTGAAAAAGGTCGATTGTTAGAGGTGAATACTAGCGGCGCTAAGCTACTGGATGTTCTCAGTCTACAAAGTTTGTTTAGATTTGCTACTTTGGACCTCAAGGGAAGCGTGGGCAATATTGTGACTAAGGGAACTCCGTTTAATTCGATTGATGCTTCTTTTGATATTAGCTCTGGAGTTGCTCAAACAAAACAATTCACAATGGGTTTAGACCAAGCACGGGTTGCCATGAATGGACAAATCAATATCCCCAAACAAACGCAAGATTTACGTGTCACTATATTCCCAACAATTGATGCAACAGCCGGCTCATTGGCTGCCTTTGCTATTAATCCCATCGTAGGTCTGGGCGCATTGGTTGGGCAGTACTTAATTACGAGTCAAATTAACCGAAATCTCCAATCAGACTATCTGGTCCAGGGCTCTTGGGATGATCCAGAAGTGATTCCCCTTGATCAAAAGGGTCAGCCAATTGACTCGAAAACATTAGACACTATTCGCAGCAAAGACTTGTTAAAAGAACAAAGCAAGCCAAACAGCACTAACTCTGGACCACAAAGTAACCCAACCAATTCAGGCAACCTCAATAAAACTTCCAACTAAATCATCATGAGCCCATCAGCAAACAGCGTAGATCTCAAGATTTCCTCCATTCAGATGGTTTCCACTCCTGATTTACGGGAGAACTTATCTGCAGCAAGCAGGCTCATCGCCGCAGCTGCAACTGACGGCGCACAACTAGCCGTCTTGCCAGAGTATTTTTGCTTAATGGGTCTCAAGGACACCGATAAAGTGCGCGCCCGCGAAAGTATTGGAAACGGCCCCATCCAAGAACAACTTTCGGATATTGCAAAACAAAATAATATTTACCTAGTGGCAGGCACTATTCCACTGGAAGCAAAAGATCCTAATAAAGTACTCAACACAACGCTTGCCTTTAATCCTGCAGGCGAGCAAATTTCTCGTTACGACAAAATCCATTTATTTGGCTTTCAAACAGAAACTGAGCGCTATCAAGAATCAGAAACCATTGAGGCTGGCAATAAGCCAGGCCTCTTAAAAATTTCAATTAATGGAAATGATTGGACATTTGGCTTAAGTATTTGTTATGACCTGCGCTTCCCAGAGCTCTATCGCGCCATTGGACAGGTAGATTGCCATATCATCCCGGCTGCCTTTACCTATACAACTGGTAAAGACCATTGGGAAATTCTCTTGCGCGCTCGCGCTATCGAAAACCAATGCTATGTATTAGCTTCTGCCCAAGGCGGCATTCATCAAAATCAGCGTCGCACTTGGGGCAACAGTATGTTGATTGATCCTTGGGGCAGCATCCTGGCTAACCTCCCTGAGGGGGAAGGCTTTATTTCAGGGGTTTTGTGCAAAGATAAATTAAACGAGGTACGCTCTAAGTTACCCGCACTTACGCATCGCACGCTTTAAAGAAAGATTTGCTGAATCACATGAATGCACCAGAAGCACTATTCCCCGCCAATTGGACCAAAGCCAAAAAGCAAGCAGACCTCATCAAACTAGCCAAATCTATTTTGCTCGAACCAACCGGCTTATCCGAGCAAGATTTGCACGGCACCTTTGGCAACCTATTTGCCCATCGCCTTGATGATGCAGATCTTTACTTCCAACATACTCGGAGTGAAAGTTGGAGTCTTGAAGAGGGTATCGTTAAATCCGGCAGCTTTAATATTGATCAAGGCGTTGGTGTGCGCGCTATCTATGGCGATAAGACGGCTTTCGCTTATTCGGATGAGATTAATTTAGAAGCATTAAATAAAGCAGCCAAAGCTACTCGAGTAATTGGGCCCGAGGGTGGCAAGCAAGCGGTTGCAAGCAAACTATTTAATCCCATATCCAATAAGCTCTACTCGGATGTCAATCCTTTAGATTCTCTTGAGCCCAAAGAAAAAATCGCGCTTCTGGAAAGCATAGAACGTCGCGCTAAAGCACGTGACCCACGGATCATCCAAGTGATGGCCAGTCTGGCTGGGGAATTTGATGTTGTATTGGTTGTGCGTGCAGACGGCTTGTTAGCGGCAGATGTACGCCCACTAGTACGCGTTTCGGTACACGTTATTGCAGAACAGAATGGTCGACGTGAATCAGGCTCTTCTGGCGGCGGTGCACGTCATGACTATCTTTACTTTAATACTGATTTGATTAATCGCTATGTCGATGAGGCTGTTGACGGAGCCCTAGTAAATCTGGAATCGCGCCCAGCGCCTGCTGGTCCAATGACAGTTGTAATGGGACCAGGCTGGCCTGGCGTTCTATTGCATGAGGCAGTAGGTCATGGTCTCGAAGGTGACTTTAATCGCAAAGGATCCTCTGCTTTTGCTGGTCGCATTGGACAACGTGTTGCAGCTAAAGGTGTCACCGTTGTGGATGATGGAACTTTATCTGGACGCAGAGGCTCTCTGAATATCGATGACGAAGGTACTCCCACTCAATGCACCACCTTAATTGAAGACGGCATATTGAAAGGTTACATTCAGGACAGCCTGAATGCCCGACTCATGAATATGCCCCTCACCGGCAATGGTCGCCGTGAAAGTTTTGCTTCGCTGCCAATGCCGCGCATGACAAATACCTATATGTTGGCCGGTAAAGAGGATCCTCAAGAAATTGTCGCCAGCATCAAGCGCGGTTTATACGCAGTGAACTTTGGTGGTGGTCAGGTTGATATCACTAGTGGCAAATTTGTGTTTTCTGCTTCAGAGGCCTACTGGGTTGAGAACGGCAAAATTCAATATCCCGTCAAAGGCGCGACCATTATTGGTAGCGGGCCAGAATCCCTAAAACAGGTTTCTATGATCGGAAATGACCTGAAATTAGACGGTGGGGTTGGGGTTTGTGGCAAGGAAGGGCAAAGTGTTCCAGTCGGGGTTGGGCAGCCTACCCTGAGGATTGATAGCCTGACTGTGGGTGGGACTGCCTAATACTGGCTAATTACGGCTTAAAATAGCCGGATGAGCCAACAAAATACGAATCCCGCCAATTGGTACTCTGCTGTCGACAAGACTTCAGATACTGACGATCAACGCATTGACAACATTTCTGTTCTGCCTCCGCCAGAGCATTTAATCCGTTTCTTTCCGATTTCTGGAACACCTACTGAAGCGTTGATCAGCAACACTCGCAAAAAGATCCGCGACATTATTCATGGCAAAGATGACCGCTTACTCGTGATCATCGGACCATGCTCCATTCATGACCCAAAAGCAGCGTTGGAATATTGCCAACGCCTCTTAGCTGAGCGCGAGCGTTTTGCCGGTGAATTAGAAATTGTGATGCGCGTGTATTTTGAAAAGCCACGCACTACTGTTGGCTGGAAGGGTTTGATTAACGACCCGTATCTGGATGAAAGCTATCGCATCGAAGAAGGTCTTCGCCTTGCGCGCCAAGTGCTAATGGAAATTAATCGCCTTGGCATGCCTGCTGGTAGCGAATTCTTAGATGTGATTTCTCCGCAATATATTGCGGATCTGATTTCATGGGGTGCTATTGGTGCGCGTACTACTGAGAGCCAAGTTCACCGCGAACTTGCATCTGGCCTATCGGCACCTATCGGATTTAAGAACGGTACTGATGGCAACATCAAAATTGCTACCGATGCGATTCAAGCAGCAGGTCGCCCTCATCATTTCTTATCCGTTCATAAAAATGGTCAAGTATCGGTTGTGGAAACTAAAGGCAATAAAGATTGCCACGTGATTTTGCGTGGTGGCAAAGAGCCAAACTATGAAGCTCATTTTGTGCAAGCGGCCTGCTCTGAGCTAGAGGCAGCCAAGCTTCCAGCCAGTTTGATGGTTGATTTATCCCATGCCAATTCAAGTAAGAAGCATGAGCGTCAGATTGTGGTTGCTGACGATGTGGCGCAGCAAATTGAGTCTGGCTCACACCAGATTTTTGGCGTGATGGTTGAGAGTCATTTAAATGATGGTGCTCAGAAATTTACGCCAGGAAAAGATGACCCAAGTAAATTGGAATACGGCAAGAGCATTACGGATGCCTGCATCAACTGGGATGACTCTGTGAAGGTACTAGAGCGTCTAGCTACAGCCGTTAAGAAACGTAGAAGCAAGAAAAAGTAATACTGCAGTATTTTTTAAGTACCACTGATAAAAGAGACTAATTTATTTAGTCTCTTTTTTTTCATGCTTCCACAACACATCCGAACCGCCAGCCGCACGATTCAAAATACGTGCAAGCACAAAGAGCAAATCAGATAGGCGGTTGACATATTGACGAGGGGAATCATATAAAGGCTCTTCCCAACCCAAGCGAACAATCGAACGCTCTGCCCTGCGACATACGGTGCGGCAAACATGGGCTTGTGCAGCAGCACGAGTACCGCCCGGCAAAATGAATTCAGTCAAAGGGGGTAATTGTTTGTTGTATTTTTCGAGCCAAACATCTAGCTGCGCTACATGCTCAGGATTGAGCAGTTTGTAATTAGGGATGCAAAGTTCACCCCCTAAATCGAATAAATCATGCTGCACCTGCAGAAAAAGCTCCTGTAATTCAGCAGAAATGCTCGCTGGGATCTCCTCAGTCATTAAAACCCCGATTTCTGAGTTCAGCTCATCGATATCGCCCATGGCGCAGACCCGAAGGTGATCCTTCTCTACGCGACTTCCGTCACCCAAGCCCGTCATTCCTGCGTCACCGGTTCTAGTGGCGATTTTTGATAGTCGATTTCCCATAAGCTTAATTATAGGTAAATGGCTAAAATGATTCTTATGAATATGGTGACCCCACCCCCCGAATTAGCCGCTATTAGCGCCCTTCAGTCCAAATTGGTTGCGGCCTTGCGCCCAATCCTGCCGGAACATGCCCTTCTATGGGAGCCAGAAGATACCATTCCCTATGAATGTGATGGTCTGGCCGCTTACCGTCGGATGCCTTTGGCAGTAGCTCTGCCAGAAACAGAAGGGCAAGTTACCCAAATTTTGAAGATTTGCTATGCAATGCAAATCCCCGTAGTGCCTCGCGGATCGGGAACTGGTCTCTCGGGTGGTGCAATGCCTATTTCTCAGGGGTTGGTACTGTCATTAGCCAAGCTCAAGAAAATTGTCAGCATTGATCCATTTACCCGCACTGCAGTTGTTCAACCTGGCGTGCGCAATCTTGCTATTTCTGAAGCAGTTGCCCATCTTGGCTTGTATTACGCTCCAGACCCCTCCTCTCAGATTGCCTGCTCTATTGGTGGCAATGTCAATGAAAACTCCGGTGGTGTGCACTGTCTTAAATATGGGCTTACTCTGCACAACGTTCTGCGTGTGCGTGCAATCCTCATGAATGGTGAGATTGTTGAATTTGGCGGCCTAGCACCCGATGCACCAGGCCTTGATTTATTAGCCATCATGATGGGCAGCGAGGGCATGCTAGCTGTTGTGACTGAAGTTACGGTCAAATTGGTTGCTAAACCAAAATTAGCACGTGTCATCATGGCGAGTTTTGATGACATTGAAAAGGGTGGTAATGCAGTTGCCGCCATTATTGCTGCTGGCATTATTCCTGCCGGTCTTGAAATGATGGACAAGGCTACTACCCGCGCTGTAGAAGAGTTTGTACATGCTGGCTATGACTTAGACGCTGCAGCTATTTTGCTCTGCGAATCTGATGGCACTCCTGAAGAAGTAGCTGAAGAAATTGAACGCATGACTAAAGTACTCGAAGAATCTGGCGCTAGTGGCATTCAGATCTCCAAAGATGAAAGCGAGCGCTTAAAGTTTTGGAGTGGGCGCAAGAATGCCTTCCCTGCTGCAGGTCGGCTGGCAGCTGATTACTACTGTATGGATGGCACTATTCCGCGCCGCCATATTGCTACGCTCCTCAAGCGCATTCAGGGCATGGAAGAAAAGTACGGCCTTGGTTGTTTAAATGTTTTCCATGCGGGTGACGGCAATATGCATCCATTGATTTTATTTAATGGTGCCGATCAAGACGAATGGCATCGCGCAGAAGAATTCGGCACTGAAATATTAGAAGCCTGTGTTGAGCTTGGTGGCACCATCACTGGTGAGCATGGTGTTGGCATTGAAAAAATTAATTCGATGTGCGTTCAGTTTGGTGAAGGTGAGCGCGAATCTTTCTGGGGCGTGAAGAGTGCCTTTGATCCAGAAAAATTACTCAACCCAGACAAAGCTATTCCGACTTTAAGTCGCTGCGCAGAATATGGTCGCATGCGCATTAGCGGCGGCCAATTGCCTCACCCAGAATTGGAGCGCTTCTGATGAGTCACTCCCATCCACAAATTAATGCATTCCAAGAGCAAATTCTCAATGCAGCAAAGAATAAAACCCCGCTCTCGATTGAAGGCGGTGGCACTAAAGCTTGGTATGGCAATCCGAATGGCTATACAAAGCTAGATACACGTACTTACTCCGGTATTTTGGAGTATCAGCCAGAAGAATTAGTCATCACCGCCTGTGCAGGCACTCCGCTAAAAGAAATTGAAGCAGCTCTAAAAGAAAAGAATCAGGTGTTTGCTTTTGAACCACCACACTTTGGTGAACATGCAACCTTTGGTGGTGCAATTGCCGCCGGACTTGCTGGCCCAGGGCGCATTGCTGTGGGCAACTTCCGTGACTTTGTATTGGGTGCTCGCATTATTGATGGCAAAGGCCAAGATCTTTCCTTTGGCGGTAAGGTCATGAAGAACGTAGCGGGATATGACGTCTCTCGTTTACTGCCCGGCTCTTTGGGAACGCTTGCTCTTTTGTTGGAAGCCTCAGTCAAGGTCTTACCTAAACCTGCGGCGACCGCAACCTTACGGTGCCAGATCTCCCAAGAGAAAGCCCTCAAGATATTGAACGAATGGGCTGGACAGCCACTACCTTTATCTGCAAGCTGCTGGATTGGTTCCACTACAGGCGGCGATGGAGAGTTAACTTTCCGTCTTGCGGGTGCCGCAGCCGCGGTTAAAGCCGCAATTCCTCTCATGAGTTCTTTGGTTATGGCTACTGAGGTTAATCCTGAAACCGCAGAACATTTCTGGAATGATTTACGTGAGCAAAAACTTTCTGCATTTGCCAATCTAGGTGCCGATCAAACGCTTTATCGCTTAGCACTCCCTGCAGCCAGTGGGCCAATTACTATCAGTGGTGCCTCGGATGAAATTGTTCTAGAGTGGCATGGTCAACAACGTTGGATTACAGCGCCTGGCGATGATGCTACCTTTAAAGCCATCAAGGCCATTGCTAATTCCCATGGCGGACATGCAACTCGCTTTAAACAGGGTGCCAATGTAGATCCTAGCAATCAGCGCTTTACCTTGCTATCCGAGCAAGCTCACTCCTTTGCCCTTGAGGCAGTGCAAGAACGCCTGAGATCAGCTTTTGATCCTGCAGGTGTATTCGCTACTAAACGCCTTCCATAAGTATTTCTATGCAAACTCAACTCGCCCCTCAATTTGCCAACACACCGGAAGGTATCGAGGCAGCCCGCATTCTGGGCAAATGTGTTCACTGTGGTTTTTGTACGGCCACCTGCCCTACCTATCAAATACTAGGTGATGAGTTAGATGGGCCTCGCGGACGCATCTATCTGATTAAGCAGATCGCAGAAGGGCAGGCACCCACTGAAAAGACTCGCCTGCATTTAGATCGCTGTTTAACTTGTCGCAATTGCGAGAGTACTTGCCCGAGCGGTGTTCAATACGGCAACTTAATAGACATTGGTCGCAAGTGGGCAGAAGAAAATACGCCTGAGCGCCCAATCGGCCAACGCTTGACCCGTTGGGCCCTAAAAGAAGGTTTAACTAAGCCTGCTTTATTTAATACGGCTATGACCCTAGGTCGCTTAGTGCGTCCGTTAATGCCAAGCGGCATCAAGCGCAAGATTCCGCTAACTGTTAATAAAGCACTGGCCGATTCCACTGATGCTTACGCAAGACCTACTACAACCCATCAGCGCAAAATGGTTTTACTCGAAGGTTGCGTACAGCCTGGCATGCTCCCAAATATCAATTCAGCAACAGCACGTGTGCTTAACGCGTTAAAGATTCAAATGACTAGTGCGCCCAATGCCACTTGCTGTGGAGCACTACGCTATCACCTTAATGATCAAGCTGGCGGTTTAGATAATGCCAAGCAAAATATTGATGCGTGGTGGCCTTTGGTTGAAAGTGGTGTGGAAGCGATTGTGATGACAGCATCTGGTTGCGGTGTGATGGTGAAGGACTATGGCCATCTCTTTGCAAATGATCCCATCTACGCAGCCAAAGCGAAAAAGATTTCAGATCTGACCAAGGATATTTCTGAAATACTGCCTTCCTTGCAAAATGAGCTGGTGCAGCTGGTAGGTACAGATCCAAAACCAGGCGTCGTATATCACCCGCCTTGCACCTTGCAACACGGCCAACAAATTCGCGGCAAGGTTGAGGGCTTACTTTCTAGTATCGGTATTGGTGTGCGTTTATGTGCGGACAGCCATCTTTGCTGCGGCTCTGCAGGCACTTACTCTGTTACTCAACCAGAACTCTCTGAGCAACTTCGTAAAAATAAGTTAACCCACTTAAATGCCGCCTGCGAGGAATCTGGTGCAGAGGTCATTGTTTCTGGAAACATTGGCTGCATCACCCATCTGCAGCAAGAAGACACCCCAGTAGTGCATTGGATTGAAATCGTAGATCAACTACTTAGCAAATCTTCTAAGGCCTCATGAATTCCATTGTTGTCAATCTGATGCAAGTCAGAGCAAGGATTGAACTTGCTGCCCTAGCAGCAAAGCGTGAGCCGGAAGATATTGAACTTTTAGCTGTTAGCAAAACCTTTCCTGCCGCTGCCGTTGAAGAAGCTATGCATGCTGGTCAATCGGCTTTTGGTGAAAACTATGTGCAAGAGGCCGTTGAAAAAATTGAGAAGTTAGCCAAATTACGCCCTTGGTTGAACTGGCATTTCATTGGACCTTTGCAGAGCAATAAAACCAGAGAAGTAGCCCAACATTTCGATTGGGTTCATAGTGTGGACCGCCTCAAAATTGCAGAACGCCTATCCGCCCAACGTGGCGAGTTTCCAGATTTACCGCCATTGATGGTTTGCGTACAAATCAATGTTAGCGAGGAAGAGAGCAAAAGCGGCATTTCTCTGGTTGAAGTTGAAGAACTCTGTAACGCTATTACCTCTTTACCAAACTTAGTTCTGCGGGGCTTGATGGCAATTCCCGCACCTAATCCAGACCCTGTCTTGCAACGCCAGGCTTTTGCAGCCGTACAAGATTGTTTCAAGCGCATACAAGCCAGCCATTTCACTGAACTTGGTTACCAGTTCTTTGACACCCTTTCGATGGGCATGTCCGATGATTTAGAGGCCGCCATCGCTGAAGGCAGCACTTTAGTTCGCGTTGGTACAGCCATTTTCGGGAAGCGCGATAAGATTAGCAAATGAGCACAAACAAAATCGCACAAAATAATAGCAATGCGCACATCACCTTTGTTGGTGGCGGCAATATGGGGCGCGCCCTCATTAGCGGCCTTCTTGCTAGTGGATTCGAATCCAATCAAATTTCTGTTGTAGAAGCAAATGCTACAACCGCCCTCAAGCTGCACGAAGATTTTGGCGTTCAAGGCATTAGCGCTTTAGAACATATCTCTTTTGACTTCTCTAAAAATAATGTGCTTGTCATGGCGATCAAACCCCAAGACTTCAATGTCGTCGCCAAAGGTTTGGCATCTAAACTTAAGCATGCTAGCGCTCCCGGCCCACTCATTCTGAGCATCGCTGCCGGTATTCGCCTAAAAGATATGAGTCGCTGGCTTGATCACACACGCTGTGCGCGCGCTATGCCCAATACTCCAGCCTTAATTGGTAAAGGGATTACCGGTCTTTTTGCAGATGCAGCTGTAGATCAATCTGACCGCGCCTTAGCTGAAACCATTTGTAATGCGGTAGGTCAAACCGTTTGGGTAAAAGAAGAAAAATTGATGGACGCAGTAACTGCTGTTTCTGGTAGTGGCCCAGCCTATGTCTTTGCATTTTTAGAGGCAATGCAATCTGCTGGAGAGAAGCTCGGTCTTGATACAGAGACGGCTCGCAAGCTGGCGTATGCCACTCTTGAAGGCGCTACACAGCTCGCCCATAACTCTGATGAGCACGCTGGCGTTCTCCGCGAGAGAGTCACTTCAAAAGGCGGAACCACTGCTGCTGCTCTAGATGTCATGAAACAACAAGGTTGGCATGAAATTTTAGAAAAAGCGATTGATGCAGCCAGTCAGCGTGGCAAAACGATGGGCGATGAACTCGGCCAGAGTTAGTTAATACCTAAACCCAGCACAATTCCTATAAATAAAAATCCGCCTAACCAGTTGTTATGGCGGAATGCTTTAAAGCAATTATCTCTATTGCGAGTTGAAACCAACTTCAAGTGATAGATTGCGCAAGCCAATGCAGCGAACCAACCCACTAAATAATAATTGCTTAAGTTGGCTAATTGCGCCACCCATAGCTGACTCAGAAAAAGCATCCCGTAGCTTATTGCTATAGCGACGACATCGTACTGACCAAAAGTAATGGCCGATGTTCTCAACCCTAGGCGCAGATCATCATCGCGATCAACCATGGCATAAGCGGTGTCATAAGCAATCGCCCAAAAGATGTTCCCAATAAATAAGAACCAAGCCTCTAGGGGGATGAAATCCAAAATAGCCGCATACGCCATCGGAATGCCAAAGCCAAAGGCAATACCCAAGACAGCTTGAGGCATGACAAAAAAGCGTTTCGTAAAGGGATAGACGAAGGCTACTATTAAAGCAAGCACGGACAACTGCTTTGTAAATAGGTTCAGGGGCTGAATGAGTAAAAACGCAATTAAGGCCAATACCCCAGCCACAGCTACGGCCTCTTTACCCGAGATTTTTCCACTCGTGACTGGGCGACCTTGGGTCCGTTTAACATGCCGATCAAAATCACGATCAGCATAATCGTTGATTGCGCAGCCCGCACTACGCATCAAAAAAGTACCAACCGTAAAGATCAGCAAAATAGATAAATCAGGCACGCCACTGCTTGCCAACCAAAGAGCCCAGAGCGTAGGCCATAACAGTAATAGCGTACCAATTGGCTTATCTAGCCTGATTAGGTACCCGTAAGAAATAAAACGATCTTTTAAATTCATAAGGTAATTATCAGGCCTTCAGAAATTCAGCTCGAGATCCGAGCCAGCGCTCTAAATGACGCTCTACCAGATCTGCATGCTCAGCGAGTAAGCGCTCAGCCGCCTGTTGAGCCAACTCAATTAACCAGGCGTCGCGTTGCAAATCAACAAAGCGCAACATCGCATCCCCTGATTGCTTTGCGCCCAATAATTCACCCGGACCACGCAGTGATAAATCTCGCTCAGCAATCACAAAACCATCTGAGGTCTCACGTAAAGTTTGTAGACGCTCCTTGGCGGCCATTGAAAGTGGTTCGGCATACATCAAAATACAGACCGAATCCGCAGACCCTCTACCCACGCGCCCGCGTAATTGATGAATCTGGGCATAACCAAAACGCTCAGCATGCTCAATCACCATTAACGCCGCATTAGGTACGTCTACCCCAACCTCAATTACCGTAGTAGCCACTAAGAGCTGAATCTCGTTTGCCTTGAAGGCAGCCATGACTGCCGCTTTTTCTTCTGCTTTTAATCTGCCATGTACCAGGCCAACCTTGAAGTCAGGTAAAGCCTGCGTCAGTTGCTCGAAGCTCTCAACTGCGGTTTGCAATTGCAGCACTTCAGACTCTTCAATGAGAGGGCAAACCCAGTACGCTTGCAACCCCTTGGATAACCAACTTTGCAAACCACCGATCACCTCATCACGGCGACTGGCTTTAACTACCTTGGTAGCAATCGGTTTTCGGCCAGGAGGTAATTCATCGATGACAGAGACATCTAAGTCCGCATAGTAGGTCATCGCTAAAGTGCGTGGTATTGGTGTCGCTGACATCATCAGCTGATGGCAGTAGAACAATTCTGAGCCAACCCGTTGCTGAATCTCTAAACGCTGCCTCACTCCAAAGCGATGTTGCTCATCAATCACTGCGAGGCCAAGTTTGGCAAAGCTCACATTTTCTTGAATAAGAGCATGCGTACCAATAATGAGTTGGGCTTGCCCATTCTCGATCACTTCTTGCGCCAATCGTTTTTCTTTGGCTTTCAGACTCCCTGACAGCCAAGCGATTTTTACCCCCAAAGGTTCAAACCATTCTTTCATTTTGAGGTAGTGCTGCTCAGCCAAGATCTCCGTAGGCGCCATGATGGCTGCTTGATAACCATGATCCATCACCCGCGCTGCAGCTAAAGCAGCCACTACGGTCTTGCCGCTACCCACGTCTCCTTGTAGAAGGCGATTCATCGGAAATGATTGAGAAAGATCATTACTAATTTCAGACCAAACACGATCTTGAGCATTAGTTAATTTAAAAGGCAATACCTTTAACAAACCCCCTTCAAGGCTTTGTTTCTTTGCCCTTGGAAAGCTTGGTGCATGCCGCTCCCGACGAATCGCATGGGCACGCTTTAACGAAATTTGCTGAGCAAGGAGTTCCTCAAACTGCACTCGACGCCAAGCAGGATGAGTACGCTCTAGCAATGCTTGGGTATTTGCATCAGCAGGTGGTTGATGCAAATAGGTAATCGCCGCTTGCAAGTTTGGCCAATCATGACTTGGTAGCAACTCTGCCATCAGTTCTTTGGGCAAGAACTCAGCCAAACTATCTTGCAGACTTGGTTCACGCAAGGCTTGTGTCACTGCCTTACGAATAATGGTTTGCGAGACTCCAACACTTGCTGGATAAACTGGAGTCAAACTAACGGGCAAAGGTGCATCTGGAGCGACAGCTCTCACCGTAGGGTGCACCATCTCTGGACCCTGAAAACCTTCACGCACTTCACCGCGGACTCGAATATTGACCCCAACAGCCATTTGTTTTTGCTGGCTAGGATAGAAGTTCAGGAAACGCAGATTTAAGGTTTCAGTTTCATCCTCAATAGTGACTATCATCTGCCTTCTGGGTCTAAATAAGACCTGATTACGAATAACTGCACCTTGAGTCTGAGCGGAGTTAAATCGACCCTGATGTATTGCCTCCTCGATAGTGAGCAGCTCGGTCTCATCCTCGTAACGGGATGGCAAGTGCAAAGCAAGGGCCATAGGGGTATCTAAACCCATCTTTTGGAGTGTGCTTGGCGCTTGTTTAGTAGTCATCGTTAAAATCTAATACCTGATGGTAATGCTATGCAACTCTCCGACTTTAATTACGAACTCCCACCCGAGCTAATCGCCCAACATCCCTTGGCGAATAGAACCGATAGCCGCCTCTTAGAGGTCATGGCTGATGGGCCAAATCACGTCCAATTGGTAGATCGACAGTTTAAGGACATTCTGAGTCTTCTTCAGTCTGGGGACTTATTAGTCTTTAACGACACCAAGGTTATTCCTGCGCGCTTACACGGCAAAAAGGAAACTGGCGGGAACGTGGAACTGCTCATTGAACGCATTAGCGGTGAAAAGCAGGCTTGGGTACAAATTAGAGCCTCCAAGGTACCTAAGACTGGAACCACTGTTCATATTCACAATCAGGCTGGCGAAACCTTTCCTGTAGAGATGATTGGGTATGACGGACGTTTTTATGAGGTGCGCTTTCCGGAGAATGTGTTTTCTTTGCTTGAGCGTTTTGGTGAGCTCCCATTGCCCCCCTATATTGAGCATCAACCTGATGGAGAAGACGCGCAGCGTTATCAAACGGTAGTTGCCAAAAATCCAGGGGCGGTAGCTGCCCCAACAGCAGGCTTACATTTTGATGAATCTATCTTGCAAGAACTCAAGAAGTTAGGTGTTCATCAAGCGGCCGTCACATTACATGTGGGAGCCGGAACATTTACGCCCGTGCGTGAAGAAGATCTTTCAAAACATAAGATGCACTACGAATGGTTCTCTATTCCCAATGCGACATTAGAAGCCATTGAGACTACCAAGAAAAATGGTGGCAAAATTGTTGCGGTAGGCACTACCAGTCTGCGCGCACTAGAGAGTCAGGCTGCTAGCGGGCAAAATAGCGGCGAGACCAATCTCTTTATTACCCCCGGCTACCAATTTAAAACCGTAGATTGTTTGCTTACGAACTTTCATCTGCCAAAATCTACCTTATTAATGTTGGTCAGTGCTTTTGCGGGAATGGAAAACATTCGCGCCGCTTATCAACATGCCATTCATCAGAAGTATCGTTTCTTCAGCTATGGAGATGCGATGTTTCTATGTCGACTCGAGAATCCAAAGTTATGACCAAACCTGTTCACTTCAATATCCTGGCACGCGACTCGCAAAGCCCAGCTCGCCTTGGTCAGCTTGACCTTCCACATGGCAGCGTGCAAACACCAATCTTCATGCCCGTGGGAACGTATGGCACCGTCAAGGCAATGACACCGCGTGATTTGAATGAAGCCAAAGCCCAAATTATTTTAGGCAATACCTTTCATCTCTGGTTAAGGCCGGGATTAGATGTGATTAAAAAACATGGTGGCTTGCATCGTTTTATGGGTTGGGACAAACCGATCCTCACTGACTCTGGCGGCTTTCAGGTATTTAGTTTGGGCGCGCTGCGCAAGATCTCTGAAGAGGGCGTGACCTTTGCATCTCCAATCAATGGCGACAAATTATTTATGTCTCCAGAAGTGTCAATGGAAATTCAGGCGGTTCTCAATAGCGATATCGCGATGCAGTTTGATGAATGCACTCCTTATGAAATCAAAGGTCAACCCACTTCTGAAAAAACAGCTCGTGCATCACTAGAGATGTCTTTGCGCTGGGGCGATCGCTCTCTCAAGCGTTTTCGCGAACTGAATACAGGCAACGGACTCTTTGGCATTGTCCAAGGCGGCATGTTTGAGAATCTGCGTGAATTTTCTTTAGATGCCGTAAGTCAGCAAGGTTTTGATGGGATTGCTATTGGTGGCTTATCAGTTGGAGAGCCTAAACCCGAGTTTGAGCGGATTCTCAATTTCACTGCACCCAAATTGCCAGAACATATGCCTCATTATTTAATGGGCGTTGGCACTCCAGAAGATCTGATATTGGGCGTTAGCCTAGGCATTGATATGTTCGATTGCGTGATGCCAACCCGCAACGCCCGCAATGGCTGGCTCTTTACCCGCTTTGGCGACCTAAAGCTCCGTAATTCTGGGTACAAGGACGATGATCGCCCAGTAGACCCTACCTGCGCCTGCTATACCTGCCAAAACTTCACCAGATCCTATTTAAATCACCTCCAAAAGGCGAATGAGATCCTAGGGTCCCAGCTAAACACCATTCATAACCTGTCCTACTACCTCCAGCTGATGACTGAGGTCCGCGAGGCTCTCAGCAAAGACCGCTTTAGCGCCTATCGTGAGGAATTTCATAGCAATCGCCAGCGTGGTGTTGAGCCTGGGCAGGACTAATAGCCCTACAGGGGGCAAAACCCCCTGTAAATCACCTCCAAAGCCCCACACAGTTTAGAATTGCGGGTTACGGCCATCGGTTTAAAGGTCGAAAAATATCGCAGTTTTTAATTGGTAATTAACGGAGGTTTTGTATGTGGATTAGTAACGCTTTTGCCCAAGCTCCTGCAGCGGGCGCAGATTCCAGTGGCTTGATGAGCTTTCTCCCTTTGATTTTGATGTTTGCAGTTTTGTACTTCATCATGATTCGCCCACAAATGAAGCGTCAAAAAGAAACTAAGGTAATGCTCGAGTCATTAGGCGTTGGCGATGAAGTTGTTACTGTTGGCGGCATCATGGGCAAAGTAACGGCATTGAAAGACCAAATAGTTACCGTTGAAATTTCTGCTGGCACTGAAGTGCACATGCAAAAAGGTGCCATCACTACAGTATTGCCAAAAGGCACTCTGAAGTCTGCTTAATTTATTTGTTTAAAAGTATCTCAATATGAATCGCTACCCTCTCTGGAAATATCTAGTCATTGCCGTTGCATTACTGATCGGCGGACTATATTCATTGCCCAATTTCTATGGTGAGGCTCCAGCGGTTCAAGTCTCGTCTGCCAAGCCAACCATCAAGGTTGATTTGGCAACGCAGGCTCGTGTCGAAAAGATTCTTGCAGAAGCCAACATTAATAACACCGGTCTCTTCTTCGAAGTCGCTGGCAATGTAGGCTCGATCAAAGTTCGCTTCAATAACACTGACATTCAGTTGCGCGCACGCGATCTATTGCAGCAGAAATTAAATGTAGATCAAAATGATCCCAACTACACTGTTGCCTTAAACCTGCTGTCTAATACACCGGGCTGGTTAAGTGCAATCAATGCATTACCAATGCCACTAGGCCTTGATTTGCGTGGCGGTGTCTATTTCCTCTTGCAAGTGGATATGAAGGGGGCAGTCCAGAAAAAAGTGACTTCCTTGGCAGGCGATATTCGCAGTCAATTACGCGATAAGAGCATCAGGCATCAAGGTATTGAACGTGGCGCTGACTTTATCTCCATTAACTTCGCCAATGTCGAAGATGCAGATCAAGCGCGCGCAGTACTTACAACGGGGCAACCTGAGCTCATTTGGTTAATCAAATCCAATGGCTCTTTACCTAAATTAGTGGGTGAATTTAAGCCAGCTGCTCTCAAGGCCATTCAAGATAACGCCGTCAAACAAAATATCATCACCCTCAATAAGCGCGTCAATGAATTAGCGGTTAAAGAGCCAGTGATTCAACAACAAGGTGCTGAGCGCATTGTGGTGCAGTTACCTGGCGTACAAGATACCGCTCGTGCCAAAGACATCATCGGTCGCACAGCAACTCTAGAGTCTCGCTTAGCTGACCCCTTGGCGTCTACCATCAGCTTAGGCGAAACCCCTCCTCCAGGCATGGATACTTTCCGCTTTGGTGAAAATCGCTTGGGTGTATTTAAAAAATCAGTCATCTTCAGTGGTGATCGCATTACCGATGCTAGTGCTGGCTTTGACCAAAACCAACGCCCAGCAGTAAACATCTCCCTGGATGCCGCTGGTGGTCGCGTCATGCAAGAAGTGACTCGCGAAAATATCGGCAAGCCGATGGGCATGATCTTATTTGAAAAGGGTAAAGGTGAAGTGCTCACCATCGCCACCATTCAAAGTGAGTTTGGCTCTAAGTTCCAGATCACTGGTCAGCCAACTACCGAGAGCGCTAATGACTTAGCCCTGCTCTTGCGCGCTGGATCATTAGCGGCACCAATGGAAATCATTGAAGAACGCACTATTGGACCAAGCCTTGGCGCAGAAAATATTGAGAAGGGCTTTAAGTCGCTCTTGATCGGCTTTACTGCGATCGCGATTTTCATGATGGTCTACTACTTACTGTTTGGCACTTTCTCCGTTGTCGCTTTGGCGGTGAACTTGCTCTTGCTCATCTCAGTGCTATCGATGCTGCAAGCCACGCTCACCTTGCCGGGCATCGCTGCGATGGCCTTGGCTCTGGGTATGGCTATTGACTCCAACGTGTTGATTAACGAACGTATTCGTGAAGAGTTACGTAACGGAGCTTCACCACAAACAGCCATTTCTGTCGGCTTTGATAAAGCTTGGGCAACAATCCTGGACTCTAACGTAACAACCTTAATTGCTGGTCTGGCCTTGTTAGCATTTGGATCTGGCCCTATCAAAGGCTTCGCAGTGGTTCACTGCTTAGGTATTCTGACTTCAATGTTCTCGGCTGTCTTCTTCTCACGTGGCCTTGTTAACCTCTGGTACGGCAGACATAAGAAGATTCAAAAACTCGCTATCGGCCAAGTTTGGCGTCCACAGGAGAAATAAGCCATGGAATTTTTCCGGATCAAAAAAGATATTCCCTTCATGCGCCATGCATTGGTGCTTAATGCGATTTCTTTAGTTACTTTTTTAGCTGCAGTCTTTTTCCTCTGGCATAACGGCCTGCATCTCTCCATCGAATTTACTGGTGGAACGGTGATGGAAGTCAGCTATCCACAAACTGCGCCTTTGGACTCCATTCGCACCAAGGTTGAGAAGCTGGGCTATGCAGATACTCAAATTCAGAACTTTGGTAGCTCACGCGATGTCATGATTCGCCTACCATTGCAAAAAGATGCTGAAGGTAAATTGATTTCTTCTGCTGATCAGAGCACGGCAGTAATGCAAGCGCTTGAACCAGCAACGACTGGCGTGAAATTGCAACGTGTTGAGTTTGTTGGTCCACAGGTGGGTCAAGAGTTGGCCATTGACGGCTTAAAAGCACTCATCTTTGTAATCATTGGCATCGTGGTGTATCTATCCTTCCGCTTTGAGTGGAAGTTTGCGCTTGCCGGCATCATTGCGAACTTACATGACGTTGTCATTATCCTGGGCTTCTTTGCCTTCTTCCAGTGGGAGTTCTCCCTCTCAGTGTTGGCGGCTGTTCTCGCAGTTCTAGGGTACTCAGTAAACGAATCTGTGGTGATCTTTGACCGTATTCGTGAGAACTTCCGTAAATATCGCAAGATGAATACCCGTGAAATCATTGATAACGCAATTACAAGCACTATCAGCCGTACCGTAATCACTCACGGCAGTACTGAGATGATGGTCCTGGCAATGTTAGTCTTTGGAGGCCCAACACTCTTCTACTTTGCACTAGCACTGACCATTGGTATTTTGTTTGGTATCTACTCTTCAGTCTTCGTTGCTGCGGCATTGGCCATGTGGCTTGGTGTTACACGCGAAGATTTAGTGAAGGGCGATAAAAAGCCAGATGATGATGCCCGCAAAGATGATCCCAACTACGGGGCACGGGTCTAACTTAGACTTTTTAGTTCAGCGTTAGTTTTGTTGATTAAGGGCAGCTAAGATTCTGTTAGTTGCACCTTGATGCTCTGTTGAATAAGACTTAGCGGCCGCACTCATCTTTGCTAACTCATTAGCATTTAGAAGCAACTCTTTCAAAGCTTCCATTAAGGCTATTGGCTCCGTTAAAAGCAATTCGCCATGAATGCGTTTAGCAGCACCACTATTAATCGCATCTAAGGCAGCCTGTTGAAAGTTATAGGTGTGCTCCCCCAAAAGAACAGGACAGCCAGCTGCACAAGCCTCAATCAAGTTTTGACCTCCAAAGGGCAGCAAGCTTCCGCCCATTAGCACTAAGTCAGAAGCGCTGTAATACATCGGCATCTCACCCATGGAGTCACCCAGAACAACATCCAATCCAGCGCACTCACTCGGAGTACCAGACCACTCGCTACGACGGCGAAACTTGAAACTAGCATTGTTAATTTGATCTGCTACTTCTGCGAAGCGCTCGGGATGGCGCGGGACCAAACAAAGTAATGGAGGAGTTGCAAATGCATTGCTTAAGAGCAAATCTTTCCAAGCCTTCAGAATGATGGCCTCCTCTCCATCGCGCGTGCTCGCTGCACAAACCATCAAGCGATTTCCAGCATGTAGCTCCCTCTGCCATTCTTTACCCTCAGCAAGCAATTTCGGATCGAGTGGAACATCAAATTTCAGATTGCCGGTAATAACAATATTTTTAACGCCTAGGCTACGGTAACGCCCAGCATCAAACTCAGTCTGCGCCAGGATTCCCGCAAAAGCTTGAAATAATGCGCGCCCCGCTTGACCAAATCGATTAACACGTCGGGCACTTCTCTCGGAAAGGCGGGCATTTACTAGAAATAGGGGTAAGCCAATTTCTTTGCAACGAAAGACCACAGTCGGCCACGCCTCGGTTTCCATGAAGAGGCCAAACTTTGGCTTAAATGTCTTCAAGAAATGCTCTATAGACCAGCAGAGGTCGTAAGGTAAATAAACTTGACGAATTTGCCCAGCAGCAATCTCTTTAGCAAATAACTGCTTGCCAGTACGGCGGCCATTCAAAGTCATGTGGGTGAGCAAAATAGATTCGCCCTTAGCTAAATAAGCCTCAATCAATGGTTGAGCAGCACGCGTCTCACCTACTGATACCGCATGAATCCAAATAGAGCCCAGAGCAATAGGCTTGCTGTAGCCAAAGCCCAATCGCTCAGGAATGTGATGAAGATAGGAGAAGGCATGACGTGCACGCCAAGCTAGACGTATAAATGCTAATGGCAATAAGAGGTGCCATAGCAATTGATAAGCAGCAAACCAGATCCGGGGACGCGCCCCGTATTCTGAATTGGGAGTCAAGCTCACTTTTTGAGACGTTCGGTCAACTCGACCGCCTTACCTAGGTAAGAAGATGGTGTCATCTCCAACAAGCGTACTTTTGCATCCTCAGGAATCTTCAAACCACGAATAAAGGTTTGCAGGTCTGCTTGATTAATCCCTTTGCCACGAGTCAATTCTTTTAACTGCTCATAGGGATTCTCGATACCATAACGGCGCATCACAGTTTGCACCGGCTCAGCCAATACTTCCCAACAAGCGTCCAAATCAGCAGCGATTGCAGCATGATTTACCTCTAACTTACTAAGGCCGCGCAAGGCGCTGTCATAAGCCAGTACGCTGTGGCCAAAAGCAGGGCCTAGATTGCGCAAGACAGTAGAGTCAGTCAAGTCACGTTGCCAACGAGAGATTGGTAATTTTTCTGCAAGGTGACGCAGCAATGCGTTGGCAACACCCAAGTTACCTTCAGAGTTTTCAAAATCAATCGGGTTCACTTTATGCGGCATCGTCGATGAACCGATCTCTCCTGCTTTAGTGCGCTGCTTAAAGTAGCCAACCGAGATGTAAGCCCAGAAGTCGCGATCCATATCCAAAAGAATCGTATTAGCACGAGCGATCGCATCAAAGAGCTGAGCCATACCATCGTGTGGCTCAATTTGAATGGTGTAAGGATTGAACGTTAAACCTAGACGCCTCTCAACCACACTCTTGGAAAAATTTTCCCAATCAAAATCAGGATACGCTGACATGTGAGCGTTGTAGTTACCAACTGCACCATTCATCTTACCTAGTAAAGGGGCTGCAGCGATAGACTCGATCGCGCGCTCTAAACGCTTGGCAATATTGGCAATCTCTTTACCCAAAGTGCTTGGTGAAGCTGGCTGGCCATGAGTGCGAGAGAGCAAAGGCACTTTAGCGTTCTCAATCGCGAGATCAGTCAGTACTGAGAGTACTTTTCTGAGTTGAGGCAATAGAACCTCATCACGTGCACCGCGCAACATTAAACCGTGAGAAGTATTGTTAATATCTTCTGATGTACAGGCAAAGTGAATAAACTCACTTGCTTTCAACAAATCTGGTCGTCCAGCAACCTTTTCTTTTAAGAAATATTCAACTGCCTTTACGTCGTGGTTCGTTACTGCTTCGATATCTTTGATGCGCTGAGCATCTGCATCAGAAAAGTTTTCTGGGAGCGAAAGCAAAAAAGCTTCGTCAGCAGCATTAATTTTTGGAACATCAGGCAAGCCGGCAGCAGCCAAAGCTAAGAGCCAATGAATTTCCACAAAAACACGCTGACGCATAAAAGCGGCTTCGGAAAGCCAGGGGCGTAAGGCATCCAGTTTTCCGGCATAACGGCCATCTAGGGGTGAAAGGGCATTGAGGGTTGAAAGCGGCTGACTCACGAATATTGCCTTTGCATTGAATATGTCAATAAAAGCTGATTTTAATGCGTTCCGGCGTACAGCAAAGCCCAAATAGGATGGCTATACTTGAGCCCATGAAACTTATCGGATCCCTTACTAGCCCCTATGTGCGTAAAGTACGCATTGTTTTTAACGAGAAAAAGGTTGATGTTGACCTCGAATTAGAGAATGTATGGGCTGCAGACACCAAAATAGCCCTTAACAACCCCCTAGGGAAGGTTCCTTGCCTTATGGCTGACGATGGAGAGGCCATTTACGACTCCCGCGTCATTGCCGAATATGCCGACGGCCTCAGCCCAGTAAGCAAGCTCATTCCTGCCGATAACCGTGAGCGTGCCGCAGTAAAAACCTGGGAAGCGCTAGCAGACGGAATTGTCGACGCGAGTATTTTGGCTCGTCTAGAACTTACATGGCGCCCAACTGAACAACAAAGCCAGGCATGGGTAGATCGTCAAATGAGCAAAATTGATGTGGCGCTGCGTCACATGTCCGAGCAACTGGGTGGAAATGCCTGGTGTCATGGCAATCAACTAACTTTGGCAGATATCGCCGTAGGTTGCGCAATCGGATATTTATTATTTCGCTTTCCAGAGGTGAAATGGCAAACTCAATATCCAAATTTAGATCGTCTGTATCAAAAGTTATTACAGCGACCTTCCTTTATTGAAACCGAACCACCTGCCGCTTAATTCACTTGCTGCTGAATTAAAAATGCCAATCAAAACTGATTGGCATTTTTGTATCCGCTACTTGCTAATGAAAATTATGCAGAAATAATTCCGCCACCCAAACAAATATCTCCGTCATACAAGACAGCAGATTGCCCTGGAGTAACAACCCACTGCGCTTCTGGAAAACTTAAGTCGAAGCTTAGTGCTTCAGCACCAGCACTCAAAGTACAAGCAGAGTCTGCTTGTCGATAACGAGTCTTAGCAGAATAATTTCCGGGTGTTGGTGAAGCACCAGAAACCCAACTGGCGTCCATTGCGGCAAGCTGATTAGCCAATAGCCACGGGTGTTCGTGGCCTTGGGCTACATATAAGGTGTTATTAGGAATATCCTTGCGCGCTACATACCAAGCGTCACCATTGCCATCTTGACTACCACCCAAACCAATACCTTTGCGCTGACCTAAGGTGAAGAAGGCTAAGCCCATATGCTCGCCAACTGTTTTACCTTCTGGGGTTTTTATCGGGCCAGGTACGCGCGGTAAATAACGATTTAAGAATTCTCTAAAAGGACGTTCACCAATAAAGCAAATACCGGTGGAGTCTTTCTTTTTAGCATTGTGCAAACCAATTTTCTCTGCAATTTTTCTGACTTCCGTTTTTGGAATTTCTCCAAGCGGGAACATCACGTTTGCCAATTGTTGCTGCGTTAAGCGATGTAAGAAATAACTTTGGTCCTTACTGGCATCGACAGCTTTCAACAACTGTACTCTGCCACCTTCATGACGCACGCGCGCATAGTGCCCTGTTGCAATCGCATTCGCACCCAAACTCATGGCGTGATCTAAGAAAGCTTTGAACTTAATTTCGGCATTACATAAAACATCAGGATTGGGTGTTCGCCCTGCAGCGTACTCGCGCAAGAAATCAGCAAATACGCGCTCACGGTATTCAGCAGCAAAATTGACTGCTTCGACGTCTATTCCGATCAAATCGGCGACTGAAACCACATCGAGCCAGTCTTGACGAGCAGAACAGTACTCGTCGTTATCGTCATCCTCCCAATTTTTCATAAAAAGGCCAATAACTTCAAAGCCTTGCTCTTTGAGCATCCAGGCAGCCACCGACGAATCTACCCCCCCAGACATGCCAATAACGACTTTCTTGGGCTGGGAGGACGGGATTAAGGAAGAATTGAGCGGGATCATCAAAAAATGCGAGAATTTAATATAAGCTTACAGGCCATATTGTAGAAGTCTTAGCCTGATTTCACAGAATTTCGGGCAAAAACCAAGCAAAAGGACTTAGGGGTGAGTAAATAGGCGCAACGAGCCCTATTTAACTAAAATAGATTTTTTATAAATTTTTGCTTTTGGAGACATGCCATGCGCATAGGAGTGCCACTGGAAACAAGGCCCGGGGAAACTCGAGTAGCCGCCACACCAGAAACCGTTAAAAAATTAATTGGTCAAGGTCATACCGTCGTTATTCAAAAAGACGCCGGAGTAAAAGCCAGTCAACCTGACTCCGCTTATGAAGCTGTGGGCGCAAGCATTGGTAGCGCTGCAGATGCGTTTGGTGCAGAGATTGTTCTTAAAGTACGTGCGCCCGAGGCAGCCGAACTTAAACAGATTAAAACCGGCGCCGTGCTCTTGGGCATGCTCGATCCGTTTGATAACGACATGATTGCAGCCATGGCTGCAAAAGGTGTTACTGCATTCTCTTTAGAGGCTGCACCACGCACAACACGCGCACAAAGCATGGACGTCTTATCTTCCCAGGCAAACATTGCTGGTTACAAAGCAGTATTGGTTGCAGCTAACGAATATCAACGCTTCATGCCAATGCTGATGACTGCTGCAGGAACTGTGAAAGCAGCTCGCATACTAATCTTGGGTGCTGGTGTTGCAGGCTTGCAAGCGATTGCTACTGCAAAACGTCTTGGCGCCGTGATTGAAGCATCTGATGTGCGCCCAGCAGCTAAAGAACAAATCGAATCATTAGGCGCGAAGTTTGTTGACGTTCCTTATGAAACTGATGAAGAGCGTGAGATTGCACAAGGTGTTGGTGGTTATGCCCGCCCAATGCCTGAAGCCTGGATGAAGCGTCAAGCGGCCTTGGTTGCAGAACGCGCGCAACAGGCTGACATTGTGATCACCACTGCATTGATTCCAGGACGCAAGCCGCCTGTACTTTTGCATAGCGACACTGTTGCCAATATGAAGCCAGGCTCAATCGTGATCGACTTGGCTGCAGGTAAAGGTGATAACGGTTCAGGCAACTGCCCGTTAACACAAGCAGACAAAGTAGTCGATGTGAATGGCGTGAAGATTGTTGGCTACACCAACCTAGCCAGTATGGTTGCAGCAGATGCTTCCGCTCTCTACTCACGCAACTTGCTCGATTTCATGAAACTCATTGTGGATAAAGAAGCCAATTTAGTTATCCCAAGTGATGATGACATCGTTACTGCTTGCTTAATGTGTCGTGATGGTCAGGCCATCCGCAAAAACTAATAGTAAAAATACTAAGGAAACACTATGGATCTCGCTGCCTTTCAAAGCATCCTCACCGTTCAAAACATTACCGTGTTTGTATTGGCCATATTTGTTGGCTATCACGTAGTTTGGAACGTAACGCCAGCATTGCATACGCCTTTAATGGCGGTGACTAATGCCATCTCCGGCATCATCATTGTTGGCGCATTGCTCCAAACTGAAGTTATCGGTGGCAATGAAATCACCCTCACCAGCATTATTGGTGCAGTAGCGGTATTCCTCGCGTCTATCAATATTTTTGGTGGCTTTATGGTCACCCGTCGCATGCTTGAAATGTTCAAGAAAAAAGCTCCTAAAGCTGATGCGGCTGGAACCAAATAAACCTAGAACAAGACCCATATAGAGACCAAAACTATGTCAAACATAACCGCCATTTCTTATCTCATTTCATCGGTGTTGTTCATCCTCGCTTTGCGTGGCTTGTCTTCACCAACCACTTCACGTCAAGGTAATACTTTTGGCATGATTGGCATGTTGTTAGCCGTTGTCACCACTTTCTTCATTCCCGACTTCAAGCCAGTCGTCTCGTTGATTGGTGTTGCGGTTGTGGCTGGCGCCATCATTGGTACGCTCGCTGCTAAGCGCGTGCAAATGACCAAGATGCCTGAGTTGGTTGCTTTGATGCACTCCTTCGTAGGTTTATCGGCCGTATTAATTGCGATTGCTGCTGTATTTAATCCAGCGCATGACCATACTGGCGCACAGAAGATTGAACTTTTCATTGGCGCGTTTATTGGTGCCATCACCTTTACTGCATCTGTCATTGCATTTGGTAAGTTATCCGGCAAAGTCAGTGGTAAGCCAGTTACTTTCGCTGGTCAACATTTGCTGAATTTGATTTTGGCCGTCTCAATGGTTGGCGCTGGTATTGCTTATTACATGGGTGATAGCCACGCAGCTTTCTTGGCAATGTGTGCCGTTGCTTTGGTATTGGGCGTGACCTTGATCATCCCTATCGGTGGCGCTGATATGCCAGTGGTTGTATCAATGCTGAACAGTTATTCTGGTTGGGCAGCGGCTGGTATTGGTTTCACATTAAACAACCCAGTATTAATTATTGCGGGTGCTTGCGTAGGCTCATCCGGTGCGATTCTGTCTTACATCATGTGTAAGGCGATGAACCGCTCCATCTTGGCTGTATTGCTAGGCGGCTTTGGCGCTGAAGCTGCTGCCGGCGGTGCTGATGATGGCGGTCCTAAGAACTACAAAACAGGCTCACCTGAAGATGCCGCTTTCCTCATGGAAAATGCTGACACCGTGATCATTGTTCCAGGTTATGGCTTGGCAGTGGCTCGCGCTCAACATGCATTGAAAGAATTGACTGAAAAGTTAACTCATCATGGCGTGACTGTGAAATACGCGATTCATCCCGTAGCAGGTCGTATGCCTGGTCACATGAACGTACTATTGGCTGAAGCTGAAGTACCATACGATCAAGTATTTGAGATGGAAGACATCAACAGCGACTTTGGTCAGGCTGACGTAGTGCTAGTGCTTGGTGCCAACGACGTGGTGAACCCTGCCGCACGCACTCCAGGTAGCCCAATCTTTGGTATGCCAATCTTGGAAGCATTTAAAGCCAAAACCATCATCGTCAATAAGCGTTCGATGGCAGCTGGCTATGCCGGTCTAGATAACGAACTCTTCTACATGGATAAAACCATGATGGTCTTCGGTGATGCGAAGAAGGTAGTTGAAGAGATGGTTAAGGCGGTTGAATAAGCCTGAGTCAAGAATCATCAAATAATTAACCGCCTTCGGGCGGTTTTTTATTACACTAAGCAAACTCCTTAATTAAAGCGAAACCATCTTATAAGAGCTTGCTATGCCAAATTTCGTTGAGAATCATCTTAATATCGTTCAATATGCGCCACTAATATTTTTTACTTCGATCCTGACATTCTTACTACTAGGCTGGCTCTATGGAAGATATCGAACCCGCACAACGGAACACGTCGTCGTCCGAGATTCATTAGCAACAGCAATTTTTGGGTTATCAGCACTTGTACTCGGCTTTACTTTTTCAAATGCAACCGATCACTACGACAAACGGATGAGCTTAATACGCGACCAGGCGTATACCCTCAAGCAGGTTTATCAATCGAGCAATTATCTGAATCCTACAGATCGTGTTACGGTACAAAATACCCTAAAGCAAATACTTGACTTGAGAATGTCTAAGTATGAAAACATTAAAAAAATGGATGACCTTGACGCCAATAATAATGTCTTAGCTCAGTCTTTAAATACCCTTAATGAAGAAGTCAATAAAGCTATTGGCCGTGCGCCAGTCAGCACTAGGGATTTAGCTGATGCTATCTTGAGGCCTCAACTCGCCCATCTATTAGATGTTTTCCAAGAAGGAATACTCAATGGAAAACATCATCCCCCAGCAATTATTGACCGCTTCCTCTTTACCCTGCTCTCAATAGGTGCCTTATTAAGCGGCTACTCTATGGCAATCAAAAAAGAGGAGGACTGGTTTCTGACAGCTCTCTACTTAGGCTTGATGGGATTCGCGCTTTACGTGATTTTTGCCTTGGAATTTCCACATCAACTACAAGATCCACAACTCATGAATGCAGACTTTTTAAAACTTCATAAAGTCTGGCAGTAATTTTTACAAAATTACCTTCTCTGGTAACTATTGGATAAGTTGTCCTGCAGTACATAGGCAACGCCATTGGCTACCAAAGAAAGGTCTTGGTCGAGCACGCGGCTTCGGTAAGTCCAGCCAGCAGGCAATTTCAGCTGCTCACTCAATACCGGAAGATCTTTCATACCGAGTGCGGGATTCACGATTTGTGAATAAGACTGCATTACATAAACATCACCCCCAGGAGAGGTCAGTTCGTATACAGCACTACCAACTCTATAAATAAAATTAGTAGTACGCGTAATTTCATTTGGGGTGTATTGTTTGCTACCCATCAATTGCTTTAACAAACTCAATTGGATTGTTGCCCGTAAATTCATCTCGATACCGCCAAAAGATTCTTTTACGTCATTGATAGTGTTGCCCGCCGCCTGAATTTCATCCATAGTCCAATAGCGCGGTCCATTGAGGACGGCAAAAGAGGCATCGAAACTCTTTTCAATAGATTCTTTAGTTAAAGTCTTCCACTGTATTTCAGGGCAAAGATTAAGACCTTGCGTATTAAATACCTTTACTTCCAAGTTAAGCCACGCTCGCTTGCCCACCAGAACTTCGCAATAACGCTGATTACGCAGGTTGGAGACACTTTTCTGAAATACTGGCTGAGAGTCGACTGACTGGGCGATTGAAGCTCCACAAAGGAAGGTGGAGCTCAGAAAGAGCAAACCCATTGAAATAAGGGGGGTTGCTTGATTGCGACTAGTCATCTTGACGCCCGTTCCAGTGGTAATGTTCGGTACAGCTTACACCTATAAATAAAAAACGCCCGGTCTTTTGAATCAGGCGCTCTTATTTCTACAGCCAGATAACTGAAGAAATTAACAGCTATTACATTATGCTGGCCATATTAGGCATACCATCAGCAGATTCATCTTTTAGGTGTTCGGTGATGCGAAGAAGGTTGTTTATTAAATTTAAGAACTAGTCGCTTTAGAAAACTGCCTACAGGCGGTTTTTTTATTACGCTAAGATACGTCATAGAAGCGTCGACAGAATGCTTCATCACTTAATAAGTCGAGACAATATGCAATTCAAATCAGCATTTATTAATTTTCTCATCTCAATCTGCGCAATCTTTTGGGCAGGATCAGCCAGCTCACAAAGCAACTATCCTAACCGAACTATTCAAACCATCATGCCACTTCAAGCAGGGAGTGGCGTTGACATCTTGATGCGCCCAGTTGCACAAAAAATGGGTGAAAACCTAGGTCAAGCAATCTTAATAGAAAACATTCCAGGAGGTGCGGGAATAATTGGCGCAGCTAAGGTTGCACAAAGTCCTGCTGATGGCTATGTCTTGGGCGCATTTAATGACAGCATCCTAACGATGTTACCCAATCTATACAAAAAGATTGATTACGATCCGATTCAAAGTTTTGCTCCAATATCTGAAGTGGCTGCGATTACTTTTGTGATGGTTGCCAACCCAACATTTCCCGGGAATACGGCAGCAGACCTAGTGCGCATTGCTAAAGAAAGGCCTGGTAGGATTGACTACGCATCTGGGGGCAATGGTTCGCCACAGCATATTGGCATGGAAATCTTCCGCCAATTCACCGGTGCCCCAATCGTTCATATTCCTTATCGTGGAGCTGCTGCTGCAGTCACTGACGTCATGGCTGGTCAAGTGCCAGTGATGATCAGCGCTTTATCAGTTGTACTGCCCCATATTCGTGCTGGGAAGCTGAAGGCATTGGGGGTGGCGAGCAAAACACGATCTCCGTTGCTACCCAATACTCCAACAATTAGTGAGAGTGTGAAAGGTTATGAATTCTCAACCTGGGGCGCTCTACTAGCACCCAAAGGCACTTCACCAGCAATTATTGAAAAACTAAATGAGTCTTTAGCAACTGCGCTAAGAGATCCAAAGCTACGTGAACAACTTATTCAGCAAGGCTTTGAATTTGTTCCTCTTGGCCCAGATCATTTAAAGGAAATGATTGCACAGGGATTGGTAAAGATGAAAAAAGTAATTAAGGATGGCGGTATACAGCCCGACTAATTCGAGCAGAGAATCCAATAAAAAACGCCCGGTCTTTTGAACCGGGCGCTCTTATTTCTACAGCCAGTTGGCTGAGGAAATTAACGGCTATTACATCATGCCGCCCATTCCGCCCATTCCACCCATGCCACCCATATCAGGCATACCACCAGCAGATTCATCTTTTGGTGCTTCGGAGATTGCGCAATCGGTTGTCAACAACAGGCCAGCAACAGAAGCAGCATTTACCAATGCAGTTTTTGTTACCTTAGTTGGGTCGATAACACCTTGTGCAACGAGGTCGCCGTATTCACCAGTAGCAGCGTTGTAGCCGTTATTGCCTGTACTTGCTTGTACTGCATTAACAACCACACCAGCATCTTCACCAGCGTTGCTAACGATCGTACGCAATGGCTCTTGCATAGCGCGCAATACGATGCTGATACCAGCGTCTTGATCGGCGTTATCGCCTTTCAAGCCTTTGATACCTTGCATTGCACGAATCAATGCTACGCCACCGCCAGGAACAATGCCTTCTTCAACAGCTGCACGAGTTGCGTGCAATGCGTCGTCAACACGAGCCTTCTTCTCCTTCATTTCCACTTCAGTAGCAGCACCAACACGAATCACTGCAACACCGCCAGCCAACTTGGCTACACGCTCTTGCAATTTTTCTTTGTCGTAGTCGCTAGTAGCTTCTTCGATCTGAACACGAATGTTCTTCACGCGAGCTTCGATTGCTTTAGCATCGCCAGCGCCGTCAATAATGATGGTGTTTTCTTTACCTACCTCGATGCGCTTCGCTTGACCTAAATGCTCAAGAGTTGTTTTCTCGAGTGTGAGGCCGATTTCTTCAGCAATTACTGTGCCGCCAGTCAAAATCGCGATGTCTTCCAACATGGCTTTACGACGGTCACCGAAACCAGGAGCCTTAACAGCACAAGTCTTAATGATGCCGCGGATGTTGTTCACTACTAAAGTTGCCAAGGCTTCGCCTTCAACATCTTCTGCAATGATCAACAGTGGGCGACCAGACTTCGCTACTTGCTCGAGTACTGGGAGCAAATCACGGATGTTGGCAATCTTCTTGTCAAACAAGAGAACGTATGGGCTTTCCAATACGGCAACTTGTTTTTCTGGTTGATTGATGAAGTATGGAGAGAGGTAACCGCGGTCAAACTGCATACCTTCAACCACTTCAAGCTCGTCTTCCAAAGACTTGCCATCTTCAACAGTGATAACGCCTTCTTTACCTACTTTTTCCATTGCTTCTGCAATGCGCTGACCAATACTGTGGTCGCTGTTTGCAGAGATAGAACCTACTTGAGCGATTTCTTTAGTAGTGGTGCAAGGCTTGCTGATTTTTGCGAGTTCTTGGATAGCGGCTGCAACAGCCTTATCAATACCACGCTTCAGGTCCATTGGGTTATGGCCTGAAACAACATACTTCATACCTTCGCGAACGATAGACTGCGCCAATACAGTAGCGGTAGTTGTACCGTCACCAGCGATGTCAGCAGTTTTGGAAGCAACTTCCTTAACCATCTGCGCGCCCATGTTCTGGAGCTTGTCTTTGAGTTCGATTTCTTTTGCTACGGATACACCGTCTTTAGTAATTGTTGGTCCACCGAATGAACGCTCAATCACCACGTTGCGACCTTTTGGTCCCAAAGTTGTTTTCACTGCATTAGCAAGAATGTTGACGCCTTCGACCATCTTGGTGCGGGCGCTATCTCCAAATACAACGTCTTTTGCTGCCATGATTAAATTCCTCTCTTAAATACCGAAATTACTTCTGTACAACAGCCATGATGTCGTCTTCACGCATCACGATGAGTTCTTCGCTGTCAACTTTTACTGTTTGACCTGCATATTTACCAAACAACACGCGATCGCCTACTTTGACGTCAGGTGCGTTTAATTTGCCGCTGTCATCACGTTTACCTGGGCCTACTGCCAATACTTCACCTTGATCAGGTTTTTCTGCAGCAGCGTCAGGAATGATGATTCCGGAAGCAGTTTTTGATTCTTGATCTAAACGCTTGATGATTACGCGATCATGTAAGGGACGCAAATTCATCTCTTCTCCTATGTTAGTAAGTGTTAACTATTTAAATAAACTATATAAATCAATGCTTTATGATCTCTTCACACGGAAGCCAAGGGTTATTTAGGTATAAATCGCCTCTTTAGCACTCGCATGTAGGGAGTGCTGATTATATAGGTCTGATTCCCTGGATTTCAAGGGCGGATCACCATAAATTCTTTAAGGATTTAGCCTATTTTTATAATAGGGACAGGCTGGTAGGTCAATTCCTACAGATAAATCAGCCTAAAGCCCTTACCGCTCCAATCCGTCCTGCCTAGACTGGATAGTCACCGATTGGAGAATGCTGATGAGCCCGAAATCCCGGCTGTACACGCTTGTAAAGGCATGGAAGAACAAACCCTTCCAGGAAGTACGAGACGCCTGTGGCGATCCCTGGCTTGGCCTTAGTAACCAAGCCCTTGAAGAACACCAATCCTGGTCTAAACGACAAGCGATTAGTCATGAACCCATTTTTAACTGTAAGGGAACCAAACTGACAGGATCTTTATTTAGACCATTACTGACTACCTCTGATATGCAATTGCTACGCCTTTTTATGGAAGGCCTAGACACCATTGCCTATTGGTATCGCAGTGGTCGTTTTATTCCTGGAATTTTGCCAATACCAACGTATGCCATAGCGTCAAGCGGCTACGTGGATGCCATGAGTGAGCTGATTCTGAACTCACGTCTACCAGTGGGCTTGGTCAGTATCGGCATTCAAAGTATTCCTGAGCCCGACAGCGCTGATGCTTGCAAAGAAGGATTACTTCGTTTGCGACGGCTTGGTGTATTACTACATTTCCTCACATTCACCGGAAGCATTGAAGAGTTGCAGTGGATCACGGAGATGCAATTGGAAGGTGTTCATATTGATATGAGTCAAATGCGTGAGCGTGAGATGGCAAGTGATGCCCTTTCTCAACTCAGGCAATCACCCTACTCACCTACACAAATTTATGCCAGCAATATTGGATTAGTAAAAGATTTAGAAAATGCCTCCACTTTGATTGCCGACCATTCCTATGGTGGTCTCATGATGTCGCCTGTAAGCCGCCATCAGATGCTGCAGATTAACGATAGCCGTATCGCTAAAGCCATTTTTTCGCTGCACCCTCATCAACACCCAAACCAAAACGGAGACAAGTAATGAGAAAACGCGTTATGTTGGTAGATGACCATCCGGCAATGCTGATGGCTCTTAAAAGTATGTTGCAGGACCAGTTGCTATTTGAGATCGCAGGGCAAGCTCAGAATGGAGAGGAGTGCCTTAGGTCCATGAAAGAGGTGAACCCCAATATGGTGATCTTGGATCTCGATATGCCCAAGACGGATGGCTTTGATGTTATACGCCGTATCGGATTAATGTATCCCGAAGTTCGAATGCTGGTTCTTTCCAGTATGGACGAGGCTGTTTATGGCGGGAGAGTGCGCTCATTAGGTGGACATGGTTTTGTAAATAAAACTGCAGGTGCAGATGTCATCCTAGCCGCCTGCGTTGCCATATCCCAAGGCTATAACTTTTTCACTCATGGCAAAAATGGCAATAGCTCATTAAGTGACAACGATAAGCTTGCGTTAATTTCTGATCGTGAGTTACAGGTTATGAAATATCTGGGCAAAGGGAACTCAAACCAACAAATCTCTGAAATGCTACATATCAGCAATAAGACAGTAGCTACTTATAAGACCAGAGTCTTTGACAAGCTGGGCATTAACAATATTGCAGACTTGATTTTGTTCTGTCGTATGAACAACATTATCGAAAGCTAATTCAGCATGCGTCGGTCCATCACCCGTATTGCCGTTTTTATCCTATTCAATGGGATATTAAGCAATGCCTATGCGAACTTACTGAACCCAGCAGAGCAACGGTGGATCGATGCCCATCCCATAGTACGTTTTAGTATTCATGAAAAATATGCGCCTTACTTAGATGTGCATGAAAAGGGTGAGCCTGGAGCTTTTCATGGCTTTCTAAAAAAGCTCAGCGAATTTACCCAACAGGAGTTTTTACCGACGTGGCGTAAGAGTGATCAGGAGGGACTTGAGCAACTAGCCAATGGAGAGGTGGATTTCATCATTGATCCACCCGCTCTAGATGACGAGTATCTGAAGTTTGGCTCCTTATCAGAAGCAATCTTTTGGGGGCATGACGCTATTCTGACTAAACGGTCCAAAAACGATGCGCCTATTGAGCCAATTAATATCGCCTACTTTGACCGTGGCTTTGAAAACCCACCGATACCCAATCATCCCCAAGCCAGCGTATCCGGCCATGCGGAAAAATTAATATTTGATCTCCTCAAAAACGATATTGAAGCGCTTGTCTTACCGCTTCGTCTTGCGCAACAACTCATTCAGAAATTAAACGCAGACAAGTTACAGGTTGACGGGCTTTACAGTAGAGAGCCCTTTGAATATCGCTGGCTTATCTCGAATCAAGATGAAGATTTGCATGGAGTACTTGAGCAGTTTCTCAATAATCTAGATCCAATCGCATCACGAGATCTTTTTAACATCAACGTGTCTACTTTTGAAAGAGGCCACTCATCCCCACCCAACCATTTACCTTGGCTCTCCACTTTGGCAATCCTACTGATAGGCTTTACCTTGCTTTGGCGTATGCATCAGAGACAAACAATTCAAAAACAAGAAGCGAAACACCTTATTTCATCGAAGGAGCAGGCAGAAAATGCAAACGCTGCAAAGTCTGCCTTCCTAGCCACAATGAGTCATGAGATCCGTACGACAATGAATGCCATTTTGGGAGTGCAGGAGTTATTGCTCAGCAGCTCCCTACCTGCAAATGAAAAAACTTTACTGAAGAGCGCACACTCATCAGCAGAATCTCTTTTGGGAATCCTAAACCAGGTTTTGGATCTTTCAAAGATTGAGGCAGGCAAGCTCACACTCAATATTGAGCCTTGTAATCTCAATGCTTTGATTGATGACATCGATTCGGCATTCTCAACGGTTGCCCATAGGCAGAGTCTCAAGCTATATACCTCCAAAGATCCACGCATTGCAGAAGTTTTATTGTTAGATTCTTTGCGTCTACGTCAAATACTGCAGAACTTGATTAGTAATGCTATTAAGTTCACTGATCATGGTGAAATCTATTTCTCTATCAGCGTGCTGGCAGATGATCATGCGGGACAATTAGTTGAATTCAGAGTCATTGATACCGGTGTTGGTATGGGTACAGAAGAAATTACCCTAGCACTGCAAGCTTTTGAGCAAATACCAGGTAATACCGAACAGACTAATGGCACTGGCCTTGGTCTAACCATCACAAATCACTTAGTCACTTCCATGAACAGCCAGCTCTACTTTGAGAGCGCGCCAGGCTTTGGTAGCAATATTCATTTTTGCGCTGCATTCCCACGTACCAGCATTGCTGCAACCAGAGCCTCAAGACCTGAACATAGCAATATATCCAGAAAGCTAGTCTCCAAGCATGCTCAAAATAATGAGCGCCTATTGCAAGCCTTAGTAGTGGAAGATCACCCAGCAAGCCGCCAAATTATCTCGCTTCAACTTCAGGCGCTAGGCATTGAAGTATCAGTTTGCGATAACGCCAATACTGCGCTTGATCTCATCAATCAAAAGCATTTTGATCTTCTGTTAACAGATCAATCTATCCCAGGCATGCAGGGTTCAGAGCTTGCCAAGCACATACGTAATATAGGTAATCAAGACCTCATCATCATCGGAATTACCGCAGATATCTATGCCCTAGATTCACGACATCAATTCTTGGAGGCCGGCATGAATGGTGTCCTGATCAAACCATTAAGCCTCATGACTTTAGAGAATGAACTTTCTCGCTATTTCCAAGTCGAAGAATTAACTGAGACTACAACTCAAACTGGGGGTCTGGAGGAGTATTCATTTGACGCCTTCGGAAATCTCCTCAAACACAGCCCAGAGTACATTCTGGTCATCCTTGAAGAAATTAAAAAGGTGCATGATGAGGCCCTTCTTTCCCTGAGGAATGACGCCGTGGATGAAGGCGCCTTCAGAAGTATGGTTCATAAAGTCAAAGGGGGAGCTCAACTCCTCCATGCCAAAAACTTTACTAGGGCATGCGAAGCTCTAGAGCAAGAGAAGAATTTAGATGCTCGAATTACCACCTTTATTCAATTGCTGGAGGACCAAAATCTAATTATTACTAGGTATCAATCTCAATATGCAAAGCTTTAATCTTTGATGCGGTGGGTTTATCCTATGGGAGATGCGTTTTTCTCCTCTTCGCCCATCCGCTTTTATCGCAATCCTCCTTTGGACGGCTAGTTCTTTAGCCTTTGCCGGCGAGACTGCATCCCCAGTAATTCCACCATCCGTAGCGAGTAGCCTCGAGCGCAATCAAATTCCTCTTGATACGGTAAGTATTTCAGTTCTAGAGATCGAACCCGGTCGCCCCGGAAAGAATGTAGCTAAGAAAGTTTTAGATTGGCGCGGTGGCGATCCAATGAACCCCGCTTCAACGATGAAGTTATTAACAACGCTTTCTGGTTTAGACATCTTAGGTCCTCAATATCGTTGGCGCACTAATGTCTATACCGATGGTGTTATTCGTCAGGGAGCTCTGAAAGGTAATTTATATTTACAGGGAACTGGTGATCCCAAGCTTGTTCCGGAAGAGTTAGCTAAGATGATGAAGGACCTTCAAGGTCTGGGTATCCAGAAGATTGATGGCAATCTATTCTTTGATCGCAGTGCTTATGCGGCTAATGTCATGGAGCAAAATACTATTGATGGCGAAGCTCTGCGTGCATACAACGTTCCGCCAGATCCTCTGCTCTATGCATTTAGGACTTTGTCGTTTCAACTAGGTAAGTCACGCACTGCGGATTTTATTGACATTAGTTACACCCCATCCCTCTCCCAGCTAAAGGTATCCAACCAAATGCAGCTGGTCGATCGCTCATGCGATAACTGGAAAAGCAATATCCGCTTTAATTTAGATCCGGAAGGTGTCACCAATACCGATCAGCCTTTAACTGCACAGTTCTCTGGGGCGTTCCCAAGCTCCTGTAAGGGAGTGAACTTTAACGTTGTTGCGCTTGACGCCAATACCTTTCTAACGCAAGGCTTTGCTGCCGCTTGGGAATTGGCTGGTGGCAGCTGGGCACAAGCTCCTATCGGTAAAGATGGTTCAGTTCCTTTAGCCGCCCGACTTCTTTTGCAATTTGAAGGCAGCAAACTTGCCGATGATGTTGTTGATATAAACAAGTACTCCAATAATGTCATGGCTCGCCAAGTTCTTTTGACTATGGCTTTAGAGAAAATGGGTAAGCCAGCAACAACTGCCAATGGTGAGTTAGTGATTCAGAGTTGGCTCAAACAAAATGGTTTGGACTTTCAGGGGCTGGTGATTGAGAATGGCTCTGGGCTATCTCGCAACGAAGCAATCTCTGCCAGTCAAATGAATCAGCTCTTGCTCACTGCTCGTAATTTACCAGTGGGTGATATTTTATATAACAGCCTACCAATTGCAGGTACCGATGGCACGATGCGCAATCGCTTAATGGTTCAACTACGCAAGTTTTTACATCTGAAGAAAAAACCAGAAGCCAGAATTAAAACCGGTTCTCTTGCAGATGTGCGAGCTATCTCAGGTTATGTAATGAGTAAATCTGGAAAGATGTATGCGGTGACTTCATTCATCAACCACCCCAATGCTTGGAAGGGTCTAGAGGCGCACGATCAGTTGCTATCGTGGCTGCTTGAAGATGGGCCAGAACCAAAGCATGCGCGCTGAAGACGATCTCTAACGCCGTCCCACTCCTCGCCCGCTGGCGGTTCAGGGAACAAAATCAAATCCCAACCTTGCTGATCTAAATCACGCAAGGAGCGATATAGCCGACTCGCAAAGGCACCGCTATCGCTTGGAACCTCAACCTCCTCAAAGTGGGCCGAAGGATGCCCATCCTCACTTAAGGAGGATTCTGAATCCCACACCGCTACAGCAACGCGCGATTTAATATCTGGATATTCAGTCAAGGCATCCAAGACACGACCCGGGGCATATAGGCGCAAAGGCGTAGTTGGTGCGTAATGGGCTTTGAGACTTCCAGATACCCTTGGTAGATCTGCCGTTGCTTCATTGGGCGCTTCATTCCCTTTTACTTCTCCAGGCTGATAAACCTTTACACCTGTCTTGGTAAAAATTTCACTTGGAGTGATTGCGCCGGGTCTGAGTAGCACAGCCTTATCGCCAGATGACAAATCAATGATGGTTGACTCGATACCGACTTCACAATCGCCACCATCCAAAATCATTAAATCCAACATACCCTCGAACTCATTACGGACGTCGGCAGCACTAGTCGGCGATACCTTACCAAAGCGATTGGCTGATGGCGCAACAACTCCGCCTTTAAATTTACGTAATAACTCCTGTGCAACAGGATGAGAAGGAGCCCGAATCGCTACCGTATCTTGGCCGCCAGTCAGTTCATTTAAAACACTTTTATCTTTCTTGAAGACTAAAGTTAATGGCCCTGGCCAAAAGGCGTTAATGAGCTTTAAGGCTTCCTCGGATAAGTCTCTTACCCACGGTGCCAAGAGCGCAACCCAATCGATTTGAGTTTGATCGAATTTATCTGGCGCAGCTAAATGAACAATTAGGGGGTGATTTGATGGGCGACCCTTAGCGGTAAAGATTTTCTTAATCGCTTCAGGATTTTTAGCATCCGCGCCCAAGCCATAAACGGTCTCTGTGGGGAATGCAACCAAACCACCGTCACGCAAGCTTTGTACTGCCTCATTAATCACTGCAGAAGATTGCAAGTGGGTACTGTCTGCGGACATTTCTAGGGCTCGATCCCTAGTTCGGTAGCAACAGCTGCGCAATTTTTCCGAGCCTCATTGAGATTCTCGCCTAAGCAGTTAATGTGACCCATTTTTCTACCAATGCGTGGCGCAGATTTGCCATACAGGTGTAGCTTTGCATCAGGGTGAGCCAGAACTTTATTCCATGCAGGCTCTTTTGGTTGATCTTCACTACCCTCAAACCAAAGATCACCCAACAAGTTCAACATGGATACAGGCGCAAGCTGACGGGTATCACCCAAAGGCAAACGAGCCATTGCTCGTACCTGCTGTTCAAACTGACTGCTCACACAAGCATCCATGGTGTAGTGACCAGAGTTGTGCGGGCGTGGTGCGATTTCATTAGCCACGATGTCGCCGTTCTTCAGCACAAAGAATTCTACGCAAAGAACACCAACGTAATCGATCTTCCGAATCAGCGCCTTGGCTGCATCAATGATTTTCTTTTCCTGAGCAGGCTTCAGTGAAGGGGCTGGCACAGTCGAGGTATGCAAAATACCGTCACGATGGATATTTTGGGCCACTGGATAGGCTACTACAGCATCGTCATAACCACGCACTACCAAAGCTGACACTTCAAAATCTAATTCCATGCGCTTTTCTAAAACACAAGGCACGCGCCCGAACTCATTCCATGCAGTAGTCAATTCATCTGCACTGTAAACAGTAGCCTGACCTTTGCCGTCATAACCCATTCGAGCAGTCTTCAAGATTCCAGGGAAGAGCTCCTTTGGAGCATGGGCAATATCAGCCTCATGCTCAATCACAAAGTTGGGAGCTGGGCCAATATTGGTCTCTGACTTCCAAGTGGCTAAGAAATTTTTCTCAGCAATACGATTTTGGGCAAGAGACACGCAACTGCTGCGTGGCGCCACAAATACACCCAAAGACTCCAACTCATCCAAAGCTTGAGCGGGAACATTTTCAAACTCAGTACTCACTGATGAACATAGTGCAGCCATCTCTTTTAAAGCGGCACTATTAGTGTAGTCAGCTTGAATAAATTTTTCAGCAATAGAGCCTGCAGGACTATCAGAGCCAGGGTCGAGCACGCAAACCTTGTAGCCCATCGCTTGAGCGGCTTGAGTAAACATCCGCCCCAATTGACCGCCACCTAAAATTCCTAAATATGAACCCGGCAAAATGGGTTCCATACGATCTGCCATGTAATTAATATCCCGGCAAATTCATTGAGCGTGCAGCATCAGACTGCTTGGCACGGAAATCTTCTAAGCGCTTTGCTAAATCAGCATCATGCAAAGCTAAACCTGCAATCACATGCAAGGCAGCATTTGCTGCGCCGGCTTCACCAATCGCAAAAGTAGCAACCGGAATACCTTTAGGCATCTGCACAATAGAAAAGAGAGAATCTTCTCCACGCAAATATTTACTAGCGACAGGTACGCCATAAACAGGAACAATCGTTTTTGAGGCGAGCATGCCTGGTAGATGAGCTGCGCCACCTGCACCAGCAATGATGGCTTGCAAACCATTCGCCTGCGCTTTTTCAGCGTACTGAAACATGTCATCTGGCATGCGGTGTGCGGAGAGTACTTTTGCCTCATGAGCAATGCCGAATTGCTCAAGCATTTGAGCGGCGTGCTGCATGGTGTCCCAATCTGAATTGGATCCCATCACTATTCCGACGATTGGCTTCTTACTCATTTACCTCTCCAAATGCCTTATAACCATTAAGGACTCTATTATCCCTGACTCAAGAAGTCTCAGTAAGGCGGGTAAGCGCTTCACGATACTTTTGGGCAGTCTTTTCAATCACATCTGCTGGCAATTGCGGTGCAGGGGCTGTTTTAGGCCATAACTTACCATCCACCATGGCGGTTTCTAGCCAATCACGCACAAACTGCTTGTCATAAGAAGGTGGGTTAGAGCCTACATAGTAGGTCTCTGCAGGCCAAAAACGAGAAGAGTCGGCTGTCAGGATCTCATCCATCAACACCAGTTGGTCATTGGCATCTAAGCCAAACTCAAACTTGGTATCAGCAATGATGATTCCACGAGTAGCTGCGTATTCAGAAGCCTCTTTGTACAAACGAATACTCACTTCACGAATTTGATTGGCTAACTTTTCACCAATGAGCTCGATGACTTTCTCAAATGAGATGTTTTCATCATGCTGACCAAACTCTGCTTTAGCAGCAGGAGTAAAAATAGGCTCAGGTAATTTCTGGGCATTCTCTAAACCTTCCGGCAAAGCAATGCCGCAAACCTTGCCAGTTTCTTTGTAGTCTTTCCAGCCACTACCAGCTAAGTAACCACGGACCACTGCCTCAACCAAAATGGGCTTTAAGCGTTTAGCAACTACCGCACGACCTTTGACTTGGCTAATCTCATCCGCTGCCACTACAGTAGCTGGATCAATGCCAGTCAAATGATTAGGAATCACTGCAGCCAATTTATCAAACCAAAAATTGGCCATTTGATTGAGAACTACACCCTTCTCAGGAATGGGCTCACCCATCACTACGTCAAACGCAGAAAGACGGTCGGTAGTAATCATCAGCAACTTGTTGTCATCTAATGCATAAACATCACGCACTTTACCCTTGGACAACAAAGGTAATGACTTAATAGAGGTAGCGTACAAAGCAGGCATATTTAAATCACTTCACAATTTGAGTTAATTTGCCGCTCTTATATAGCTCAGCCATCTTCTCTAAAGAAATCGGTTTAATTTTGGAGGCTTGACCTGCAGAACCAAAGGCCTGGAAGCGTGCAATACAAACCTTCTTGGCGGCTTCACGGGCTGGCTTCAAATAATCGCGTGGGTCAAACTTGCTTGGATTTTCAATAAAGTAACGACGAATTGCACCGGTCATTGCCAAGCGGATATCCGTATCGATATTGATCTTACGAACGCCATTCTTAATGCCCTCTTGAATCTCTTCAACCGGAACACCGTAAGTTTCTTTCATATCACCGCCGAATTCACGGATCTCAGCAAGCAACTCTTGTGGAACACTAGAAGAACCATGCATTACCAAATGCGTATTAGGTATGCGCGCATGAATTTCTTTAATGCGATCGATTGCCAAAATATCGCCCGTCGGCTTTTTAGTGAACTTGTATGCCCCATGGCTAGTACCGATCGCAATTGCTAAGGCATCGCACTGAGTAGCCTTTACAAAATCAGCAGCCTGCTCAACGTCAGTCAACAATTGCTCACGAGTCATCTTGCCATCAGCACCATGACCGTCTTCTTTATCACCTTGCATGGTCTCTAGTGAGCCCAATACACCCAATTCAGCCTCAACCGTAACTCCAATAGAGTGGGAGAACTTCACCACTTCTTTGGATACGTCTACGTTGTACTCGTAGCTAGCAACACTTTTACCATCGGCCTCTAAGGAGCCATCCATCATCACACTGGTAAAGCCACTCTTAATCGCAGCCATACACACTGCTGGGCTTTGACCGTGGTCTTGGTGCATCACTACCGGAATATGCGGATAAGCCTCAACCGCAGCAGAAATCAGATGGCGCAGGAACGCCTCACCAGCATATTTACGTGCACCAGCAGAAGCTTGCATGATGACAGGGGAGTCAGCTTCATTTGCTGCTTCCATAATCGCCGTTACTTGCTCTAAGTTGTTCACGTTAAATGCTGGCAGGCCGTAACCATTTTCAGCAGCATGATCCAAGAGTTGTCTTAAAGATACTAAAGCCATGATGTTCTCTTAATAAATAGTAATGAGGTTAAAAATAAATTTGTTTTGAGTCATTTTCAATGTGAATTACTTCACGTGAATAATCTTGAGGGTATTGGTACCACCGGGCTCGCCCATCGGTTCGCCAGAAGTAAGCACAACAGTATTACCTGTTTTTACAGCGCCCGATTTTTTCAAACAAGCCTCGACCTCTTGCAAAGCAGTGTCACGATCTTTTGTGTAATCCAGGCCAATCGGTGTGACATTACGATAGGTGCTTAATGCCCGCTGTGTAGCGATCTTAGAGGTCAATGCAAAAATCGGGACGTGAATATTATGACGACTCATCCAAATGGCTGTTGAGCCAGAATCCGTTAAAGCTGCGATAGCATCGGCATTTAAATGATGAGCAGTAAACAAAGCTCCTAGGGCAATCGTTTGATCGATACGAGTAAAAGTCTGATCTAAGAAGTCGGTGTCGAGTTTCACGCGATCTGACTTTTCTGCCTCAACGCAGATCTCTGCCATTGCTTTAATAGTCTGCACGGGATACATGCCTGCAGCAGACTCAGCAGATAACATCACTGCATCAGTACCATCCAATACTGCATTAGCAACGTCGCTGACTTCAGCACGCGTTGGTACTGGCGCATTAATCATCGACTCCATCATTTGCGTAGCCGTAATCGTAAATTTGTCTGCCTCACGCGCCCAAGCAATCATGCGCTTTTGTAATGCAGGCACTGCTGCATTACCCACTTCAATGGCGAGATCGCCGCGAGCAACCATGATGCCGTCGCTCTCAGCAATAATACTTTTAAGGGCTTCAGGCTCAATCGCTTCTGCACGCTCTACCTTCGCAATCGTTCTGACTTTACCAACGCCATACTTGGTGCTAGCTGCGTCTGCCAACTGACGGGCATAGGCCATATCAGCACCATCTTTTGGAAAGCTGATCGCCAAGAAATCTACGCCCATTGAGATTGCAGCGTCTAAGTCAGCAATATCTTTTTCAGTCAGCGCAGGGGCGGTTAAGCCACCACCAGCGCGATTAATGCCTTTGTTATTGGAGAGTGGTCCACCCTGCTCAACGATGGTAAATATCTTGCCGCCCTTAACGCTCTCAACCGTAAGAACTACTAAGCCATCATTTAATAAAAGACGGTCACCCGGCTTTACATCGCCTGGCAACTCCTTGTAATCAAGACCCACTTTAGTTTGATCGCCGAGCTCACAAGCCACATCCAGGGTAAATTTTTCACCTTCTTTGAGGAGGATTTTGCTATCTGCAAATTTACCCACACGAATTTTGGGGCCCTGTAAGTCGGCCATGATGCCAACCTCTTTACCCACTTCAGCGGAGATAGTTCGCACTAAATCGTGACGCGCTTTATGGTCAGCAACGGTACCGTGAGAGAAATTCATGCGCACTACATCTACACCCGCACGAATCATGTCACGCAACACTTCGGGCTTCTCGGAAGCAGGTCCTAAGGTTGCAATGATCTTGGTTGCTCTCAACATATTTAGTCTTTCGCTCTTTCAGCAAGTACCGCAAAGGCTGGCAAGGTTTTGCCTTCTAAGAACTCTAAGAAAGCGCCGCCACCAGTAGAGATGTAATCCACTTGATTCTCAATACCGTACTTTGCAATCGCCGCCAAAGTATCGCCGCCACCAGCAATCGAGAATGCAGGTGAGTGCGCAATGGCTGCGGCCAACATCTTGGTACCGCCTCCAAATTGATCAATTTCAAATACGCCCAATGGACCATTCCAAACAATCGTGCCAGCGTGAGCGAGCATGATGGATAAACGTGCAGCAGTCTTTGGACCAATGTCCAAGATCATGTCGTCTTCTGCAACCTGATCCGCAGGTACGCGGTTTGCGCGGGCTAATGGAGACAACTCATTGGCAACCACTACGTCTTCAGGAATCGGCACATGAGCGCCACGCTTTTCCATGATCTCCATGATCTCTCTAGCTTCATCAACCAAATCAGGCTCAGCAAGAGATTTACCAATAGGCAAACCTTTGGCCAGCATGAAGGTGTTTGCAATGCCGCCACCAACGATGAGCTCATCCACTTTCTCAGACAAGGCCTTCAAAATAGTAAGCTTGGATGAAACTTTAGATCCAGCAACAATGGCGACTAAAGGACGTTTTGGACTGGCTAGTGCACGACTTAGCGCATCTAATTCAGCAGCCATCAAAGGGCCGGCACACGCTACTGGTACGAACTTCGCTACACCGTAGGTGGTGGCTTCAGCGCGATGCGCAGTTCCAAATGCATCGTTGACATACACATCACACAATGCAGCAATTTTTTTGGCCAGCTCGTCGCTATTTTTTTTCTCACCCACATTGAGACGACAGTTTTCCAGTAGGACTACCTCGCCTGGATTGACTTCAAAGCCGCCATTCACCCAATCGCTAATTAAAGGCACTTTACGATTCAGCAAACTGGCAATGCGATCGGCTACCGGAGCCAAACTATCTTCGGGTTTAAATTCCCCTTCGGTGGGACGACCTAAATGCGAAGTCACCATCACTGCTGCCCCAGCATCCAAACACATTTGTACAGCAGGCATCGATGCCCGAATACGCGTGTCTTCTGTAATGTTGCCTGCCTCATCTTGCGGAACGTTCAAATCGGCACGGATAAATACCCGCTTACCCTTTAATTGACCTGATTGGGCTAATTCACTTAAACGCTTAACTTTAAATAAGGATTCCGGCATGAGTTTTGGTAAAGAAGTGGTTTATGGGGAATGTTCCATTCTAAAGGCTCTTGGCCCATCCACCCCCGAGGATCGGAGCCGACAGACTGCCCTGCCTGCTCTACAATAAGGACTTAAATGCATTCTGGGCCGGAAGACCAAACACTGCCAGCCTAGTGCTCTGCTTAAACCGCTGTTACAGATACTTAATAGACACAAAAGGTAAAGAAAATGTCGATGTCCGACCGCGATGGCTTTATTTGGACTGATGGGAAGCTAATTCCTTGGCGCGAGGCCAATATTCACGTGCTAACCCATAGCCTGCACTACGGAATGGGCGTATTTGAGGGCATCCGCGCCTATAAAACCCCCCAGGGAACCGCCATTTTCCGCCTTCCAGAGCACGTAAAGCGCCTTTTTAACGGCACTAAGATCTTCCAAATGAATATGCCTTACAGCCCAGAAGAGATCACCAAGGGCATTATTGACGTAGTTAACAGCAATAAGCTCGAAGCCTGCTATATACGCCCAATTATCTTTATCGGCTCCCAAAAACTCGGAATCTCCCCCAAAGGCAACAGCATCCACACCTCGATCGCCGCCTGGGAATGGGGCGCTTATTTGGGTGAAGATGGCCTAAATAAGGGTATTCGAGTTAAAACCTCCTCATTTACACGTCATTTCGTCAATTCTTCACTCGTTCGCGCCAAGGCATCGGGCTACTACATCAACTCCATTTTGGCTAACCAAGAAGTGACTGCCAATGGATACGACGAAGCTCTGTTGCTGGATACCGAAGGTTATGTTTCTGAAGGCTCCGGTGAAAACCTCTTTATGGTTCGCAACGGGATTGTGTACACACCAGATTTAGCCTCATGTTTAGATGGCATCACACGTGACTCCGTTATCCAGATCGCCAAAGATCTTGGCTATGAAGTTCGTGAAAAACGCCTCACTCGTGATGAAGTCTATTCCGCTGATGAGGCCTTCTTCACTGGTACTGCTGCTGAAGTAACTCCTATTCGCGAATTAGATGACCGCACTATTGGTGATGGCAAGCGTGGTCCTATCACTGAAAAAATTCAAAAGACGTATTTTGATGCTGTGTACGGAAGAAATGACCAATACAAATCTTGGCTCACTTACGTTAAGTAAAACATTAAGTAATTTCAGCAATTAGGAAACAGCACATGACTCAAGCTCAAGTGGTTATGGTGGATGGCAAAGATTTACCTTTACATTGCCCCACCAATAAAACTCCAGCATGGAACTCGCATCCACGCGTTTTTCTAGACATCACTGAGACCGGTGAAGCCAAGTGTCCATACTGTGGCACAGAGTACAAACTCATTCCCGGCACTGAGCCGCACGGTCACTAAGCCTTATCAGCACCTCTTCTTGAGGTGCTGAGTCGGGATACATCAAATGCACGGTATTCTGATCATTGCCCCAAACTGGATTGGGGACGCTGTGATGACTCAGCCATTATTAGCATCCCTCAAAAAACAATATCCAGAAGCAAACATTGACGTACTCGCCAGCACTTGGGTTGCTCCAATTTATCGCGCTTGCTCTGAAGTACATGAAGTCATCGAAGCTAAGTTTGAACACAAACAATTGCAGTGGGGCTTACGTAAACAACTAGCAAAAGAGCTGGCGATAAAAAAATATCAAGCTTGTTTTGTTTTACCCAATAGTCTTAAGTCAGCACTCATTCCTTGGCTCGCTAATATTCCTTTTCGGGTTGGCTATCGCGGTGAATTACGCTTTGGCTTAATTAACTTATCACTAGATAATCCAAGCAAGGTAAATCGCCCGCCCATGGTCGAGCACTATCTTGCATTAAGCCAACTGCTTAATGAAGGGCAATCTGTATCAACAGGAAGCAATCTCGTACCCAAGTTAAATGTATCCTCTACCGCTAATCAATCGGTGCAGACCAAATTACTCAATGCCAAAGTTGATCCAGCTAACGTCTACGTGATGTGCCCTGGCGCTGAGTACGGCCCAACGAAACGTTGGCCCACAAGTCACTTTGCACAATTGGCGCAAAAACTCATTGCCAGCAATCCGCATAGTCAGATCATTCTTTTGGGTAGCAAAGGCGACCATGCACTTGCCCAAGAAATTCAGCCCCAGGCAAAGCAAGATAGTCACATTCATAACTGGTGTGGAGATACTTCACTAGATGAAGCGATTGCCTTGATTGGCATGGGCAAAGCGGTTATCAGCAATGACTCCGGCTTAATGCACATTGCGGCAGCCCTCAGAACCCCTCAAGTTGCCATTTTTGGATCAAGCGACCCAGCCCATACCCCACCTTTATCAGATAAAGCTAAGGTAATTTGGCTCAACCTGCCTTGCAGTCCATGCCATAAAAGAGAATGCCCACTGGGTCACTTAAAGTGCTTAAACGACATCTTGCCAGAACAAGTATTCGCTACACTCAATACCTTGCAGCCATAACCCAGGAACAGTAAGCCATGACCAAACTTGCCAGACTCTTTCACAATGCGGATGATGTTGTCGAAGCATGGCGAGATGCATTAGGTCATCGCGATATTCAAGGTGCTCTGGATATTTGGCTGGATGATGACTCTATTACCTGCGTTCTGCCAGAAGGTCATCGCCTAACAGGTCACGCAGAAATTCGTGAGGGCCTAGAGAGACTGCTCGCAAAGCAACCTTTATTCTTAGAGCCCATTGCTTGCATTAGTCATTCTGTTTTAGGTGCTGCGGTATACGACACTACTGAAGCAGTTCATCTGAGAGCCGATCAAGTTGAAGCAGAATTTTTTCTGAATATCACACTCGTACTTTTACAGGATAGTCAGGGCTGGCGGATTGCCCATTTGCATGCCAGTCACTCCACAGAAGACACCTTCGACGCGCCCTCTACACCGCACGGCTTGCACTAAATATCATGGATGATCAAGTGCTTCGGTCACTCATGAAGTGGCCCAATGTACCTGATTGCTATGGCTGGCTTGCTTTAGATCGCCGCGGCCATTGGCGCATGCGTGACGAGTTCGCACAACAAAATAATCTCCCAGGCCAAGTGATTCAACATGCTGCGCTTAATGATTTCATTGGGCGTAACTATGCTTGCGATGAGAGCGGTAGATACTTTTTCCAGAATGGCCCGCAACGCGTTTTTATTACCTTAGATGCGACCCCTTGGATAGTGCGAATTATTCCAAGTGGCGCCGGAGCGGATCTCACTAATCAATGCCATCAAATCATGGAGCCCACTGCCGCGCTAAGCGATGAGAAAGGCAATATTTATATTGTTGGCACAGTAAATCAAACGATTTATAGCAGGAATAAAAATGACAACAATCAATTTGTTAAAAGAGATAGTCAAACAGTTGCCCTGTTACACGGTCACGATCTTGATCATTTTTCTGAGCTAGCCAAGCTGCGTGAAGAGGCTTGCAGCTTTGGTGGCTCCTGGACATGGCAAGACAAACAACTGCCTCTAGACCCCATTCACTCCGAAGAGCTAGCCTCTCGCTTTAACTATATAGCGCAGCCACAACCTTAGCCAGGCATCTGCTTGCCCTGCTCCTTGAGCTCATCTTGGTATTGACGCTGCATCTCTCGTAAACGGGCATCAATGCTCGAGCCCTGATAAAAATCAGCGCCACCTGCTGATCTAGCAATACGGAGTTGTTCAATTGCCGAAGGCCAAGCACCCTCTAAGGCATATTTTTCACCGAGTGCGTAATGGCGCATAGGGATATTGCCAGCTTGATCATAGGATTTAGATAGCAGGTCCCACCACACCACTTCGTTAGGCTGTGCTCTTATGCGCGCTTTTAACCAAGTAATCGCATCATTGGTGCGGCCGAGTTTTAAATCCGCATTAATCATGGCGGCACCAGCAGCATATGACTGAGGATAGGTGCGCAAAGTCGCTTGGGCTATTTGTAATGCCTCCTCTCCCTTGCCTTTTGCTAGAGCAAGTTCAGAGGCGGTGATATCCAGCGATAGGCTCTGTCTTTGAATAGGCGACCCTGGGGCACTTGCCTTCTGAGCTAGATTGCGTGCTTGCTGCAAATCAGCCTCTGCTTGGTCTATTTTTCCTTGGCGCTGCGCTATCAAGGCTAGCCCATAAAAACCCTCTAACTGTTTACCAATCGGCTGCTGTTTACTCAAGCTCTCAAAGGTATTTTTTAAGTCATACATTCCACTGGAGGTTCCAGCTTGCTCCATGCGCGCACGAGCCTTGATGAAATAAAACTCTACTGATGTAGGAACACTACGGGCTGCAACGGTACGCGCCCTATCTTGCATATCTGCGATGCGGTCGGTTGTTAAAGGATGGGTGCGTACATAAGAGGGCACCCCTTTATCCATAATGCCGGTGGCTTTTTGCAGGCGCTGGAAAAATCCTGGCGCACCATTGACGTCGTATCCACTGGCATCCAATATCTGAAAACCCACCCGATCAGCCTCGCGCTCGGCATCTCTTGAATAGGAGAGTTGGTTATTCACTGCCACTGCTTGCCCGCCCTGCATCAAACCAGCTCCGGCCTGCGGGTTGCGAGACATCGCTAATGCACCGAGCACCATACCGGCAATGGCAATCATGGTATTGGTTGTTTGCTTATCCATCTGACGTGCCAAATGGCGCTGCAAAACGTGACCAGTTTCATGGCCCATTACAGAGGCAACTTCAGAATCCGATTCGGCGCTCACAATCAAACCCGTATGAAAGCCAATAAATCCACCAGGTAATGCAAACGCATTGATGCTACTGTCTTTAACAGCAAATACCTCAAAGTTATAGGCGCCACTTCCCTGTTCATTAGCGCCACCAAGTTGTAACTTTTTAGCGGCTTGTAATAAGCGACGCTCCATCTGATTTAAAAAATCGTAGAGCGGCAAATCATTTGAATAATCAGGATCTGGACGAATCTGGCGCATGATCATTTCGCCATACTTGCGCTCATCCACTCGACTTAAGGCATCGCCACCTGGATCGCCCATATCAGGCAAAACAATAGTGGGCTGACTTTGCATAGTGCTACGTGTAGGCGCATTAGCGGGACGTGCATCGGGTGACTGCATTGCCCTACCGATATTCTGAATAGCGGCTGAATTACCCTCCACTGACACATCTCCAGCAGGGGTAGCTGCATATGCAGGAAACCCAGAGCAAGCCAACCCCAACATCAGCTGAACAGCCAAAGCACGGCGCAAAAAAGAGGTTTTTGGAACTGACTTTAGGTCTTGCATCTCTATATGGTAAAACTTATCCCATGAACAAACTAACTCATTTTGATGCCAGCGGGCAAGCCCACATGGTAAACGTTGGCGATAAACCCAATACCCATCGTATAGCCGTCGCTACGGGCAAGATCACCATGCTTCCCGAGACCTTCAAAATGGTAGAGGCTGGTACCCACAAAAAGGGTGATGTTTTAGGAATCGCCAGAATTGCAGGTATTCAGGCATCCAAAAGAACATCAGATCTCATTCCTCTATGCCATCCGCTGGCGCTAACTCACGTTAGCCTGGAGTTCCAAACTAATCCAAGTGAAAACAGCATTTACTGCCAAGTCAGAGCAGAAACCACAGGACCAACCGGTGTAGAAATGGAAGCGCTCACTGCAGTCCAAGTTGCTCTCCTCACAATCTACGATATGTGCAAAGCCGTAGACCGAGGCATGGTCATGGGTGATGTGAAGCTACTTGAGAAGAGTGGAGGCAAGAGCGGTACTTGGGCAGCAGATAAGTAAACGCTAACCTGTAAAGCAATAATGAGAGACTAAAAACACTCTTGGCCTAATCCTGTCCTACCAAGGAGAGGTAAATGGCAACATTTCGTAACCGCAGCGGTAAGTGGCAGGCACGAGTTCAAATAAAAGGCCATGCTGCACTAAGCAAAACCTTCATTAATAAAGCCGATGCCGAGAAATGGGCAAAGCAAGTTGAAGTCGAAATGCAAAAAGGCAGTTACACCAACCTAGTACTGGCGGAGCGTACTATCTTCGCAGAAATCATTGAGCGCTACATAGCTGAAGTATTACCCACCATGCGTGGAGGTAAAGCCGACTACATTCGTCTCAAAGCATTAGCAAGGCGCCCGATAGCAAAACTGAACATGGTGGCGCTAACCCCTCAAAAGATTGCCCAGCACAGGGATGAACGACTTAAAGAAATAGCGCCAGCAACGGTCATCAGGGAACTATCTTATTTTTCCTCCATCATCAGCTACGCCCGAAAAGAGTGGGGCCTCAACATCAATAACCCAGTAGCGCTGGTAGCGAGGCCTAAGAACCCACAAGGAAGAAGTCGCATACTTGATGCTACTGAAACTAACGCTCTTTTTGAGGCATTAAAACCGACTGGGCGGCGTTCGATATGGATGCTACCTTTGGTGAAACTGGCGCTTGAGACTGCCATGCGAAGAAGTGAGTTGCTGGGGCTTCGCTGGGAATATATTGACCTTGGGCGACGCACGATATTTTTACAACTAACCAAGAACGGGACAAGCAGAACTGTGCCGCTATCAACCCATGCAATCCAAATACTCACCCAAATGCCACGCAATCTTGATGGAAGAGTATTCCCAGTTACGCATGAAGTGGTGTCACAAGCATTTAACAGAGCTAGAAAACAGGCAGGCGTGAAGGATGTTCGATTCCATGACTTGAGGCACATGGCCATTACAAGGCTTGCCGAGAAACTGCCCAACTTGATTGAGCTTAGCGCTGTGTCTGGTCATAAAAGCTTATCTATGCTCAAACGCTACTATCACCCTAACCCCGAGCTGCTTGCAGAAAAATTAGGCTGATATGAATAAAATGGGGCAATGGCTGTTAACAAACCACCCGCAAAGAGAGGGCGCCCAAAAAGCGCCCAAACCCTAGAAAGAGAGAAGACAGAGGCTTGGTTAAAAAATCCCCCCGCTCATATCCCCCCAATGACAGAGGAAGATAAAGCATGGTTGAGGGGTTTTTTAGAAAGTTCTGAAAAAGCCAGAAAAAGCATTTTGGAAGGTCATAGTCCCTTGATACCTCATTCCCTAATTTATGATTTGGAGTCGATTGGGCATGAGTTATTACATGGACATGAACAGGCCATTCTTGATAAATACGAAGAATATAAAAATAAAGAAATTATTGGGCGAGCCAATGGTTCGGATGAAGCTGCATCTCAGGCAGATACAAGTGCTAGGCGGCTATGGACAAAAAATAGTGCGTTAGTAAAACGAATTCAGTCTGGCAATTTAACGCCCAATGGGGCTGCAAAAATCATCTTTGATGACTGGAAAAACAAAGGCATTGAAGGGGGTAAGCCTTCCATCAAAACTATTTCAAATTGGTATAAGCGCATAAGACCCCATTAGTTGGAAAAGGCTCGTGGGGAATTAAATCCACACTTGGAAACTAGCACCTAGATTAACTCCTATAGGTGCATAGATGACCATAAAAGACAAACTGTTAACCCTTACAGTCAAACAAGGGCGAATCCTCAGAATGCGTCAGTTAGTTGAAAAGCTCTCGCTATCAGATAGCCATATCTACGCATTAATTCAACACAATCAATTTCCAAAACCCTTCACATTAGTTCATGGTGGAAGGGCAATGGGGTGGTACGAGTCCGATATTGATGTCTGGCTTGCTCAGCGCTCAGGAGAAACCAAATGAGCCAAGACTTAATAAAGAAGATTTCAAGCAACCTGCCACCAGAATTTAAGACCCTTAATACCTTCTGCTTATGGATGGAAAAACCTGACCCCAAGGACCCCGCCAAGATTGGAAAGGCGCCATTTGATTGGACCTATAGTAAACGGGGGAACGACGACCCTGCTTTGCACCTATCCCTGTCGGCTGCTATTCAAAAACTCAACCAATTTCCAAATAAGGGATTAGCCATTTACCAACCAGAGTTAGGCAATCGCATTGTGATTGATGGCAAGGACTACTACCTACATATTCTGGATTTAGATGGTTTTGTATGTGGCGACAAAATCCTTGGCTTGGGTGCTGACATTGCCGAAATGACTTGTAATAGTTATATGGAGGTAAGTCCTTCTGGTGTCGGTGCAAAAATCATTCTACTGAGCGATATGCCTCCTTACGGAAAGAAAAAGTTCCCACTACCGCCAAATGAGTTTTTTGATGAACACCCTGAAATTATTAAATACGGTCCTAGCCATGCAGTTGAGGCCTTTAGTGGCAAGTTCTGGAACACAATTACAGGCGATGTATGGGGCAAAAAGTATGCAAATTTGCAAGTGGTTGATGCCCAAGACCTGCAAGCAATTTTTGATTTACTAGAAGCCCAAGCTCCACAAAAAGTAGCAAACACAAAACCTACAATACAAATGCAGGTTACGGCTGTGGATGAGGGCAACTATTCAAGACTTACTCATGCCAGCCTTGTGCAAGTTCTAAGCAAAATTGATAACCAAGATGAGCAGGTGTGGAGTGATGTTGCCAACGCATTAGCAAGAGCCTATGGGCAAGCAGGTAAAGATTATTTTGTCCAGTACAGCGAAGGTAACTATAACGGACTACCTTACCCAGGCTTTAATGAGATGGTGGCTGCAGACAGGTTTCAAAGGGCGCTAAATGAACTACATAAGCATCCGACTGGTTACGGCATTAAACATCTTTGCACGCTTTCTGGCATTGGATTTACTGGCCTTGTTTTTGAATCAGGCGGAGATTTACCAGAATCGATTACAGAGCAAGAGGACAGGATATTAGGTGATAAGCAAAATGGCGAACTCTTTGCTAGGTACTATCGTGGTCAATTTTTATATGTTTGGCAACTAGACCAGTGGTTCAGGTGGAATGACATTATTTGGGAAGAGTGCATGGGCGGAGAGATAGAGGCCGCCGCTAAGCAAGTTTCCACCGTTATTGCCAATAAAGCATTGGAAGCACTAAAAAGTGGGGATGAGAGTGGTAATTCACGTAGACTTTTTAGCCATGCCCTTAAAGCTCAAAACAGCCAACAAATTAAATCGATGATTGCACTGGCAAGAAGTGAGTCTGGTATGTCAGAGAAAAATGTCGACCTGCTCAACCATGATGCGTATTTGCTTGGCGTTAAAAATGGAGTGGTTGATTTAAAAACAGGGATGCTTATTCAACCCAACCCGACAATGCTGATGACTAAACAATGCAATGCCAATTACCTAACTGATACACAGTGCCCCCAGTGGCTAAAGTTCTTAAACGAAGTTTTTCAGGGAAATCAAGCACTAGTTGATTCTATTCAGAGGTTGCTTGGCTATACCTTTACAGGTAGCGTCACCGAAGAAATTATGGTGATTTGCTATGGGTTTGGCGCAAATGGCAAAAGTGTGATGTCCAACGTCATTCAACACGTAGCCGGTAGCTATGGAAAAACGGGTTCGCCCAGCCTTCTAAAATCTAGAAGAGATGATGATAGTAGTCCTCGCTCAGACATTGCTGGATTAGCTGGCTATCGCTATATATCGCTTAATGAAATGCAAAGCGGAGACCGCCTAGATGAGCAAGTTGTAAAGCTTTTAGCAGGCAGAGAGGCAATTAGCGCCAGAGCTTTATATAAAGACCATATGACCTATAAGCCATCGGGTAAGGCGTGGCTAAAAACAAACCATAAACCAGTAGTAAAAGAAGATGATGACGGCATTTGGCGCAGGTTAGTTGTAATCCCATTTGGCCGTAAGTTTGCAGAGGTTGAAAGAGACCCCAATCTTGAAGAAAAGCTAACCCAAGAGGCTGATGGTATTTTGGCGTGGATTATTCAAGGCGCTGTTAAATGGTATCAAGGCGGTTTATCTATATGCCCAACCATCAAGCAAGAAAGCACTGAATATAGAACTGAATCTGACCTACTGGGACACTTCCTAGAAGAAAGGGTTGAGTTTGATGATGCAGCTCGGGCAATAGAAACTGATGTGTATTTTTTCTATCAAAGCTGGTGTAGGGCTAACGGAACCAACCCTCTTTCAAAAATTCGCCTCACCCAAAAACTTAAGGAGCGTGGGGTAAGACAACTGCCATCTAATGGTAAGCGCTATTACCTAGGCATTAAGTTAATTCAAATTAGTGAATCAAGCGGTGTATTTGAACCAGTGCAGGTAGTGCATATTTAATGGCTTTTCTAGAAAGTCCTTCATGAGAGATTATTAAAAAGGTTTTTTATTTTGATACAAAAATACGCACTCCCTGCACTTTCTAAGAGAATCGATAAGGCTCGGTCATGACTCTGACGCCAAATATAAAAGCTCGTCTCCCTGACCCCCTAAACAAGGTGCAAATATGATTCCAAATCCTAAGCCCTACTTAATTACTGCTGGCGGAAGAATACGCTGTCGGCGTTGCAAAGCCCAATTATCCAGAACAAAGCTGCAGTGCGCTAAACCAGCTTTAAAAGGCAAGACAGTTTGCGGCCATCATGGTGGGTTAAGCACGGGTCCAAGAACAAAAGAAGGTAAAGACCGAATTCGAGCCGCACACTGGAGGCATGGTGAAGAGACTCTGGAAGCAAAGTCCAAGCGTAGTGAAAAAAGTGTAATGTTCCGATATCTGACTGACTTAGGCAATCACTGCAACATGTTCTATAAAAAGCTTAAAACCCGAGGCCGACCCCCTTCGGGGTATAAGCAATTAGACCTAAGTGACCCAGAGCAATTAGCTCTTGCAATTTTAAAAACCATAACTTAAAAATAAAAAAGCCACCCGAAGGTGGCTTAAGGTAAAAAAATTAAATAGATTAACGGAAATACACTACAACACCGTTTGCATAGGTAACCTGAAGCGCAAGTAACGTTGCAACACCAGCGGTTGTTACTCGAAGTGTATCAACTTCAGTATAGGTCAAGGCATTACTTGCATCGTAAGTTGTATAGGTCAGATTCAATAGGATTGAGTTAGAGGTATCCGTAGAAGATGTATAAGTAACAACACGCCGGCCAGCAGAAGTACTCAGACTTGAATTTGTATAGAGATTCTGAGTTCCCACTGTTCCACTTGCTCCAGCAGTTACAGAAACTGGGAAATTTGGAGTCCCTGAGTAAACGCCATAGTAAGCATTATTAGCCGGACTGCCTGAAGTAATCGTATACGATACCGGCAAATAGCTACTGTCAACGACCCCAATCTCTGACCCAGTCGTTAAGGCTGGCGTGCAATTAGAGTAAGCAAGAGATGATGTAGTGTTGTATTGGTAGCCAGAGCCAACAGCTGATGGGACGGTTTTCGAATCGCTAAATGTTCCTAAACAACCATTGGTAGAGTACAAGTTAAATTTATAGGCAGATGCGGCCTTAACCGAATTTTGTAATGCCAACTGAGCGTTTACTGTTGCAGCAATTCCAGGGGTTCCTGACGATGTGCCAAGCACTATATAGCCATCACTCTTATCGCCATTCAAGGTTAAGACAATTAATTTGTTTACACCACTTGAAGAATCTAAAACTGCAACCCCAGTAGTTGTGACTCCATTACCCAGGGCGCATGCTGACCCTGTATAGGTAGTGGAGACCGTGTAATAACCTTTTCCACTACTGCTAGGAGCAATTGAACCACCAACAGAACAATTAGGAACGGATGAGGAAATTGCTCCCGAGCTGCTAATAGTGAAAGTTACTGTTTGCGCTAGAGTTGATTTACTTATACCCCACCCAGTGTAATTGCCTGCAACAGCTGCGAGGGAGGCCGGGGTGCTATACGCACTGTTATAAATTAAATTACCAGTAGTGCCACTCGTAGATGACGTAATAGCCAGAGACACTCCGGGGTTCACCGTTCCGGATAAAGAGCCGGATGCAGACGTGCGAGTTGAAAAACTAAAAGAGGTAATGTTTGCACTAAATGTTGAGCCGGAACCAGTAGAAGTTCCGTTATAGGCCCCATAAATAGTATTGCCAGCGGAATAAATACCCCAGGTTGAGGAATCGGGAAGCACAAGAATTGAAGCGTTATATCCTGATGAGAGAGTGCCAGACCATAAACCCTCTGCGGTTCCAGCAGAAGCAGCAGGAGCTGAAGAACCACCACCTCCACCGCCACCTCCGCAAGCAGCCAATAAAAGTGCACAAGCAGCAGCAATAAGTAATTTCATTTCAATCTCTATAAAGGTTGTAGATAATAGAATTTATTGTAGCTTTAAATCCGTGGAATATAAGCCGTGGCTTTAAATCAATTTATGCGTGATAACCCTAGTATTTGGGGGTTCACCATGTGGGAAAAAGACTTTACTAAGCTAAAAGTGGTTTTAAGTGACAATTTAAAGGCGCTCAGGCAAGAAAAAGGGATTGCCCAAGAAAGGCTGGGGCTTGAATCTGGAGTTGATAGAACCCTAGTTAGCAAAATAGAGCGTCAAATTGCAAACCCATCCCTAGAAATACTAAGCAAAATAGCTGCCTACTTACAGGTTAGTGTTGTCGAACTTTTGACCAAAAAGAAATAAATCAAAATCATTTGAGCAAAACCTTGTGCGTAGGCAAGATAGGGATGTTAAGTTTAGGTTTGTGGGGTACGGGTACCGTGGGGGTCGGTTTCTGGAAAATCACTAATGGGTACGCCCCCCCCCTACAAGTCTGCGAATGAAATGCATCCTACCTTGCTGCTATCAACATCAAAATGCGCTTAGCTAGTCTGCGGATGGATTAGGTCTTGTATATCTCTTGTGCTATTCTTTTTTCAGGCCTAACGCTGTCCTTGTTGGCCTGACTTTTAACCCGATGGGTTTAGGTTTAGTTTGTTTTAGTTCTTCTTAGTTCGTTTTTTTACTGGGTTTCTCACTGCAGTCCAAGTTGCTCTCCTCACAATCTACGATATGTGCAAAGCAGTAGACCGAGGCATAGTGATGGGTGATGTCAATCTACTTGAGAAGAGTGTCGGTAAGAGTGGGGAAGCAAACGTTAACTAAACTTCATAATAAAGCTTTAACTATTAATTTGATAAAGGGATCAGCGAGACTTAGATCGCCTCCAATTGTCCAATAGAAAAAACCACCCGAAGGTGGTTTAAAAATTCCCAAATTTAACTAAGGCGCAATAGTAAAAAATCAATATTGCCTAACTTGCGTTGAAACAAAGATACCGTCAGACCGTCTTGCTTTAAGCTGCAAAATCCCTGAATCAACGGCTGCTCCATTTACACCTGAAACCCAATTATTGGGATCCTTGCAATTTAAAGGATCAGAATTAACGGCAGATCCAACAGTAATATTAGGAGTTGAAAGTCCGCTGTTATAAGAGCTGCAGGAAATATTATTACTTGTAGATCCAGCTTTTACCCCAGCTCGTGAATCAGCCTCCCCTCGATTCCACATAATTACATCCTGAAAGACATAAGCTCTTTTCATGGCTGTCCAACTTGGTGAAAAACTGGCGCTCGATGAACCATTGAAAGTACTAAATGCAGTTATCGTATCAGCACTAGGCTCTGGATAATCTAGCTTAACAAGGTCGTCAGGCGGAATTAAAGTATGGCTTAAGCGATTAATGTAATTAAGCGTAGTGCCATCACTCATAGTGATGGTAAATAAATACTTCTCACCAGTTCTAGCGGTAAAGCTAACACTATCCCAAGTGCGTGCATTCGCAGCAATTGAACCATCATCGTTATAGTTCACGATTAAAGCCGGGCTTGTCATTACTGATGATGTTATAGGATAAGCGCCGATTGCCGGCGTATACAAACCACTTGATGGATCGCGAGCGTATTCTCGATACCCCATTCGCAATAAACCCGCGCATGGCGCAGCATTTGTAGTGCTAGCATTATATGAACGAATTGAGCTTGGTAGAGTTGCAGGATTTTCTAAACTCAAATAACCATTGCATACGTTAAAAATAACTGCGCCCGGAAGTCCAGAATTTGGAGGTGACGTAATATTGGACGTGGTTGTCGCATTATTCTTACTTAGCTTATTAGCTAAAGTTACCCCACCCGTAGGCAGCATGCCAGTCGCCTGGTTCAGAGCGGTAATTACTGTTTTGACTGGATATATAGAAGTAGTAACTGATGGTTTTAGGGTACGGCTACTATAAGGATTTATATAAGTATTAAAAGCACTCTCAAATCGATATTTATTTGTACTCCCCAGCTGAACACGTTGTACCGCAGCCTGCATATAGCTCTGAACATCCCTTTGATTTCCATGGAATGTAAAAGTTTTAGCTACAGAGTCATATTTAATGACTGCATAGGATACCGAACCAATTACATCGCCAAACTGCCCACGGGAGCCATTTGGACCGCAAGTCACGCCTGACTGCGAAGCATCATCACAATACATCACAGGAAATTGCACATGGTAAAGATTATTACCAATCACTCTAATATTTCTTGGCTTTAAAAACTGTAGATTATCGTAAGTTGAATCTCTTAGCATGGCCCCAAAAAAACCTAAGCAAAATGCATTGTAATTAGCGCAGGTTGATGGAATGGCAGTTGAGTTTGCTGATAATCCATCAATCCAGTAATACGATTCATGCTTAAAGCTGCCATCATCTAAGCCAGCACAATCAGCATTTAAGCCAGACCACGCAGGATGATTGGAACTTAATGAGCCACCAAGCGTAATGCGAGAGGCTGCTGCATTTGAAAAACACTTTTGTAGCTGTGCTCTTAAAGGCTCTAACATTGCTGCCGTCACTTGCAGCTCACTACCGGTGGCGGCTGGAAGCAAGCTTGCAAGCGCACTATCAGGCAAAGATGAATTGGCTATAGTAGCCAACTTAACACTGGTAGCGCTAGTTGCCGTCGGGTCACCCAACTCGGGCATCGATAGACCAGTAGCTGTACCCATCTCCACAGACCCATTGGGATTAACGTTCACCAAAACACTATCCAAAAGGCCATCAAAATTAGTGTTAAATTTCTGAGAAATTAATGATCCTGTGGCATTAAGCGCGCCAGAAATAGTGCTTAATGCACCTTGATAAGCACTATCAACAGAACCAATGGAACTAGCAGTAGCGGTATTGCCTGCAGTTAAGCTACTAGGGTCCCCTTTCGCAATAGTCGCCACAATAGCATTTGAAATTTGACTGACGTTAGCCGTTCCTGTTGTGGCAGAAATTGAATAAAGTGTGGTTACTGAATCGCCGACACCACCAGTCACCTCAATAACATAGGGCCCTGGATGAGAGTTGACATCAATCCCCGCTAAAGAATAAGCCCCGCCACTATCTGTAGTGGTTGTACCAACCAGTTTCCCATTTGCATCATAAATATTTACGACTGCATTTGTTATTGGGGCACCAGTAGCTGCAGTACCAGAAATTGCAGAAGTAGAGTTAGTAGAACTTGTGCTGCCGCTACCTCCGCCACCACCACAAGAAATAAGAGCAAAAAGAATTGGTATGGAAATAATTAAGCGCACTTTTGCAAGCATGTAAAACTCCTGATCGATATATGTCGACCAATAATAGTTATAAACTTTTGAAAGATCAAAATATTTCATTTGTGCATTGCAAAAACGTTATGGGTTTTCCCTTAGGGCCCTAAATAAGCGCTTTCCAAAGCAAATCTAAAGACTTCGTTAAGATTGAAGTTAAAGCACTTGAAATGAAAGCACTCACTGCAGTCCAGGTTGCCCTCCTTACAATCTACGACATTTACAAAGCCGTAGACCGAGGCATGGTGATGGGTGATATCAAGCTACTCGAGAAAAGTGGTGGCAAGAGTGGGGAGTGGAAGTCCGAGAAACAAATCTTACAAAAGAAGGTTTTATGAAATGCCAAAAATATCTTTTTACTAGTCTTTTCTTTTTAGGACTCGCTCTACCGGGAGTTTGTTTTGCAGAATTAGGCGGCACTACAGCTTCTATATTGGCCGAGCAAAAACAATTTAATTCAGAGCTGACCTCTACACAGCAAAACGGTTATTCGCTGTATACCCAAACTCTAAATTCTGGAACAAGCTTTCAAGAATACGTATCGCCTAGTGGCATTGTTTTTGCAATCAGCTGGAGCGGTCCAACCCTCCCAAATATTCAAGCTATTTTCGGGAGCTACTATGGCAATTATTTATCTGCTGCCCAGCAATCCCGTCGCTCCATTTACAGCAGCAGTGACTCTCTTGTCATTCAGTCGACAGGGATGATGGGTGCATTTCAGGGCTTTGCTTTTCTGCCCAAGCAAGCCCCTACTGGCTTCACCGTAAACAATCTACCCCAATGAAAACCCAATATTTTTTCAAAGGGGTTTGCATCTATCTATTGGTGTTGACGCTCTTTGCCTGTGGCGGTGGAGGCGGCGGATCAAGCAGCTCAAGCACCTCGAGCAACACCCCCACTCCCGATACTCCAGTTCCTATACCTGACTATATAAGCAGCAATATCGCTCCGAACGCAATTAGTTTCAGCGTGCAAAAAAGTTCTGACAACAGCGTTAATATTCCTTATGTCAGTGTGACCATCTGTCAACCAGGTACCTCTCAATGCCAAACTGTCGGAAATATTATTCTAGATACGGGATCTAGCGGGTTAAGGGTACTGTCATCAGCGCTGGGATCTCTACAACTCAATACACAAACAAACAACAACTTACCAGTTCTAGAGTGCGCATCTTTTTTATCTGGACTTACATGGGGACCAGTCAAAACCGCTGATATCAAAATGAGTTCGGAGGTCGCAAGCGCTATACCCATTCAAGTAATCGGTGACTCCGACTATCTAAGCGCCCCAAATAGCTATTGCAATGGTTTGCCTCCATTACAGGATACGACTACCCTCAAAGCAAACGGCATTTTGGGTGTGTCCTTACTTATTTCAGATAATCAAGACTATTTCTCCTGCAGCGGCACTCAGAATGCTACCTGCACAGCCATCACTCAAACCGCTAGCTTACAAGTCAAAAATCCTGTGGCAGCATTTGCTGCAAATAATAATGGCCTGGTAATGCAAACCCCCGCCATTAGCCCTGCGGGAGCAAGCTCAGCCACAGGGACTTTGTACTTTGGCGTGGATACTCAGAGCAATAACTCCTCAAGTGGAGCAAGCATCATCCCAACCAATAGCATTGGTTTATTCACCACTACTTTTAACGGGCTTAGCTTTAGTAGAAGCTTTATTGACAGTGGAAGTAATGGGCTTTTCTTCCCAGCTGGCAGTCAAAGCACTGTCCTGAAAGCATGCAGTTTAAGCGCCGGCTTTTACTGCCCCAGCTCTACGCAAAACTATACCGCTTCAGTGTCACTCAGAAATAATGTGACCGGCACTATTAACTTCTCAGTCGCTAATGCAGATACTTTATTTGCTTCTAATAACTATGCTTACTCGAATTTGGCTGGCACCCAACAAGGTCAATTCGATTGGGGTCTGCCATTTTTCTTCGGCAAGACAGTGTTCTTTGGAATTTCCGGAAAATCCAGCGCCAATGCTGGTACAGGGCCTTACTATGGCTATAAATAAAAAACCGCTTCATGAGCGGCATTTTATTTAGTTGATTATTTATCTATTCTGCATTCCGAAGGCAATAACTGAGAAATCAAATTAGTCTCCGTAGACCTACATGACCAACCACCCGCCCAAGTTGCTCCCTCTGGCTTGGATAGATCTATAGGCTTAGGAGAATTCGCATCAGGCTCGTTAGTTGGCACTAGATGAAGTGTATTTTTTCCTTCAGGCGCCACACTGACTTGATAGTCAATCGTAATTGCGCCCGAGGGTGTGATCTCAATTAACTTGACGCTACGTGTTGCCGTAAAAGTAAAAGCCCCATTTGTTGCATCATCCATGGGCACTGTGCCGCGACTTGCAAAAGCCTCTGTCACAGCAAGCTTAGCGCTAGAGGATAAATTCATACCTTCCACAACCCTGCTTCGAGCAATGTAGTCTTGATACTGAGGAACGGCTACCGCAACCAAAATGCCAATAATGGCTACCACCACCATCACCTCAATCAAGGTAAAGCCTGTTTCTGGATCGTTTTCTGAATTTTGAATATCTTGAATGTCTTTAATCTGCATATTTTCTAGCTCCCGAGGTCAAATGCCTCATCATCCAGTCTAAGCCTTTAATCCTCAAGAAACTTAGTCGTAAAAAAAGCCAGCTTTTATCGCTGGCTTTTCTGATTCAGAAGAAGGTTGAAGAAGCTTATGCGTTAGCTTGATTCTTTTTCTTCAAATAGGTGCCTAGCAAGATCACAATAGCGACTCCAATACCCTCAAAAATCATATGAGCATCTTCCATCGCGCCTTGAATGGAATCCTTGATCGCCGGATCTTCCACCAACATACCACCAGCCAATAGACCCAATAATCCAGCGCCCAAAGTAATGATGACCGGGAAACGATCCATCACCTTTAAAAGCATGGTGCTACCAAAGATGATCAATGGAATAGACAGGCCAAGACCAATGATTAAAAGGGCTAAACGAGTTTCTTCAGGACCCTTTTGAGCAGCGGCAGCTACAGCAATAACGTTGTCCAAACTCATCACTAAGTCCGCTACCAATATTGTGCGTATCGCACCCCAAATATTGGAGTGACCATCCATCTCAGCCTCATCATCGCTATCAGCCAATAATTGCACGCCAATGTAGACCAGCAAAATAGCGCCAACGATTTTTAGATAAGGAAGGCTGAGGAGTTGTACCGCAGTGATCGTCAAAACAACACGTAAAATAATGGCTGCTGCGCTACCCCAAAAAATCGCTTTCTTTTGTTGATTTGCTGGCAGATTGCGTGATGCTAATGCAATCACTACTGCGTTATCACCAGATAACAAGATGTTGGCAACAATGATTGACAAAAGTGCAGCCCAAAATGCAGGGCCTGAAAATACTGAAAAATCCATGAGTTGTCTCCCTGCGTTATTTTTATGTTTTAACTACTGATACAACAAAAAAGGATGCTGTTTAATCAGCATCCTTTTTCTCATTACCAATTACAACATTGCCTTTAGCAAAGCAGCCATTTCTGAAGGGTTCTTGGTTACCTTGAAACCACACTCTTCCATAACGGCAAGCTTAGCATCTGCAGTATCAGCACCGCCTGAGATCAAGGCACCTGCGTGACCCATACGCTTGCCTGGAGGCGCTGTTACGCCGGCAATAAAGCCAACTACTGGCTTCTTCATATTGTCTTTACACCAGCGAGCAGCTTCTGCTTCGTCTGGACCGCCGATTTCACCAATCATGATCACAGCATCAGTTTCTGGATCTTCATTGAACATTCTCATGATGTCGATGTGCTTCAAGCCATTAATTGGGTCACCACCAATACCAACTGCTGTGGACTGACCTAAGCCAATGGCTGTCAACTGACCAACTGCTTCATAAGTCAATGTACCGGAACGACTAACAACACCAATGCGACCCTTCTTATGAATATGGCCAGGCATGATGCCGATCTTCAGTTCGTCTGGAGTGATGATGCCTGGGCAGTTAGGGCCAAGCAATAAAGTCTTCTTGCCGCCAGCAGCTTCTTTAGCATGCATCTTGTTACGCACTTCAAGCATGTCACGTACTGGAATGCCTTCAGTGATACAGATCACAAAGTCGAGGTCAGCTTCAACAGCTTCCCAAATCGCAGCAGCAGCGCCAGGAGGCGGAACATAGATAACAGAAGTCGTTGCACCAGTTTGCTGAGCAGCTTCTTTCACAGTTCCATAAATAGGAATATTGAAAATAGACTCGCCCGCTTTTTTAGGATTTACACCAGCAACAAAACAGTTTTTGCCGTTTGCGTATTCCTGACATTTTTCAGTATGGAACTGACCGGTCTTACCAGTAATACCTTGTGTAATGACTTTGGTGTTTTTATTGATCAAAATAGACATATTGAAATTCCTGGATTATTTGTTTTTGGCAACAGCAGCAACTACCTTAGTAGCAGCTTCAGCCATTGAATCGGCGCTAATAATTGGCAAACCAGAGTCTGCAAGAATCTTCTTGCCTAGCTCTTCGTTTGTACCCTTCATACGCACAACCAAAGGCACTGTGAGGTTAACTGCTTTACATGCAGTAACAACGCCGTCAGCAATTACGTCGCAACGCATAATGCCGCCGAAGATGTTTACCAAAATTGCTTCAACGCTCTTGTTCTTCAACATGATCTTGAATGCTTCGGTTACTTTCTCTGCTGTCGCACCACCACCAACGTCCAAGAAGTTTGCTGGCTCGCCACCGAACAACTTAATGGTGTCCATAGTAGCCATCGCCAAGCCTGCACCGTTCACTAAACAACCAATATTGCCGTCCAATGAGATGTAAGCGAGGTCAAATTTAGAGGCTTCGATTTCAGCAGCATCTTCTTCATCGATATCGCGGTAAGCCACGATTTCTGGATGACGGAACAATGCGTTTGGATCAAAGTTGAACTTCGCGTCCAAAGCCTTGATCTTGCCGTTACCTTCAAGAATCAATGGGTTGATTTCTACCAATGAAGCATCGGTATCCCAGTAAGTCTTGTACAAATTCTTAAATACATCGCGAGCCATTGGAATAGAGGCTTCAGGAACACCGATGCCTTTAGCAACGATATCGCAATCAGCATCAGTCAAACCAACCATCGGGTCAACAAATACTTTAATAATTTTTTCTGGATGTGATTCAGCAACTTCCTCAATATCCATACCACCTTCGCTAGAAGCCATGATCACATTCTTCTGTGTTCCGCGGTCTGTAACGATACTGAAGTAGTACTCTTTTTTAATGTCAGCGCCATCTTCAATGAGAAGGCGATTTACTTTTTGACCTTCTGGCCCAGTTTGATGTGTCTTGAGCTGCATGCCCAAAATTTCAGAAGCATATTTTTTCACTTCATCCATGCTTCTTGCCAATTTCACGCCGCCGCCTTTACCACGACCACCAGCATGAATCTGGGCCTTTACAACCCATACAGGGCCACCGAGTTTTTCAGCAGCTTTCACCGCCTCATCAACACCGAATGCAGGAATGCCGTTAGGAACTGGCACATTAAATTGGCGAAGAAGTTCTTTGCCTTGGTACTCGTGAATTTTCATAATTACTCCGAAACGGTATCTTTTTTAGCAAGCGATGAGGATTAGTTAAACCGATGTTGCCTTGCTCCCATACTTACTCTAGAAATAGCTAAATTAGCCAAAATTGAATAAATGCGAACGGCTTGACCGACTCCATTAGTCTAGCATGCTGCAATGCCGCAAATAGCCTCTGCGGATCCGTAATTGCCCTAATCCGGACTCTGTCCGCCAATCACTTTTGCCACCACTTCGGAGCCAAAACCCTTCGATGCCAAGAAGCGATACTGCCTAGCTCGCTCCTTTTGGTCCTGAGCGCGCACACCGTATTTCCTGGTCCAGAGATCAAAGGCACGCTGAAACTCGGTCTCTTTTAAGACCCCAAGGAGTGCAGCGGACTTTTTGGCGTCCACTCCAGCCCTATCGAGCTCATCAGCAATCTTCCTCATCCCGTAGCGCTCACTGCGGCGGCGAACCAGCGCCTCAGCAAAACGCTCATCAGACAACCAACCTCTTGCCTCAAAGTCGTCCAAAACCGCTTCAATCTGAGAATCTCTGGATTCAGGCGTTTGCTCAGCCTGCTCGCCGCCTAACTTGCCCCATCTCGCTTCTGATTCTGCCAACTTTGCAGCTAAGCCTTTGCGACTGTATTCTCGCTGCGACAAAAGGCGCAAAGCCCGAGCTTTGAGACTCGGGCTTTGTTTGACCTTCTGATTACTGCTTAACTCTTGCATTGAATTATTCGACTTCTTCTTCCTCGCTCAGCACATCCGTTACTACTGCTGAACCAGATTTAACGCCCAATTTCTCGCGAATTCTTGCTTCGATATCTTTGGCAATGGCTGGGTTCTCTTTTAAGAACTCGCGCACATTGTCTTTACCTTGACCAATGCGATCACCGTTATAGCTATACCAAGAGCCTGACTTTTCAACGAGGTCAGCTTCGACACCCATATCAATAATTTCACCTTCTCTAGAAATACCAGCACCATACATGATGTCAAAAATTGCTTCGCGGAATGGAGGAGAAACTTTGTTCTTCACAACCTTCACACGGGTTTCATTACCAACAACCTCATCGCCTTTTTTGATACTGCCAATACGACGGATATCTAAACGCATAGAGGCGTAGAACTTCAGCGCATTACCACCAGTAGTGGTTTCTGGAGAACCAAACATCACACCAATCTTCATGCGAATCTGGTTAATGAAGATCACAGTAGTGTTGGTGCGCTTGATAGCACCAGTCAATTTACGCAAAGCCTGGCTCATCAAACGGGCTTGCAAGCCTGGTAAGGAGTCACCCATATCGCCTTCGATCTCAGCCCTTGGAACCAAAGCAGCAACCGAGTCGATGACGATTAAATCAATAGAACCTGAGCGAACTAATGCATCTGCAATTTCTAATGCTTGTTCACCAGTGTCCGGTTGAGAGATCAACAGATTATTTACATCCACGCCAAGACGTGATGCGTACTGCACATCTAAAGCGTGCTCTGCGTCAATAAATGCGCAAGTGCCGCCAAGCTTTTGCATTTCTGCAATCGCATGTAATGTCAAAGTCGTTTTGCCAGAAGATTCTGGGCCGTAGATTTCAATCACGCGACCACGCGCAAGACCACCAACTCCAAGAGCAATATCTAATCCGAGTGAACCGCTAGACACCACCTGAATGTCTTGGCTAATCTCAGCATCGCCCAATCTCATGATTGAGCCTTTGCCAAACTGTTTCTCAATTTGTGCCAGTGCTGCAGTTAATGCTTTTTGCTTGTCTCCGCTCATTCCTTCAAATTCTGAAGAGGCTGATTGCTTTTTGTTATCCAAGGCCATTTTTTATTCCCTTTTCGCTATGTACTGGGCTTTTTCCCGAAGTTTTATCTACTGTGTAACAACTTAGGAGTTACTGTATATAAAAACAGTGGTCTTTGCAAGCGTCTTTTAAACTGAATTTACGGATTTTTGACTAGGTTGCACTTGATTGACTCGGTCCCAATAGAAAAAGAGGGGTATAGCGAAGGCCCAAACCACCCCTACCAGGATAAATCCAGTGACTTCGCTACCAGGAACCCAGGATCCGGCCCCCATGCGAATACCAGCCTCATAGGACATCGGACCAGCAATGCCACCTAAAATAGCCCCTAAAACAGGTCTGCCGCGCAACCAGGTCAAGGAGCCATTAATGGTGGTTGCCACCAAAACCCACAAGACCCACATCCAGAGAGGCGATAAATACGGTGAAGGCCAATCATTCCGAAAATCCAGGTAGCCCAGATGCATGATGAGAGTATCGGCCACCAAACCAAAGACAAAGGCTTTCAATAAAAGGCTGATTTCTGTTTTGGGAGAAGGTGAACGCCAGGCGTGGAAAGCAATATAGGCTAGGGTAGCAACTACCGCCCAAAGCACGTCTTTATTGGCTGCGCCCAATACACAGGCAAACCAACCAAGCTGGAAAATAACAAAGCTCCAAAATTTAGCCATATACCTAGCAACCTAAGAAAAAGGCCACTGCCGAGGGGCAATGGCCTTTAGATTTGGTGGCGAATCAGGGATTTGAACCCCGGACCTGCGGATTATGATTCCGTCGCTCTAACCAGCTGAGCTAATTCGCCGAACTCGCTATTGTAAATGATCGGAATGCATCTGTCTAAACCAATCCAACCCTATGGCCGCTGGAGGTGCTCAAATCCCTATTTGATCTGAAAGGTGCTGACAGCCTCATCTCGGCCATAAAGGACATTAAATTCGATTTTCTTGGCCAAAAAGAGCTTTTTCAGGACCTCATCCTTGTTCTCAAAAACAATCGCGGTTTGTTCAGGGTAATGCGAAAAAGGGTCGCTATTGACGTCTACCACCACCCCATCAATCTTAATTTGCTTGATTGAGCGCTTATAAAATTTATCAGGACGTATAAAAATAAGGCGCTTTACATATTTATCTAAGACCAGCTTTTGACCCTGCTCATTAGTCTTGAAATAGTAGACCAACTCCTCTTTGCCATTGGTAGTCATGTCGCGCTCCTCATCCCACTTAGCGTAAATGCTTGAACTCGCTATGGCACAAAGAAATACCAAGACCAATTGGCTCAATATAAAAAAAGATTTCTTTTGAGAGGAATTCATCCTGTGATCATATCAGCCAGATGAACACCTAAAAAGTAGAAAGCGTAATATTCCCAAATGATGAATTCATTTCTCTTGCGCCTACTCAGCTTTTTGCTCTTGAGTAGCTGCATCCCTACGATCGCTTCTGCAGCTCAAGTCTTCATTACCAATTACCCATCAGAGGCCAATGCCAAGGTCTTTGTCACCAAGTACCAGTCTGAGGCGAACTGCATTGTGTATGACACCCAATACTCCAGCGATAACGAGCCGGGCGTTTGGTTCTATACGAAATACAAAAGCGATGCCCGTGCCGTGATTTACTACACCCAATACAAATCCGAGGCAGACCTTATTGTGTACTTCACTAAGTACAAGAGTGATGCGCGCTGTCGCTACTAATAAACATCTTTTAATCACCCTCTTTACTTCATGAAACTTCTTTCCATCTCCGCCGGTAAGGTAGCTCCTTTATTTGGCAATCACCATCCTAATTACAAATCAGTTGCTTCAGCTATTCGCAAGCAGGTGGTAAGTGATTTAGAAAATCCTGCTCCAGTTAAAATTACTCCACTAGGCATTAAAGGCGATGAACAAGCTGACCTATCGGTACATGGCGGAATTGAAAAAGCCATTTATGTTTATCCAGCAGAGCATTACATCTTCTGGAATGAACTGCTCACTCGAGAAACCAAGCAGCCGGTTGATTTACAACATGGTGCTATCGGCGAGAACTTCACAATCGAAGGCCTGCTAGAAACAGCAGTGTTTGTTGGGGATAAATTGGTTATTGGCGAACTTGAATTTGCTGTCGTCAAACTCCGCGAACCCTGTTTCAAATTCAACGCTGCTGTTGCTTACAAGGGTGCAAGCAAAGCAATGCTGCAGTCCGGCTTTAGTGGTTGGTATTTACGCGTTATCAAAACTGGAGTTCTTGCGGCTGGTGCCGAAATTACTTTAATCCCTGGGGCAAGAGAAACTTCTATCGCCCAGCAAAATCAAAAACTCTTAAATAATCGCAATCAAAAAGATTTGTGGGAATAAAAAAACCCGACCATTTCTGATCGGGTTTCTTATTTGATGCAGACTAAAGAATCTTAGTCAATCCGCTTAGTCGCGTGCGTAGATATCTACATCTTTAGTTTCACGTATGAACAACGTACCGATTACCAATGTCATCGCAGCGATGATGATCGGATACCAGAGACCGTAGTAAATGTTACCGTTTTGCGCTACCAAGGCGAAGGAGATCGTTGGCAATAAGCCGCCGAACCAACCGTTACCAATATGGTATGGCAAGGACATAGAGGTGTAACGAATGCGAGTTGGGAACATCTCCACTAACATCGCAGCAATTGGGCCATAAACCATGGTTACCAAGAGTACTAAGTACACCAACAAGAACAATACAGCAACGTAGTTGATACCAGCTGGATCAGCTTTAGTTGGGTAGCCAGCAGCATTCAATGCATCACGAATTTGCTTTTTGAACTCAGCATCTTTAGCTTTAGCATCTGCTGGGTCCATACCTTTTGGTGTGTAACCAGTGATTTCTGTATCGCCAATCTTCACAACTGCTAGACCACCTGCAGGGCCAGGAATGGTGCTATAGCTAGCAGAGTTAGATGCCATCACTTGTTTTGCAATATCGCAAGAACTTGTGAACTTTGCTGTACCCGTTGGGTTGAACTGGAATGTACATTCATTCACATCAGCAGTAATGGTTGCTGGTGAAGTTGCCATTGCCTTTTCCAGCGCTGGGTTAGCAAAGTGTGTCAACGCATTGAACACGGAAACTGGGGTGTTAGGGATGTAAGTAATTACAGCCAATAACAAACCGCCCATGATGATCACTTTACGGCCGATCTTGTCAGACAAGCTACCGAAGACCACAAAGAATGGTGTGCCGATTACCAATGAACCAGCAATCAACAAGTTCGCCGTCTTAGCATCTACTTTCAAAACTTGTGTGAGGTAGAACAAAGCGTAGAACTGTCCTGTGTACCAAACCACCGCTTGACCTGCAACCAGACCAAACAATGCCAAGATCACAATCTTCAAGTTCTTCCATTGACCAAATGACTCTGTCAAAGGAGCTTTAGACAATTTGCCTTCTTCTTTCATCTTCTTGAAAGCTGGGGATTCATTCATGGACAAACGAATCCATACAGAAACCGCCAACAATGCAACAGAAACGATGAAAGGAACGCGCCAACCCCAAACATCAAAGTCTGGACCAGTGAATTCACGTGTGAACAAAATCACGAGCAAGGAGAGGAACAAGCCTAAAGTAGCTGTTGTCTGAATCCAAGCTGTGTATGCACCACGACGACCATGAGGAGCGTGTTCTGCAACGTAAGTAGCAGCACCACCGTACTCGCCGCCCAAAGCCAAACCTTGAAGCATACGCAATGCGATCAAGATTACTGGAGCAGCAACACCGATAGTTGCATAGTTAGGCAGAATACCCACAACGAAAGTTGCGCCGCCCATCAATAAGATGGTAACCAAGAAGGTGTATTTACGACCAATCAAATCGCCGAGACGACCAAACACCAACGCGCCAAATGGACGCACGATGAAACCAGCAGCAAACGCTAACAAAGCGAAAATGAAGGCAGAACCAGCATCTAGGCCAGAGAAGAATTGCTTAGCAATAATTGCCGCAAGTGAACCGTATAAGTAAAAGTCGTACCACTCAAAAACCGTACCTAAAGATGATGCAAAAATAACTTTGCGTTCTTCAGCGGTCATTGGGGCTGCTTTAGTTGATGTTGACATCAGTAGCTCCTAACTATTTTTATTAAATAAATAACAACGGATCGATTATGCTTTGAAAAAATTCAAAGAAATCCACTAGTTAGGGTAATTCCCCATCAAATAGGATCGGGGTTTTCCCGAGATATTTGGGAATTAGAGCTAGCTACGCAGCACCTATAAGCCCAGCGTTGGTGCAATTAGCGTGTTTTAGTAATAAACATTTTGGGTACGCGCAGATCCCAATAAATAGCAGCTGCGCGCAGTCCAAAAATTCCGAGCATGCAAATCACAGAGCCCTCGACAACATACTGAGGCAAGAAGTTCAGCACCAGGACATATGCACAACAACCGAAAGTCACTGGAATGGCATAAAGCTCATGCGACATGATGAGTGTTTTTCTACCAGCTAAGACATCGCGCAATAAGCCACCGCCAATTGCAGTAATAACACCCAAGATGACTGGCGCCACAGGCAGGCCGTAACCCATACTCCATGCCTTATCAGCCCCCTGAATCGCAAAGAGAGCAGCACCAAATCCGTCGATATACAGCATCCACCGATAAATTTGCGGCTGGGTGAAGAAAGATTCTGCGAAGAAGGTAATAACACTGGCAGCTAGAGCAAGCCATACATACATTTGATTCTCAGACCAAAAAATAGGGGCTTCCAAAATAATGTCGCGAATAGTACCACCGCCAATGGCGGTAATTAAACCCAGCACCAAGACGCCAAAGAGGTCTACACCACGATCTGCAATAGCTAAGACGCCTGTTACCGCAAAGGCCATGGTTGCGATGATGCCAATCCAGAAATTAATGTCTTCCATAACAATGAGTCTAATGCACTTTGTGAGAGCGCGGACTGGAATGACCATCCTCAATATACTGTTAGCTATGAGTGCAAATAAGGTGTTGATATGACCTCCAAGCTGTATAGCTTTTGGCGCAGCTCCGCCGCTTTTCGTGTTCGCATTGCCCTCAATCTCAAGGCTATGGATTACGAAATTATTCCCGTGCATCTCGGTAAAAATGGCGGAGATCAATTGGGTGAGGAGTATGGCAAGAAAAATCCCAATCACTTAGTACCTCTTCTGGAAGATGGTGAAAAAAGCATTCATCAATCCTTAGCCATTATTGAGTACCTCGAAGAGATTCAATCTGAGCCACCACTCCTACCAACAATAGCAATTGACCGAGCATGGGTTCGCTCTGTCGCAATGGATATTGCAAGTGATATTCACCCAATCAATAATTTGCGGGTCTTACGCTACCTCATCAAAAAACTAGGTATCAGCAGTGAGGCGAAAGATGAGTGGTATGGGCACTGGATCAAGGTCGGACTGGAGAGCCTAGAAAAACAATTAAGCATTGATTCTCGTGTTGGGAAATTTGCCTATGGAGATCAACCGGGCTTGATTGATGTCTGCTTAGTGCCTCAGCTATTTAACGCACTGAGCGCAAAAGTGGATGTGAAACCCTACCCCACTCTCATGCGAATTTTTCATGAGTGCATTACGCTACCCGCCTTTATTGATGCCTCTTGGGAAAAACAATTGGATGCTGAAGGATTAAATCCCGCTGTTCCACCACAAAAATAAAGAGAGCGTCAGCAAAGAACTCACAGTAGTAATTAGTACCACTCTAGAGATCACGCTACCGTCAGCTTTGTAGTACTGCGCCAACATAAAGGGCCCCGTACCAGTTGGTAGCGCACTAAGTATCACGATAGCGCTCACCCATAATGCTGGTAGCCCCAAGATGGGGGCCGCAATGACCCAAGCAATCAAAGGTTGCAGAAGCAGCTTTGCCAAACTGATACCCCAAGCCTGAGCAGGACCGGCAGTACTTTTTTGCATCAGGAATAGACCGATGGAAACAAGAGCGCAAGGTGTCGATGCGGCTGCTAAGAATGCAATCACTTGTGCAATGGGATCGTATAAAGTTAAATCGCTGGAAGACCATAACAGACCCGCCACTGGAGCTACTAATAAGGGATTGGTGCAAAGCGATTTAATGACGCTCAACCCAATCTCATGCGGCTTCTTATGCGACAAGATGCCAATCTCAATCAAGACTGTTGCTAAAGCAAACATGACAAACACAATGAAGGTGGAAATAATCGCGGGTGCCAAACCATCTTGGCCAAGGGCAAGTGCACACAAAGGAATGCCCATATACCCAGTATTTGAATAAGAGGCACTCAGGCCATCAAAGCTAGCTGCCGCTAAATCGCGATGACGTAGCCAACTCACCAAGAGCACCAGGACAAAAACAATTAAACAACTTAGAAAAAATGCAGTAATGAAACCGGGTTGCCATAGTGTTTGCCAGCCACTATTGGCGGCAAAGTTAAAGAGTTGCGCAGGCAATGCCAACCAAACCACAAAACGATTGAGCTCAACTGAAGCGTTAATGCCTAACTTACCAGCACGCCCACCAACATACCCAATAAAGATGAGTAGGAACACTGGGAGAACTACATTAAATACGTAGAGCAAAATATTTAACGGGTGATATTTAAGGGATTAGGAAATTTTCTTCAGCGTCTTGACATAACGCTGCGCATTTTTGACATAGCGACCAGCAATATCGTGGATGCCAGCAATCTGCTCCGGGGTTAACTCTTTTACCGCCTTAGCGGGAGTTCCCAAAATCATGGAGCCATCCGGAAATTCTTTTCCTTCGGTAACAAGTGCGCCCGCACCAACGAGACAGTTTTTTCCAATCTTTGCGCCATTTAAAATGACTGCGCCAATGCCAATCAAGCTACCGTCTCCAATGTGACAACCATGCAGCATCACTTGATGGCCAACAGTGACATGCTTGCCAATGATGAGTGGGTAACCTGGATCGGTATGCAAAACAGAAGCGTCTTGCACATTGCTGCCTTCGCCAATTTGAATAAGGTCGTTATCACCACGAATAACAACTTTGGGCCAGATACTGGCATCTTGATGAAGCTCAACCTTGCCGATCACTTCTGCGCTATCGGCAACCCAAGCGCCCTCAGATAAATGAGGGGCATTTCCGTTTAGTTCAAATATAGCCATGACTCATTATAGGTATGAATAAGAGCATGGCTAAACGATGTTGCAATAAAGACGCATTAGTAGCTTGGTTGCGCTCTGTTGTATGGGAATTTTTTGGTTTATCATGGTTTTACATACACCCACAGGAGAACTCATGAAAAAAATCCTCATCGCATTGGCCGCTTTAGCCGCATTTTCCGGTCTTGCTCAAGCACAAGAAACCATCAAGGTATTAAGCACTCAAGAACTTGCGAATGTTTGCAAACTTCCTGCAAGCCCAGAATCTCGTAGTTTCTGTATTGGCTTTACTACCTCTGTTTATGAAACCTATTTAGCTACTCGTCACCCACAACGTGCAAAGCCATTTATTTGCGTTAAACAACCTGCTCCAGCGCGTGATGAAGTCATTGGTGATTTTGTGAAGTTTGCAAACAACACCCCACAAGTTGCAGACAAACCAGCAGCAGGCGTTTTCTTGGGCTTCTTAGCTTCACGCTTCCCTTGCGCCAGAAAATAATCAAAGCAACTTAGACAAACGAATACCCATTTAAAGGATCAGTTGAGATGAAAAAAATTATCGCAATTACCGCAGCAACTTTAGCAATTGCTGGTTGTTCAAACATGAGCAACACAGAACAACGTACACTTTCAGGCGCCGGCATTGGCGCAGCTGCTGGTGCTGTTGGCACCGCAATCTTTCACGGCAATCCTATTTGGGGTGCAGTTGGTGGTGCAGCAGTTGGTGCAGCATCTGGCTATGTCTATGATGCATACAAGAAAAATGAAGCTGCTAATTACAACTCTGGTTATAACGCTGGTAAAAATAATCAGCCAGCTCACGCACCTAATTAATAAGCCTAGCTAAGCAGAATACCCAGGCCTTTTGAGGCCCGAGTTCAGCAATACCAGCCCAGCTCGTATTAATTTACTAGCTGGGTTTTTATTTGGATCTGTCCTGACAATGCTTTATGAATTGGGCATTTATGTGCAATCTCAAGTAAGCGCTCTTTCTCTTCAGCGCTCAAGTTGCCCTGCAGTTGAATCTCGCGGGAGAATGTTTCAACATCATCATGCCGCTCAATGTCAACAGTCACAATTGCATTGTCTAATTTCATTTCTTTGCGTCCAGCGTACATCTTTAAAGTCATTGAGGTGCAGGCAGCCAATGCTGCGCCAAGATATTCGTGAGGACTTGGGCCACTATCAGAGCCACCTTTAGAAACTTCTGCATCAGACAAAAAATGTAAATCACCAGCAGTCAATTTCTGCTGTAGGGGGCCTTGGCCAAATTGCGAAACTACTTTTCTCATAAGAATCCTAAAAAATTATTAATCCGTAGAAATGATCAAGACTGAATTTAACCCGAATGGGATTTACTTGCTTTTTCTGTAACGGGTAATTGCGCCTTCTTCCAAGCACTAAAGCCACCTTCTAAGTGACATATATTGGGTACACCCATTCTCTGAAGAGTTTGTGTTGCTAAGGCCGAACGCCAAGCCGAGGCGCAATACAACACCAGCCTTTTGCCTTCACCAAAGATTGGCTTGTAATAAGGGCTATCTGGGTCAACCCAAAACTCCAACATCCCCCTGGGGGCATGGATCGCATTCGGAATCATGCCCTCACGCTCTAACTCACGAACATCCCGTATATCCACAAACACCACATTTGGATCCGCCAGTAAATCTGACGCCTTTTCCACAGGAAGAGTCTCAATTTCAGCCATTGCTTCCTGAATGAGCGCTTGATATCCAATCTTTAATTTCACCAAAATCTCCTAAATTAACAATGCCTTAGTGTCACCAAGCACCTGCTACCATTCTGCTATGAACTTTACCCCTACAGAACTTGGCGCAAGCATTATTTTTGCAATTGCTGTTTTGCATACCTTTTGCACGGGCTATTTTGAAACGATTGCTAAAAAATCGCCTCGGCATGCTGGTCTTTGGCATTTGCTTGGCGAAGTAGAAATTGTTTTTGGTTTTTGGGCTGCCATATTGGTTATTTTCATTTCCTTATATGACGACTTAGGGACAGCAAAGTACTTTCTCAATAAACGCAATTTCACAGAACCACTCTTTGTCTTTGCCATCATGATTGTCGCCGGCACAAAACCTATTCTGTATTTTTCTACGCAAATTTTGCATGTGCTAGGCAATGGCCTGCAATACCTTTTGCGCATCAGAAGTGCTCCTGCTTTATATTTTTTAATCCTAGGCGCTACGCCCCTCCTTGGCTCTTTGATTACCGAACCTGCAGCAATGACTCTGGCTGCTTTTTTATTGCGCGATCTTGTCTATCGTCACCAATGTTCTAAAGCGCTTCTGTTTGGCACTCTTGGCGTGCTCTTTGTGAACATCTCCATTGGAGGCACACTCACTAACTTTGCCGCTCCGCCCGTTCTCATGGTGGCCTCCACTTGGGGATGGAGTTCAGCATTCATGTTTAGCAACTTTGGTCTAGAGTCTTGCATAGCAATCTTCATCAACGCTCTGGCAGCAACACTTTTATTTCATCGCCAATTAATTGAACCTAATGCTGACAAAAAGGAAGCCAAAATTCCTTTAGCAGTTATTTTGACGCACCTGCTTTTCCTGTTTGGAGTGGTCTACTTTGCGCATGATCCGATTATTTTCACGTGGATTCTGCTTTTCTTTATTGGTTACACCACGGCATACCCAAAACATCAAAGCCCCCTGATTCTGAAAGAGGCCCTTTTAGTGGGATTCTTCTTGGGCGGTTTAGTAGTATTGGGTGCTTTACAAGGATGGTGGCTGCAACCTATTCTCGAAATGATAAGCCCTACCGCAGTCTTTTATGGCAGTCTTGTTTTGACTGCTTTCACTGACAATGCGGCACTCACCTATTTAGGATCATTGGTAACTGGCACCTCACCGGAGTTCAAGCTGGCATTAGTGGGTGGAGCAGTTGCTGGTGGCGGCCTCACCGTCATTGCTAATGCTCCCAACCCAGCAGGTATTGCGATCTTGCGTGGCCACTTTCCTGGACATACGGTTTCAGCACTATATCTATTGATGGCGGCTATTCCGCCCACTATTGTGGCAATCTTGGCTTACAGGCTCATATAAGAACAACTTGGGTCTTAGGCAGTAAAATCTCAGCTTCGCCCCCAGCTATAAACCTGAGAACGGCATATGAAAAAGCTCTATATCAAAACCTTTGGCTGTCAAATGAACGAGTATGACTCGGGAAAAATGGCAGACCTCCTGCATGCCGACGAAGGCATGGTCATAACAGATCGCCCTGAAGATGCCGACGTGGTTCTTCTCAACACCTGCTCTATCCGCGAAAAAGCGGAAGACAAAGTCTTTTCAGATTTAGGACGGCTGCGTGAACTCAAAAAAACGAAGCCCGACTTACTGATTGGCGTTGGTGGCTGCGTTGCCAGCCAAGAAGGTCAACAAATTGTTAGTCGTGCTCCTTACGTCGATGTTGTGTTTGGGCCTCAAACACTCCATCGCCTATCCGACCTCATTGCACAGCGTCGCAAAACTGGAGTCTCTCAAGTAGACATCTCTTTCCCCGAAATCGAAAAGTTTGACCATCTTCCCGCATCTCGCCAAACTCGTGGCTCTGCATACGTCTCCATCATGGAAGGTTGCTCTAAGTATTGCAGCTATTGTGTTGTGCCCTATACGCGTGGCGAAGAAGTCTCCAGGCCATTTGATGATGTACTGACAGAAGTCGCTGGCCTTGCTAGCAAAGGCGTCAAAGAAATTGTGCTGCTTGGTCAAAACGTAAACGCTTATCTTGGCAAGATGGGTGATACCGAAGAAATCGCTGACTTTGCTCTATTGATTGAATACATCGCTGACATTCCTGGGGTTGAACGGATTCGCTTTACCACCAGCCACCCTAAAGAATTTACACAACGCCTCATTGACGTCTACGCTAAAGTGCCTAAGCTTGTAAGTCACCTACATCTGCCTGTACAACATGGCTCGGATTCTATGCTCTCAGCGATGAAGCGCGGCTATACAGCCCTAGAGTTCAAGAGCATTATTCGTAAGATGCGCGCTGTTCGCCCCGACCTGACACTGTCGAGTGATTTCATTGTGGGCTTTCCAGGTGAAACTGAGGCTGACTTTGAAAAACTATTGAAGATGGTGAAAGAGCTGAACTTTGATAACAGCTTTTGCTTCATCTTTAGTCCGCGCCCAGGCACTCCTGCGGCGAACCTTCACGATGACACGCCTTATGAAGTCAAACTCAAGCGCCTCCAAACTTTATTGGCATTGGTTGAGGGACAGGCAAACCAAATTAGCCAAAAAATGCTGGGTAATACCGAAAGAGTATTAATTGAGGGTCTTGCTAAGGATGGCGTCAACTTACAGGGTCGTGCTGAAAATAATCGCGTCATTCATTTCACAGCACCCGATCAAGATATTGAAAGTCTCATTGGTCAATTCGTAGACATTCGCATTACGGAAGTTCTGAACTACACCCTCAGAGGTGAGTTGGTAGAAGCCCATGTCAGTCAATAAAAAAAGCATCTCTTCGAAGCTAGCGATTGAGCTGCAATACGCCAGTCCAGCGATTGAGTCTGCCGTCAATAAAGCAGCTTCCTCAACCCTGATCAAGAAATGGGTCAAGAGTTCCACGGCACTTGGTGGCCTAATTACCCTTCGCTTTGTGAATGCTGAGGAAGGTAAAAAGCTAAATTTCGCTTTTCGTCAAAAAGATTACGCAACCAATGTTTTAACTTTTCCTTACGAGCTTTCAAAAGAAGCTGTAGTAGCAGATATTATTTTTTGCTTACCGGTTCTACAAAAAGAAGCCAAAGAGCAAAGTAAATTACTAAAAGCCCATTTGGCCCATTTAATTGTGCACGGCTGCCTTCATGCTCAAGGCCATGATCACGAGGTAGGCCGGGATGCAAAAAAGATGGAGGCCCTGGAAATCCAAATCCTCCAAAAATTGGGCTTTGCTAACCCCTATTCTTGATTTGCCATATTTCTACGCTATTCTTGCTATATGCCTGACCCCAATAAATCCCTTTTATATCGCTTGGCTGATTTTTTAACTCCGCAGCCAACGGAACCCAGTGAACGCCGCCAAAAGCTGATTGATACCCTTCGGGAAGCTCAGGCTGAGGGATTAATTGATGCCGATGCCCTCTCCATGATTGAGGGTGTTTTTCAAGTAGGGCAGTTATGCGCTCGCGATATCCTCGTACCCCGCGCCCAAATTGATTGGATCGATATTGGCCAGCCCCTCTCTGAAATCATTAAAAGCGTTATTGAAGCAGCTCACTCCCGCTTTCCTGTGTTCGAAGGTAGTCGAGATAACGTCATTGGCATTTTGTTAGCAAAAGATTTATTACGTCACGCTACTGAGAAAGATTTTCAGGTCCGCGATTGGTTACGTCCTGCGGTATTCATTCCAGAATCCAAGCGTCTTAGCGTCCTATTACGGGACTTCAAAGATAACCGCAACCATTTAGCTATCGTAGTTGACGAATATAGCGGCGTTGCCGGCATCATCACCATTGAAGATGTGCTCGAGCAGATCGTTGGCGACATTGAGGATGAACATGACGTCGATGAAGAAGCGGACAACCTCATCGCTTTGGATAACGGCGACATTCGCGTTAAAGGCATTACCGAGCTTGAGCAATTCAATGAAAGACTTGGCACTCATTTTGAAGTAGAAGATATTGAGACTGTGGCGGGCTTAGTGATTCAGCATTTAGGCCGCGTCCCTAAAATGGGTGAGCTCATTGAAATAGGTGGCATTGAATTTGAAGTGCAGCGCGCCGACCCAAGACAAATTCATATTCTGCTTGCACGACAATCCAATAAAAAATCAGACTGAGATTTACATTGTTTGATCAGCACTCCAATCATTCGGGCATGAGCATCAAAATCTTTTCAGTTTGCATTCTGTTTGTATTGGGAGCGGTCCTTGCTGCCGTTGCTGAGTTACCCTATGGTGGCTGGATTCAGATCCCCGTTCTCAGCCTTCTGTGGTGGCGTCTTGATCAGAAGCCCATCTCCTTTAAAAAACAATTTGTCTTAGGCCTCCCATTCGGCATCGCTTATTTTGTTGTAGGTCTATGGTGGCTTTACATCAGCCTGCATGATGTTGGTGGCATGAGTGCGCCACTTGCTTGTATGGGTGTATTCCTGCTCTCTGCTTATGTGGCGCTCTATTTCTCATTGGCAACACTTGCTATTCCACTGTTTAAACAGAGTCGCTTATTTGGTCTGCTGCTGGGAGCGAGTTGGGTTCTTGCGGAATTTCTACGAGGCTATATCTTCACTGGATTTCCTTGGATGGGCTTTGCAGAAACCCAGTTCAATGGCCCATTTGCGCCTGTCGCACCCTTCTTTGGCGGGCTAGCATGTACCTTTTTGGCAGTATGGGCCTCCTGGGAAATTTACCAAGCCCGTAAGCATGTCATTTCTAGCATGTTCCTCATATTGGCTGTCATTGGGATTTCTCAAAGCGCTAATTTATTTACTTTCACCAAGCCAGTTGGAGAGCCAATTAGCGTTCGCTTAATTCAAGGCAACTTTGAACAAAGTCTGAAATTCAATCCTCAAGCTATTGGCAGGCAAATCGATTTCTATGCTGGAGAAATTACTAAAGAAGCAGCCAACCTTATCATCATTCCTGAGACTGCGTTTCCATGGCCACTTCCCAATTTGCCAATTGGCTTATTTAATTACCTGCAAGATTTTTCCAATAAAGGTAACAGCAACATTCTGCTTGGCTTGATCGGCGAAGTGCCTGGAGAAGGCGGTATGCAGTATTCGAATCGCGCTACTGGACTCTCGCCCAATGCATTGCCCTATCAATACGATAAAGCCCACCTCGTTCCCTTTGGAGAATTTATCCCTCTAGGTTTTCAGTGGTTCGTTAAAGCCTTTCATGTACCCATGAGCGACTTTGCAAGAGGAAAACTAGATCAACCCCCCTTTGCGATTGTGCGCAAGGATCAAGATGATCTTCATGCGGCAATTACGATTTGCTATGAAGACGTCTTTGGTGGCGAACTCGCCTCCCGCATTCAACATAGCGACCAGCCAGTCAACCTACTTATTAACATGACCAATCTAGCCTGGTTTGGGGATTCTCAAGCATCCACTCAACAACTCAGGCTTTCACAATTGCGCTCCCTGGAAACTGGACTTCCCGCCTTGCGTGCCACCAATACCGGAATTACTGCAGTTCTTGGTCCTGATGGCAGAGTACTAAAAGCGCTCCCGGAATTTACCCAAACAACCCTCAGCACCCAGGTTCAGGCGTATTCTGGAAAAACACCTTATGTCATTTGGGGCAATTTACCGATTTTGGGTATTTCTTGCCTGCTCTTGCTTTGGGGTCTGATTCGTCACAGGCGTTTTTAAGCATTTTTAACTCTAGAGTGCTCTAGCCATGTAAAATCAAAGGCTTAGCCAGGTTAATCATGCTTACTTTTCAGCAAATCATTCTCAAACTTCAAGATTATTGGGACCAACAAGGTTGTGCCCTATTGCAACCTATCGACCTCGAGGTTGGTGCCGGTACATCCCATACCGCAACCTTCTTACGCGCCATTGGTCCTGAGCCTTGGAAAGCAGCTTACGTTCAGCCATCCCGCCGACCTAAAGATGGTCGCTATGGTGAAAATCCAAATCGCTTACAACACTACTATCAATATCAAGTAGTCCTCAAGCCAGCACCTGAAAATATTCTCGATCTTTACCTAGGATCTCTTGCCGCTTTAGGCTTAGACCTTAAAGAGAATGATGTTCGTTTTGTAGAGGACGATTGGGAAAACCCAACACTGGGTGCATGGGGTCTTGGCTGGGAAGTTTGGCTCAATGGCATGGAGGTGACGCAGTTCACTTACTTCCAACAAGTAGGTGGCTTAGATTGCAAGCCTGTTCTTGGTGAGATTACCTACGGTATTGAGCGTTTGGCAATGTATATCCAAAACTGCTCTAACGTCTACGACTTAGTATGGGCCGACGGCATCTCTTATGGGGATGTATATCACCAGAATGAAGTGGAGCAATCTTGCTACAACTTTGAACACTCCAATACTGATTTACTCTTTGCCAACTTCACAAACTATGAAAGTGAAGCAAAGCGTTTGATGGAAGTTCCACTGGCACTACCTGCTTACGAGATGGTACTTAAAGCAGCGCACACATTTAATTTGCTGGATGCGCGTGGCGCTATCTCGGTGACTGAGCGTGCAGCCTATATAGGCCGCATTCGTAATCTTTCTCGGGCAGTGGCGCAGGCCTACTTTGAGTCTAGAGAAAAACTGGGCTTCCCAATGTGTCAACGTCAAGCTAAAGCTCAGGCTTAAGCGCATCGAGATTTTTGTATTCCACTTATGAGCACATCTAATTCAAATCCTCAATCAGCGACTTTATTGATCGAGGTATTTACCGAAGAACTACCCCCTAAGACTCTGCGTCGCTTAGGTGATGCATTTAGCGAAGGCATCTTTGCAGCACTCAAAACAGCTGGTCTTGCATCCGAATCATCCAAGATGACCGGCTTTGCAACCCCGCGTCGTTTAGCCGTACAAGTCACTAAGGTTCTTGATCAAGCGCCTGACTACCCTGTGCGGGAAAAATTATTACCTACTAGCATTGCATTTGACGCTGAAGGTAAAGCAACCCCACCACTACTCAAAAAATTGGGTGCTCTAGGGTATGGGGATATTGATCTTGCGACTTTAGAAAAAGCGGGTGAAGGTAAGAATGAAGCCCTGTACCTTAATGTCATTGCTAAAGGTGCTGCTCTTGAGCAAACGGCGCAGGCTGCGCTTGAACAAACATTAAGCAAGCTGCCCATTGCAAAAATGATGCACTACCAAGTGCTACAAAAGGATGGTCGATTGGCCGACGTGCAATTTGCTCGTCCTGCCCACCGCATCATTGCACTACATGGTGCTACTACTTTAAACATCAGTGCTCTAGGTATTGATGCAGCCAATCAAACTGAAGGCCATCGTTTTTTAGCTCCTGGCCTCATCACCATTACGAATGCAGACCAATACGAGATCGAGCTCCAGTCCAAAGCCAAGATTATTGCTAGCTTTAATCAGCGTCGGGCGCAAATTGAAGCTGCCCTATTAAAAGCGGCTGGCGAGGATCTGGTATTAATGCCGGATAGCCTTCTAGATGAAGTAACAGCCCTTGTTGAGTGGCCGGCCATCTACGAATGCCATTTTGATCAAGAGTTCTTAGAGGTACCTCAAGAATGCTTGATTTTGACCATGCAAACCAATCAAAAGTATTTTGCATTGACAGACAAACAAGGCAAATTACGTTATCGTTTCTTGATTGCTTCTAATATTGAAACAAGTAAGCCAGACGCCATCATCTCAGGCAATGAGCGCGTTGTACGCCCACGCTTGTCCGATGCTCGCTTCTTCTTCCAGCAAGATCAAAAGCGCCCTTTGGCTTCTCGTGTGGCAGATCTTGGCAAGGTGGTTTATCACAACCAGTTAGGCAATCAGCTAGATCGCACAAAGCGCGTTCAAGGGTTAGCTGTAGGTATCGCCAAAAGACTGGGTGCCGATGAAAAGCTCGCTTCACGTGCTGCAGAAATTGCTAAGACAGACTTACTAACTGATATGGTTGGCGAGTTCCCAGAGTTGCAAGGCATTATGGGGCGTTATTACGCTACCCATGATGGCGAGCATGCTGATGTTGCTAGTGCTTGCAGCGAACACTATATGCCGCGCTTTGCAGGCGACACTCTGCCGCAAACCCAAACTGGCACGATCTTAGCTATTGCCGACAAATTAGAAACGCTGGTTGGCATTTGGGGTGTTGGGCTTGCCCCTACTGGCGATAAAGACCCGTATGCCCTACGTCGTCATGCCTTAGGTATTTGCCGTTTGCTCTTAGAAAAGAATCTTTCGCTGAATTTGCCTGAATTAATCGAATTAGCTCGTGCGCAGTTTCCCCAGGCTGATGTGCAAGAAAAAGCAAAAGCTGCCGATATCTATGCGTTCATTATTGATCGCTTGCGCGCCTATTTGCGGGACCAATCAGTTGCTGGTAAAGCGTTTACTAGCGCAGAGATTGATGCTGTCCTGAGCCAAGACCCAGCACAAATTAATGACTTGATCGAGCGATTGACTGCCCTGCGTGAATTTAATGCTCTAGCAGAAGCGGCTCAATTAGCTGCCGCCAATAAGCGCATCAGCAATATTCTGAAGAAAACCACTACCGCTATTCCTGCAGCGTGTTCAGCCAAATTACTGCAAATTCCAGCAGAGGCAACACTACACAAAGCATTGGAAGCGGTGACTCCTGCACTCAATGCTGCTTATGAAAAACGTCAATTTGTTGAACTCTTAAGAGCGCTAGTCGCCTTGAGCGGACCAATTGATCAATTCTTTGCAGATGTGATGGTCATGGATCCTAATCCTGAGCTACGAGATAATCGCCTCGCTCTCCTGCAACAACTTCACCAGAAAATGAATCTCGTTGCCGATCTCGGCAAATTAGCATGAGCTCCAGCTCTTCTAAATTAGTCATTCTTGATCGAGATGGCGTGATCAATGAAGATCGCGATGATTATGTGAAGTCAGTAGATCAATGGATTCCCCTTCGAGGAAGCTTAGAGGCGATAGCCTTACTCAATCAAGCGGGCTATCAAATTGCTTTAGCAACCAATCAGTCAGGTCTTTCCAGAGGCTACTTCACAATTAATGATTTACATGCCATGCATAGCAAAATGGAGACTTTGCTAAAGCCATTAGGCGGTCATATCGACAGCATCTTCTTTTGCCCTCATCAAGATTCACATCAATGTGATTGCCGTAAACCGGCACCAGGCATGATGAAAGAAATTGCATTGCGCTATAAGAGGACGGATAGCACCAAACCACTGACAGGCGTTCCTATAGTGGGGGATTCTTTACGGGATCTTCAAGCTGGAGTAGCCTTAGGAGCTTCACCTCACCTAGTGCTCACAGGTAAGGGTGAAAAAACGCTTACAAAAGGTAACCTACCTGAAGGCACACAAATTCATGCTGATCTACTGGCTTTTGCAAATGCACTTTTAGAAAATAAGGCTTAGACCCATCGTGAAATTGATTCGCTCCATCCTCTTTGCCTTATTTTTAGTTATCTTTACACCCATCTGGTCAGTGCTATGCATGCTGGCCTTTCCATTCCTAAGTCCAGAAAACCGTTACACATTTATTGGGCTCTGGAACAAAATCGTTATCGCCCTATTAAAGCCATTGTGCGGCATTCATTATGAAATTCGCGGTATGGAAAACATGCGGGCTGTACTTAATGAGCGGGTCATCATCTTAAGTAAGCACCAGTCAGCTTACGAAACTATTGCGTACATCGCACTACTGCCAAAACAACTTTGCTTTGTCTTTAAGCGTGAACTTCTCTGGATTCCTTTCTTTGGTTGGGCTTTGGCGTTACTGAAGATGATCCACATTAATCGCTCTAATAAGCAGACTGCAGCTCATTCTGTAGCGACCCAAGGCCGCAAACGCTTGGGCGAAGGCAAATGGATCATGCTCTTCCCGGAAGGCACTAGAACCCCTATTGGATCAACTAAACCTTACCGTAAGGGTGGAGCACGCCTTGCAAGTGCTACGGATGCACTAGTGATTCCAATTGCGCACAACGCCGGTCGTTGCTGGCCGAAAAATAGCTTTATCAAGGAACCGGGCACAGTCATCTTTTCAATTGGGCCTGCGATTAGCTCAACCAATAAGTCAGCCGAAGAACTTCAACGAGAAGTAGAAGGTTGGATTGAAGCTGAGATGCGCGTGATTGACCCCAGCGCTTATAAATAATTCACTAGAAGGCAGTAATTCAGTGCTGAGTCAGGACTGAATATTGATTTATGAAACGAGAATTTTAGCCCACTCGATATAGCGGTCAACGGAAATATCCTGAGCTCTCGCCTTAAGCTCTATCTCCGTCAAACTCAATCTGTCTGAAAAAACACTCAAGTTAGTCCGCAACATTTTTCTTCTTTGAGAGAAGGCGGCAGCAACTACTTTTTCCAATGAATTCCATTGAGCATCCGTCAACGTGAAGTCCCTTCTTGGGATCATTCGCACGACAGCTGAGTTCACCTTAGGCTGAGGATCAAAAGCCTCAGGAGGAACCTCCAGCACTAGCTCCATGTCGTAACGGGCTTGCAGCATGACCGACAGACGACTGAAATCAGAGCTTCCCGCCTTCGCAACCATTCTTTCCACCACCTCTGCTTGCAACATAAATACCTGTTCATCGATTGAGGCTGCTGCAGAAACCAAATGGAACAATAAAGGTGAAGAAATGTTGTATGGAAGATTGCCAACTACCTTACATAAGCCTTGCTTAGTCGATCTATTCTGAGCCCATGTCAAAAAGTCAAACTTGAGCGCATCGCCCTCAATCACCGAGAGGCCTTTGAGATTTTTCTCATTCCAAAAAGCTACCAAATCACGGTCAATCTCCAAAAGGTCTAGGTGATCAAGATTACTCAACAAAGGGAGTGTTAGCGCACCTAGGCCAGGACCAATCTCAATGACATACGTATCCGCACTAGGATTGATAAGCGCAACAATAGAATAAATAATTCCGTTGTCCTGCAAAAAGTTTTGGCCAAATCGTTTGCGAGCGCGATGCATAGATTAGTCTTGCTTTCGTTTATTGAGCGCTAACTTATATGCCAAGCGCAAAGCCTCAAGCATGCTCCCCGAGTCAGCCAGCCCTTTGCCAGCAATATCCAAAGCGGTTCCGTGATCTACGGAAGTTCGAATAATAGGTAATCCTAAAGTGACATTCACGCCATTACCAAAGGTAACAAACTTGAACGGTGCGAGTCCTTGATCGTGGTACATCGCAATAAATGCATCTACTTGAGCAACAGATTCTGGATCAAACATGGTATCGCCGGGATAGGGACCAGAAACATGGATTCCCATCTTCTTAGCTGCTTCAATAGCCGGAGAGATGATTTCAATTTCTTCTCGGCCCAAATAACCAGACTCTCCTGCATGTGGATTTAAACCCGCCATCCGAATGATGGGCTTAGCGATTCCGAATTTCTGCTGTAAATCTTGATTAACGACTTGAATCGTTTCCAATATCAAGTCATAACTCAGTGCTTGCGGAACATTCTTTAAGGGAAGATGAGTTGTGACTAGAGCAACACGTAAATCTCTGGGTGTCTTGAGCTCTAAAAAACCGATGGGCAACGGCGCACATAACATCATCACCACATGAGAAACCTTGCAGCGCTGTGCTAGGTATTCCGTATGCCCTGTAAATGGCGTACCAGCCTCATTAATAATGCTTTTTTGAAGAGGCGCAGTCACCACGGCATCAAATCGCCCTTCCAGACAACCATCAATCGCCTGATCTAAAAGATTCACCACATATTGAGCGTTTTGCGAATTTAAGCTCCCCAAAACAACAGGGGCTCCGAGGGGGACGGATTGGATTTGTAATCGACTAGATAGGTCTGAACCAAGGCCCCCAGGTATTCTCAGTAACTTATCGTTACCTAATAAAGTGATGTGAGCATCTGCATGTGAACGTAGAAACTCAAGCGAGGCAGCTAAAGAAACTTCAGACCCAACACCGGCTGGTTCACCGGTAGTTACAACGAGATTAACGAGGTGCGCTACTTGCTTCATCTTCCACGTTCAGAATTTTTACAGTTGCGTTATCACGCAGCTCACGCATCCACTCTTGATAAGCTTGATCAAACTTTCTCTCACGAATTGCTGCTCGCGCAAATTGACGTTGCTTCTCAACAGTGAGCTGACCTTCGCGACGCTCTAATACCTGAATTAAGTGCCAACCAAATTCTGTTTTAACAGGATTACTAACCTCGCCAATTTGCAGACGATTCATGGCCTGCTCAAATTCGGGAACCAAATCCCCAGGACTCATCCAACCTAGCTCACCGCCATTTGGCGCAGATCCATCTTCAGAATACTTCTTTGCAAGTTCCGCAAAGTCTGCAGTCTTTGCTCGCACCTGATCACGGTAGCCCTGCAAGCGTCTCTCCGCATCTTGATCGCTTAAGCCAGCACGGCTTCGCAATAAAATATGACGGGAGAGAGTTTGTGTAATAGGAATATTTTGCGGAGTAGGTGAGCCAGCATCAGGTGCTGCAGCCTGCTGCGGAGGCGCACTTGCTCCTGCTGCACGGCGATCCAAAACTTTCAGTACATGGTATCCAGCAGGACTTTTCACAACCGTGTTAGCAACCTGTCCGCCACCAGTATTGCGAATTGCTTCATAAAATAATTGTGGCAAACGATCAGGAGTGCGATAGCCTAATTCTTGAAACTTAATCTTTGGATTATCTTTTGCAGCCATTGCGCCTAGCTGTAGGAAGTCAACATCCCCACGAGCATCTTTCAACAGAGTATCTGCCTTCTTCTTTGCTTCAGCTTGAGTACCAGCCCCAGCTGCAGGATCAACAGGAATAAAAATTTGAGCTACGTCGATTTCTTCAGGCTCACCTTTGGCAGCAGGTGCTGACCTCTGAGCTCCAGCACCAGCAATTGCCCGCGTACGCTCAGCAATGAAGTTATCAATCTCAGCATCCGAGATTTTGAGCTTACCCTCTACTTCTCTTTCGCGATAACGGGTAATCATGACGTCATCCCGCAATAACTGCTTATAGCGCTCAAAGGTAGTACCGGAAGCAATTACTTTTGCTTTGAACTCAGCAACAGAGAGCTTATTTTTTGCTGCAACATCGCCAATAATCTTGTCTAACTCTTTGTTACTTACAGCAACACCTTCTTGTTCAGCATTTTGTAGTTGAATTTTTTCTAGGATAAGTCTATCCAGAATGGTTTTACGAACCGTACCATCCTCAGGCAATTTCACACCTTGTTTTTTAAGTGCAGCAATTCGGTCATCAATTTCTTTGCGAGTTACATAACCCGTGTTGACGACTGCAGCTACACCATCGATATTACGAATCTTGCTTTCGGCAATAGCATTCGCCTTTGCTGAATCCTGAGCAAGTGCAACATTCGCGAATAATCCAATGCCAATAAAAATGGCATGAACACTCATTTGTTTAAAACGTTTCATACAAAGCATTATTGATAGTTCTCGTATGTTGAGGGTGGTATAGGCTTAGAGGTAGGCATATATCCAGGAACATTTAGCTTCATGATATCAACTGGATTGCTTCCAGCGCTACCAAAGCCCCTAAATTCGACCTGAAAGAGCACCTGGGTGGTGGTTATTTGAGAAGTATTCAAGACTTGAGAGTAGGCGCCACGAAAAGTCCAGCAGTCCCTACTCCACTCCAAGGCCACTAAGGTGTTCAAAGTCTTGGTAGTCAAGGCATCGTATCCCCAGCGCCCTAAAACAGAAACCTCACGGGTAATAGGCCACTGCCCAGAAATATTGTATTGATCCGTCGTGGTGGCAGAGGGCACAAAAGGCTGATTGTTTTGGACAGATGCTTGCACTGGTGGCGACCACACATTACGGTATCCAAAATTCAAACTTCTGCCCGGAGTCGGACGCCAACTACCGCCCACGGTAGTTTGAACCAAACGATTGAGCTGCGTATTGTATTGACCAAATACATCTGCACTGAAATTACCAAGTAAGCGCACTGAACCAGAACCCAAGGTATCGGAATAAGTAGTGGGATTCACAATCGTGCCATTCAAGCCAACCCGCTGCCCAGTGAACTGCTGCTTCTGTGCAAGAGTGACCGTGGCACGCTCTGCACCAGTGCTAGCTTCAATCATGCGGCTAGTTAAACCAAGCGTGGCTGCATTGTTATCTGCCACACGGTCATTACCAATAAAGGTATTTTCACTAAAGATCTGCGAAACACCGTAGCCCGCATCCGCAGTGTCAAACAAAGGTGTTTGTGATTGATTTTGATAAGGCGTGTAAACATAGAAAGCGCGGGGCTCCATAGTTAACAACATATCTCGGCCGTAAAAGCCCTTCAATTCAGCGGCATCTCTTTCAAACGCCAATCCAGAATCCAAACTGAATGTAGGGATGGTAAAGCCTTGTGCAACAGGCGCTCCACCAGTTGCAAAAGGAGTGGCGTTATACGTGTTTGATTGAAAGCTCATCTTTGGGGTGATGTAATAGCCTGGTGTTACCTGAGGCAAAGCCATCGCACCCTTAACGACCGTTCGATCGGCCTGACTGTAAACACCAGGCGCAGTAGCAGCTAAATTGCCGCCAATGTTGTACGAGAATCTTGTGTAATCTGTAGAGAACGTAGTTGCTGGTCCAGTAGGTAAAGTAACGTACTTACCGCTAGTATCAGCTACTGCAGGACTAAGGCGGTTGTTATAGGCAGCGGTAATATTTGGCAACACGTTGTAAGGGGCCTGAACTAAAGCGGTTGGGTCCGGCTGCAGAGTTTGAAACGTTAACGCTCTAGCTGACACTACCCAGTTACTTAAACTTCCCGTCAAGCCTTTAGTAGTACCGACTTCTTGACGAAACTGACTAGTAACTGCTCCAGCAATACTCTGTGAGAAGTCAGTGGGGTATAAATTATCTGAAACTCGCGCCATATTGGCGTAACCAGTCCAAGAGCCTGGGAGCGGTATTCCACCTGGAGCAACGCCACCACTAAATACTTGTCGCTGCTGCCAGTCATAGCGCCAGCGATCAGTTCCAGTCTTGTTGTCATGTGCGAGATAATCACCACCCAGAGTCCCGCTGTCCTTACTATCCAGAAAGCGGTAATTTGCACCCACCTGCAGGCCGCGCTCGCTCATGTAACGCGGAAGAATTAATAAGTCCCTATTGGGAGCTATGTTGACGTAATAAGGCTGAGTAATGTCAAAGCCATTATTGGAGTTGTATCCTGCTACCGGCGCCAAGATGCCCGAACGACGCTCATTGGAGGTGGGAGCGGTGAAGTAAGGAACGTATGCAATAGGAACATCAAAGAAGCGCATCACGCCATGCGTTCCAACCATTTCTTTTTGCTCATTATCAATTTCTAAAGTACTGGCTGAAAAATACCAGTCCATATTTTGCGGCGTACATGTTGTGTAGGTCGCTTTATCAAAAACAAAAATATCTGAGTTTTCAATAGTGAGTTTTTTAGCCGTACCATTGCCGCGCGTATCTCGTAGCTCGTACGAAGGCGTTTCCATTTCGCCTTCACGCGCATCAACTTTAAATTGGGCAGTTGGCCCCTTGAAAGTCGTATTACCTTTGGTCAACTCAGCGTTACCTACGAGATCAGCAATGTCAGTATCAGGGTCATAAATAATTTCATCCGCTTTAATGACCCCGCCATTGCGTCGCATTTGTGCGCGGCCCTTCAACTTCATCTTGCGGTCTACAACGCCATCAATAGAATCACTTGAAGTAAAAGTAAGTGCCTTACTATCATCCAAAGGAACCCCGACTCGCAACTGATCGTCCAACTTTAAAACAGTGACATTGCCACGATCAGGCAATAAAACCGTATTAGCATTAGCTTGTGCGTTTGGAGTTAAGGGAGCAGGCGCTTGAGCGCGTGCGCAGAGGGCAAATTGAAGCAATGCCACCCCCATCAAAACGCGCAGGGTTACATGCAAAAAAAGAGGGGCGCAATGGCCGGCGCGACGGCGATAATGACTCATAGATCCAGACCCGCCTTATTATACGAATCGACCATGACTGACTCACGCTTAAACACCCTCCGTAACTGGCTAAAAGCCCTAGAAGCTAGCTGGCAATTAGATCTCGACTCTTTGGTGCCAGCCTCGGCTGACGCCAGCTTTCGACGCTATTTCCGAATTGAGTCCAAAAACCCCAAATTTGGGACTTTGATCGTGATGGATGCCCCGCCCCAACATGAGCCTTTGGATGCCTTCATAAAGGTCGATTTATTACTCGCTGAGGCTGGTTTAAATGTACCAAAAATCCTAGAGCAAAATCTTGCTGAAGGCTTCTTGCTGTTAAATGATTTAGGCACAAAAACCTACTTAGCCGAACTCAATCATGAAACGGCTGACCATCTCTACAAAGATGCAACTCATGCCCTAGTACTCTTGCAGCTGGCAAGCAAACCAGGGGTTTTGCCAAACTATGATGAAGCGCTATTACAACGAGAATTAGATTTATTTCCAGAGTGGTATCTAAAGAAGCATCTCAATATCAATCTAAGCGAACAACAAACAGAGCAACTCAAAAAAGCTTTTGAGCTCATTATCGAAAATAATTTAGCGCAAGCTAAAGTGTATGTGCATCGTGATTACCATTCTCGTAACTTAATGGTGACCGAAAGAAATAACCCCGGAGTGATTGACTTTCAGGATGCAGTTTATGGTCCTATTACTTATGATGCTTCTTCACTGTGGCGCGATGCTTACGTTGCATGGCCAGAAGAACGTGTGATTGATTGGGTCATTAAATTTTGGGAAGAAGGTCGTAAAGCAGGATTACCAATGCCAGATGATTTTGGACAGTTCTATCGTGATTTTGAATGGATGGGATTACAGCGCCACCTTAAAGTCTTGGGCATTTTTGCAAGACTCCTTCATCGTGATGGTAAGGATGGCTACATCAAGGACATTCCACTCGTACTGGAATACGCGATTGCGACGGCGAACCGTTATATTGAACTAAAACCATTGGCCCGACTTTTGGAATCCACTCGCGTCAATCAAGCGTAATTCATCAGCCATGAGTCAGCTCAATTCCATACCTTGTTTTTTACTAGCAGCTGGTCGTGGTGAGCGCATGCGGCCCCTCACGGATAATTTACCCAAACCGTTACTTCGCATTCAGAATAAATCGCTGCTAGAGTGGCATTTAGAAGCCCTAGCGAAAGCAAAGATTCAAAACGTGGTGATTAACCATGCTTGGTTAGGTGAAAAAATTGAGGCAACCCTAGGTGATGGAGAGCAATTTGGTCTTCACATTCAATACTCCCCGGAAGGCAAGGCCCTCGAAACCGCTGGAGGTATTTGCAAGGCGCTCCCCATCATTGCGCCCGAAAACTACTTCTTGGTGATTAATGGGGACGTATTTAGCCCAAACCTACCAATTACCCAGCTTGTGGAAACAGCTGCCAAAATGCGCATGGATGAAAACAAGCCTTTGGCCCATTTATTAATGGTTCCCAACCCAGTCCAGCATCCTGAAGGAGATTTTTACCTCCAAGGTTCAGTAGTTGGAAATACCCAATCACTTGGAGCAGAAAAGCTCACCTTCTCTGGAATTGGGATTTATCACAAAGACCTCTTTAAGGACCTGGAATTCGGAGCTCCAGCCAAGCTGGCACCTCTATTGAGGACTGCAATGGAGCAAAATAAAGTGTCTGGTGAAAAATATCTCGGTCCATGGCACGATGTAGGCACACCACAACGCTTACAAGAGCTTAATGCAGCATATGAATAAAACGAATATTTATCAGCTTCGTAGAAACCAATTAGCAGAACAAATCTTTGCCAAGACTGGCGGAGGCATTGCTGTCATCTCAACTGCTCCTGAACTTGCTCGCAACCGTGACAGTGAATTTCCTTATCGTCACGACAGCGACTTTTATTACTTGACGGGTTTCGAAGAGCCAGGCGCAACACTGGTCATGAAGGTTGGCGGCAATGGAAAAAACTACCAACTGCAATCTCACTTATTTTGCAGACCCAAAGATCCTGAACGAGAAATTTGGGATGGCATTCGCCTTGGACCTGACGCAGCACCTGACGCTTTGGGTATTGACTATGCACACAGCAATCAAGAGTTAGACCAAAGACTGAGTGACTTATTAGCTGATCAAGATGCGGTATATATTCGCCTTGCTGAGAGCGCAGAAGCCGATAGACGGCTGCGTCACTGGATGAAGCAGGTGCGCGGCCAAGCGCGTTCTGGAATCAATCCACCATCAGAATTTCATGATGTTGAGACACTGATTCATGAAATGCGTTTATTTAAAGATGCGCATGAAATTGATATCATGCGTCGTGCTGCAGCCATTTCTGCTCGTGCGCATATACGCGCCATGCAAATCTGTAAGCCCGGCATGCGTGAATATCAACTCGAAGCTGAAATACTGCATGAGTTCCGCAATAGTGGTGCACAAAGCGTTGCCTACAACAGCATAGTTGCCGGCGGTGCAAATTCTTGCATTCTTCACTATCGCGCCGGCTCAACTGAATTACGTGGTGGCGAGCTTTGCTTAATTGATGCAGGCTGTGAACTTGATGGCTATGCCTCCGACATCACCAGGACTTTTCCAGTGAATGGAAAATTTACTGGGCCTCAACGCGCTCTATATGACATTACATTAGCTGCGCAAGAAGCTACGATTGCGATGACCAAGCCTGGTAATACATTTATGCAGCCACATGAGGCGGCACTTAAAGTCCTTACCCAAGGTCTGTTGGATGAAAAGCTTCTCAAACTGGCAGAGCTGGGCTCTTTAGAAAATGCCATTGAAACTGGCGCCTACCGTCGTTTCTATATGCACCGCACGTCGCACTGGCTGGGTATGGATGTCCACGATGTGGGCTCCTACCGTGAAGCTAGCCAAAATTCATCAAGTGAAGAAAAGCCTTGGCGCATTCTCAAAAGCGGTATGGTCATTACAGTGGAACCAGGCCTCTATGTCAGACCTGCAGATGATATTGATCAGGCATTTTGGAATATTGGTATTCGCATTGAAGATGACGCTGTCATCAATGATTCTGGGTGTGAGTTGATTTCTCGAGGCGCGCCTGTCAATGCCGATGAAATCGAAGCACTCATGAAGAATGCTTAAGGCCATCCCGATCAAAATGAATTCATCTAGTTGCGATATCTTGATTCAGGGCGGCGGTCCAGTTGGACTCGCTTGCGCGGCTTGGACATTGCAAAAATTTCCTGATGCAAAAATCCTTTTACTTGATCGCAATCCCGTCAACGACAATGATCTGGCAAATGCTGATAGTCGAGGTATAGCGCTATCTCATGGCAGCAAACTCTTGCTCGATACGATTAATGCATGGCCAAAAGAGTTCGCAGAAATTCATCAAGTACACGTTTCACAAGCTGGTCGCTTTGGCCGCGCACTGATGACGCGTGAAGAACTCAAGCAAGATGCGCTAGGGCACATTATTCGTTATCGCGATATTCATATGGCCCTGCGTCACGCCTTACGTGCCATTCAAGCAAAGAGCCCTAACTTTATTTGGGAGCACATCAACAAAGATGGCGAGGAAAATAGCATCCACGCAAAATGCGTTGTACATGCTGAAGGTGGTTTATTTAAGACCCAAGACTGGGTTGAATCTGGACGTGACTATGGTCAGTCAGCCTTAGTAGGCTTGGTTGAAGTAGAGAATGCAGAGCCCCATCAAGCTTGGGAGCGCTTTACTGCTGAAGGCCCTTTAGCAGTTTTGCCAAGTCACTACGGACATAATATTTTGAATCTGGTTTGGTGCGGCTCGCCAGAATCCTCGCAGCATCGTTTACAACTGAGTGACATAGACTTCTTAGCTGAACTACAAAAAGAATTTGGTTCACGTATTGGACAATTTTTGAAAATTCAAGATCGTCGTTTATATGAACTTGGCTTGAACTATCGCAAAGAGATCACTCATGATAATGCGGTTTGGATTGGCAATGCCGCTCAAACTCTACACCCAGTGGCGGGCCAAGGTTTGAACTTAGGATTACGAGATGCCTTCTTGCTGTCAGAGAAGTTAGTTGAGGTATTTTCTGGGGCCGCAGAGAAACAATCTCCAGCAGATGTCGAAAATGCACTCCAGAGTTATGCGCAAAGTCGCAAAGTGGATAGAAAAACCACAATTGGCCTGACGGACTTTATGGCTAGAGTATTTACATCTAATTTAGCTCCAGTTGTTGCAGCCCGTGGACTGGCTTTAAGCGCCCTGCAGTGGCTTCCACCAGTCAAGACAGCCTTAGCTCGCCAGATGATGTTTGGTAGGCGCTAAAGCCCTTAAATCACCCTCAAAATTTAAGCATTCTCCGTTTGATCTGTAATAAGCAATCTGCCTAAAAAATAGGCAGATTTGGGTCTGACTGTGCTAAAGTGTCATGCTTTCCGCACGCGCCCTTTTAGATGAATATTGGTCCTCACCTCCTCGCAAATAAGTTATTTGTGGCCCCGATGGCTGGGGTAACGGATCGCCCATTTAGACAGCTATGTAAGAAGTTGGGGGCCGGGTATGCAGTTTCTGAAATGGTCGCCTCAAATGCCTTGCTTTGGAAAAGTGAAAAAACGCAACGTCGCGCGAATCATGTTGGTGAATTCAAACCGATTGCCGTTCAAATTGCTGGCGCTGATCCAGCAATGATGGCGGCAGCGGCAAAAATCAACGTAGATCACGGCGCCCAGATTATCGATATCAATATGGGGTGTCCCGCAAAGAAAGTATGCAATGTTGCCGCAGGTTCCGCCCTATTGCGTGATGAGCCTTTGGTCCAGCAAATTCTAGAAGCAGTTGTGAATGCCGTTGGTATCGGACCAGATGCAGTACCAGTGACTTTGAAAATTCGTACGGGCTGGGATCGCGAACATAAGAATGCTATTGAGATAGCGCGTCTTGCAGAAAAATCCGGCATCTCCATGCTGACGGTCCATGGCCGTACGAGAGCAGACCTGTATCACGGTGAAGCAGAGTACGAAACGATTACCGCAGTCAAAAATAGTGTGCGCATTCCGGTTGTGGCTAATGGCGATATCACCAGCCCAGAAAAGGCGGAGCAAGTTTTAAAGCTCACTGGTGCCAATGCCATCATGATTGGACGAGCCGCTCAAGGCCGTCCTTGGATCTTCCGTGAAGTCAACCACTATCTTGAAACCGGCGGCAAGCTTCCGACCCCTGAGATCAATGAGATTCAGGGCATCATGAATGCACACCTCTTAGACCACTACGAGTTTTATGGTGAGCATATTGGCCTGCGTACTGCTCGTAAGCATATTGGCTGGTACTGCAAAGGGTTGCGTGACTCCCATGCCTTCCGCCAGCGTATGAATACTGCCGACGATTGCAAAACCCAACTGCAAATGGTCAATGATTATTTTGACGAAATGAAATCCCATTCTGACCGCTTGTTATTTTTGGAAGCGGCATAGCTTTAACTGAGTTTAGTTTCTTTATTTATTTTTTTGTTTTTGCATTGATAGATTGTTATGACCAATAAGCACCCGATTACCGAATGTATTGAAACCCAATTGCAGGGTTATCTGAATGACCTCAAAGGAACTGCACCAACTGATATCTATGACATGGTATTGGCTGTTGTTGAAAAACCAATGCTGGAATTAGTGATGCAGCATGCCAAGCAAAATCAATCACTGGCAGCGCAGTATCTGGGCATTAATCGCAACACCCTGCACAAGAAGTTGGTTGAACATCAACTTCTGAAGTAAGCGCAAACTTTACTAATAACAAAGCCATTTTTTAAATTAAGCTCCGAAAACCATGATCCGTACAGCCCTACTCTCCGTCTCCGATAAAAATGGCATCGTGCCTTTTGCTAAAGCCCTCCACGAACAAGGCATTAAGCTCATTTCTACTGGCGGCACAGCAAAACTCTTGGCCGAAAACAATCTGCCTGTTGTCGAAGTTTCTTCTTTAACGAAATTTCCGGAGATGCTGGATGGTCGCGTTAAGACCCTCCACCCAATGGTGCATGGCGGCTTATTAGCTCGTAGAGATTTTCCAGAGCATATGGCAGCCCTGAAAGAGCATGGCATAGACACCATTGATATGCTCGTGATTAATCTTTACCCCTTCAATGAAACAGTCGCTAAGGAAAACTGCTCATTCGAAGATGCGGTCGAAAACATTGATATCGGTGGTCCAGCCATGTTGCGTGCCGCTGCAAAGAATCACCAAGATGTCACCGTGCTGATTTCACCTGAAGATTACGCTCCAGTCTTGGCTGAAATGAAGGCCAATAAGAATGTCGTTTCTTACAAAACCAACTTGGCTTTAGCGAAAAAAGTATTTGCACATACCGCGCAATACGATGGTGCGATTGCTAACTATCTCTCAGCATTAGGTGATGATCTTGATCACAAAGCCCGTTCTGCCTACCCAGAAACTTTGCACTTTGCCTTTGAAAAAGTACAAGAGATGCGTTATGGCGAGAATCCACACCAGTCTGCAGCGTTCTATAAAGATATTTACCCCGTCGATGGCGCATTAGCAAATTACAAGCAGTTGCAAGGGAAAGAACTTTCTTACAACAATATTGCCGATGCAGATTCTGCCTGGGAATGCGTTAAGAGCTTTACTGGCAATGCCGGTGGCGCTGCAGCTTGCGTCATCATCAAGCATGCCAACCCTTGTGGCGTAGCTGTTGGTGCTTCAGCCCTTGAAGCCTATCAAAAAGCCTTCAAAACCGATCCGAGCTCCGCCTTTGGCGGCATCATTGCCTTTAACGTGCCTTGCGATGGCACTGCAGCTGAAGCCATCTCCAAGCAATTCGTGGAAGTATTGATTGCCCCTAGCTTTAGTGATGAAGCTAAAGCGATCTTTGCTGCGAAACAAAATGTACGTCTTCTAGAAATTCCATTGGGTACTGCATTTAATACCTTTGATTTCAAACGTGTTGGCGGTGGTTTGCTGGTGCAATCTCCTGATGCTAAGAATGTTCTCGAAAGTGAAATGCGCGTTGTCAGTAAGCGTCTGCCAACCCCAAGCGAAATGCACGACATGATGTTTGCATGGCGCGTAGCCAAGTTTGTGAAATCCAATGCCATTGTGTATTGCGCTAATGGAATGACTCTTGGTATCGGTGCCGGTCAAATGAGCCGCGTAGACTCTGCGCGCATGGCTAGCATCAAGGCTGAGAACGCTGGCTTAAGCCTCAAAGGGTCTGCAGTAGCAAGCGATGCCTTCTTCCCGTTCCGTGATGGCTTAGATGTCGTTGTGAATGGTGGCGCAAGCTGCGCCATTCAGCCAGGTGGCAGTATGCGTGATGATGAAATCATTGCGGCAGCAAATGAGCATGGTATCGCCATGATCTTTACTGGCACACGTCACTTCCGTCACTAAGAAAACAAGAAGCCATAAACAAACTCATGCGCTGGATAGGAATCGACCCAGGTTTACGGACTACTGGTTTTGGAGTCATCGATGTCGATGGCCAAAAGCTGACCTACGTAGCCTCGGGGACGATTGAAAGTGGCGATCCAGCTAAAGGCCTGCCTGAACGCTTAGGCACCCTCTATGCCGGTGTTAAGGAAGTTCTGGAGACCTATAGACCAGAGTCTGCTGCGATCGAAGAAGTCTTCTTAAACGTCAATCCTCGTTCCACACTCATGTTGGGTCAGGCACGGGGTGCTGTTATTGCCGCTCTCGTTTCAGAAAAACTCCCGGTAGCTGAGTACAGCGCCTTAAGAGTCAAGCAGTCCATTGTTGGCACTGGTAGAGCAGCTAAGCCTCAGGTCCAAGAAATGGTCAAGCGTCTTCTCAGACTGAGCCGCGCCCCAGGGACTGACGCCTCTGATGCACTAGGCGTTGCCATCTGCGCCGCCCATCATGCGCAGATGCCAAAAGCAATTACTGCAGCTTTAGCACCTAAGCTAACGCCTAAGAAACGTAGCAAGTAACAATACACATCACAGGTTAAGATCTCTACATGATTGGTCGCATTCAAGGTACCCTCGTTTCAGTTCACCCTCCTCGCCTTTTAGTCGATTGCCAAGGTATTGGTTATGAGGTTGATGTGCCTATGAGCACTTTGTATCAACTACCTCAGGCTGGTCAAAAGATTACCCTATTGACACATTTTCAAGTTCGCGAAGATGCGCAGCAACTTTTTGGCTTTGCTACTGAAACTGAGCGTGAAGCATTTAGACAGCTCATCAAGATTAGTGGCGTCGGCTCACGCACAGCACTCGCAGTTCTTTCCGGCATGAGTGTTAATGAACTAGCCCAAGCCATTGCACTTCAAGAAGCTGGGCGCCTCACTCAGGTGCCTGGTATCGGCAAGAAAACTGCTGAGCGTCTCTGCCTAGAGCTCAAAGGCAAGCTAGCTCCAGACTTAGGCATTACAGGTGACAAACCTCAGGCAATTGAGGCTAGCAGTGAAGTGTTACAAGCCCTCCTTGCTCTGGGCTATTCAGAAAAAGAAGCACTTTTGGCACTCAAGCAAATCCCGCCCGATACCAGTGTTTCCGATGGAATCCGTATGGGATTGAAGTATCTATCTAAAGCTTAATAGTCAAACGGCACTAAACTCTCAGCATGGCAATACATACAGACGACCTCAGCTCTATTCCTGAAGATTTACCGGAAGGTAATGCCCGCATTGTGAGCGGTGCAGCAGGCAATACTGAAGCCGTCTTTGAAAGAGCCCTTCGCCCTAAACAACTCGATGAGTATGTTGGCCAAACTAAGGCCAGAGCACAATTAGAGATTTTCATCAGCGCTACGAGAGCGCGCCAAGAAGCCTTAGACCACGTTCTCTTGTTTGGGCCTCCTGGACTTGGTAAAACAACTCTTGCTCACATTATTGCAAGAGAGCTTGGTGTGAACATGCGCCAAACGAGCGGCCCTGTTCTAGACAGGCCTGGCGATCTTGCTGCCTTACTAACAAATCTAGAAGAAAACGATGTTCTCTTTATTGATGAGATTCATCGTCTATCTCCAGTTGTGGAAGAAATTCTGTATCCCGCGCTAGAGGACTACAGCCTAGATATCATGATCGGCGAAGGCCCTGCAGCGCGCAGCGTGAAGATTGATCTCAAACCATTTACCCTGATCGGCGCAACTACTCGTGCCGGCATGCTGACCAATCCATTGCGTGATCGTTTTGGTATTGTGGCCAGACTCGAGTTCTACACGACTGAAGAACTCACTAAAATCATTAATCGCTCAGCTAGCTTACTTAAGGCTGATATCGATCCAGAAGGCTCCGTAGAAATTGCAAAGCGTGCTCGTGGCACTCCTCGTATTGCTAACCGTCTATTACGCCGCGTACGTGACTATGCAGAAGTAAAGGGCACCGGCACCATTACTAAGGCTATGGCCGACGCTGCACTCAAGATGCTGGACGTGGATCCAAGTGGCTTTGATGTGATGGACAGAAAACTCTTAGAAGCGATCTTGCACAAGTTTGATGGTGGCCCGGTAGGTATCGATAACTTGGCAGCAGCCATCGGTGAAGAGCGCGACACCATTGAAGATGTTCTTGAACCTTATCTCATTCAACAAGGCTACCTACAAAGAACTTCACGCGGCCGAGTGGCAACCCGTCAAGCCTATGAACACTTTGGATTAACTCCGCCTAGCGGAAGTGCTAGCTTGGATATTTAAGCTAGCGTTACTTTGGCGAACTTACGCTTACCAACCTGCACTACGTAAGTTCCAGCTTCAACCTTTAATTGCTTATCAGCAACGGTTACACCATCAATCTTTACGCCGTTTTGCTCAATATTGCGCATCGCTTCAGATGTAGATGGAGCAAGACCTGCAGCCTTCAAAAGATTGGCGATTGCCATAGGCGCCCCAGAAAGATTTACTTCTGGAATGTCATCAGGTACGCCACCTTTAGCGCGGTGATTAAAGTCTTCTAGTGCTTTTTCGGCAGCAGCTTGTGAATGGAAGCGTGCAACGATTTCTTGTGCGAGAAGTACTTTGCAATCTTTTGGATTGCGACCTGCAGCAACTTCTTGCTTCATCAAATCAATCTCAGCCATTGGACGGAATGACAGTAATGTGAAGTAGTCCCACATCAAATCATCCGAAATGCTCAAGAGCTTGCCAAACATATCGCCAGCAGGCTCGCTGATACCAATGTAATTGCCTTTAGACTTACTCATCTTCTCAACACCATCAAGACCAACGAGTAGTGGCATCGTCAAAATACATTGAGGCTCTTGGCCATACTCACGCTGGAGTTCACGACCAACTAGAAGATTGAACTTCTGGTCCGTACCACCAAGCTCTAAATCACTCTTCAGTGCAACGGAGTCATAGCCTTGCATGAGTGGATATAAAAACTCATGAATCGAAATAGGCACACCATTGCGATAGCGCTTCGTAAAGTCATCACGCTCGAGCATACGAGCAACAGTATGTTTAGCAGCCAACTGAATCATGCCGCGCGCGCCCAAAGGATCACACCACTCGCTGTTGTAACGCACTTCGGTTTTAGAAGGATCGAGCACCATACTCGCTTGACGATAGTAAGTCTCTGCATTGACTGCGATTTCTTCTGCGGTCAATGGAGGGCGGGTAGCGTTACGACCTGATGGATCGCCAATCATGCTGGTGAAATCACCGATCAAGAAAATTACGGTATGACCTAAGTCTTGTAACTGGCGCAACTTGTTCAAAACAACGGTATGACCCAGATGAATATCAGGAGCCGTAGGATCTAAACCTAATTTAATCCTGAGTGGAGTCTTGGTAGCTTGGCTACGAGCCAGTTTCTGAACCCAGTCTGCCTCAACCAATAGCTCATCGCAGCCACGTTTGGTGACTTCGAGCGCCGCAAAGACTTCAGGGGTCAAAGGATATTTTTGTTCTGGTTTAGCCGTCATGCTGATTCGGATTGCTGATTCAGTTAAATTAGTAGTTAAATTGCTAAAGCATAATTGTCGCATTCCTGAGAGCTAAATGAACAAACTCCATTCCCTCTATATCGGCCTAATGTCTGGCACCAGCCTGGATGGGATAGATGCTGTTCTAGCGAAGATAGGGGCTAATGGGGAAGCTAGTGCGCTAGACGCCATTAGCGCCCCTTTCTCAGCGGAGCTCCGCAAGACCCTATCCGAGCTTCAAAGCCCTGGCCCAAATGAGCTTCACCGAGAAAAACAGGCAGGAAATGCTTTGGCCTTGGCTTATGCAGAAGCCATTGGCCAGCTGCTCCAAAAAGCAAATCTAAAGCCTTCTGATATCGCCGCCATCGGCGCACATGGTCAGACTATTCGCCACCAACCTCATCTAGGTGATATGGCTTATACACATCAAACATTGAATCCCGCTCTCTTGGCAGAAAAGACTGGCATTGATGTTGTTGCTGACTTTAGAAGTCGTGATTTAGCTGCTGGTGGACATGGCGCTCCATTAGTACCAGCCTTTCATGCGCAGCAATTTGTAGAAGATAAAAATTTAGCGATCCTCAATATTGGTGGCATCGCTAATCTCACGCTGCTCCCTAAAGATGGTGAAGTGACCGGCTTTGATTGCGGCCCTGGAAATATGTTGATGGATGCCTGGATATATGAGCATCAAGGCAATGCCTTTGATGAGAATGGCAACTGGGCATTACAAGGCAAGGTCAATGAAGCACTGCTGAAAAAAATGTTAGATGACGCTTTCTTTGCAAAGGCACCGCCTAAGAGCACTGGCAGGGATAACTTTCATCTTGCTTGGGTGCAAGAAAAATTGAGTGGTGCAAATTATCTTTGTGAAGATGTGCAAGCGACCTTGCTACATTTGACAGCGTACTCCGCCCTCGAAGCTTTAGCCCGTTATGCCCCGCAAACCCAGAAGCTGATTGTCTGTGGAGGCGGCGCTAAAAATAATGCCTTGATGAATTTATTCAAAGTGAAGTCGCAGAATTTCTTCAAAAAGCCATTAGAAATTACTACGAGTGAATCCGCAGGAATTGATCCGCAACTTGTGGAAGGCCTTGCTTTTGCATGGCTAGCGTGGGCTCATAAAGAAAAACGGCCAGCAAATTTGCCAGCCGTTACGGGAGCGAAGGGTCCTAGAATTCTAGGCGCTTGTTACCCAGCTTAACTTCGCTGTTTAATTAAATATTAATTAAGTTCTTTTTTAATTAAGCAGAGAAAGAAGATCCACAACCACAAGTAGTTTGCGCATTCGGATTCTTAATTACAAACTGTGAGCCGTTGATATCTTCTTTGTAGTCAATCTCAGCGCCAACTAAATATTGGAAGCTCATTGAATCTACCAACAAGGTAACGCCATTCTTTTCAAAGAGAGTGTCATCTTCATTCACAGCGTCATCAAATGTGAAGCCATACTGAAATCCTGAGCAACCGCCACCTTGAACGAATACGCGCAGCTTCAATTCTGGATTGCCTTCTTCAGCAATCAAGTCCGCCACTTTCGCAGCAGCGCTATCCGTGAACACCAATGGGGTTGGCGGCTCGGCTAAATCTTGTGCAGGTTGTGTAGCTAATTCGGTCATGATTTACTCCTAATTCAAAAGGCAATTTCTTATTTTAGGCTTTTAATGCCCAGTTTGCTGAAGGGTCATTATGGGGAAACAGCGATCTGGGTAAGGCCCATAGTCTCTGGTAACCCAAACATCAGGTTCATACACTGCACACCTTGGCCTGAAGCGCCCTTCACCAAATTGTCCTCAACTACCAAAATAACTAAAGTATCACCGCCGCCTGGACGATGGATCGCAATCCGAATACCATTGCTACCCCGCACAGAACGCGTCTCTGGATGGCTACCCGCCGGCATGACATCGACAAATGGCTCATCCTGATAGAAGTTCTCATAAAGCTTTTGGTAATCAACGTCTTTACCAGCCTCAGTCAAACGGACATACAAAGTCGAATGAATACCTCTAATCATCGGCGTTAAATGCGGTACGAAAGTCAAACCGATCTGATCATGGCCGGCGATTGCCTTCAAGCCCTGTTCGATTTCAGGGAGATGGCGATGCCCCTTCACGCTATAGGCCTTGAAGTTATCACTTGCTTCAGACAATAGAGTGCCGATCTCTGCTTTCCGGCCAGCACCAGAAGTGCCTGACTTCGAATCAGAAATAATATGCGTGCCATCGATAAGGTGTTTGCCGCCAGTCGATTTAGGTGACAGCAAAGGCGCTAGACCTAGCTGCACTGATGTTGGATAGCAACCCGCCAAACCAACTATGCGCGCTTTCTTAATGGCCTCACGATTAATCTCTGCCAAACCATAAACAGCCTCAGCCAAAATTTCTGGGCAGGTGTGCTCCATGCCGTACCACTTTGCAAATTCTTTAATATCCTTCAAACGAAAGTCTGCGGCAAGATCCAAAATCTTCACATTGTTAGCGAGCAATTCTTTTGCTTGTGCCATTGCAACGCCATGTGGAGTTGCGAAGAACACCACATCACATTCATTCAGCTTGGCTTCATCTGGCGTCGTAAATTTGAGAGCAACACGGCCACGCAAAGATGGAAACATCTCAGCCACTGGCATGCCAGCTTCTGTGCGAGAAGTAATTGCAGTGAGCTCTACCTCAGGATGCTGCGCCAATAAACGCAACAATTCCACTCCGGTATATCCAGTGCCACCTACGATGCCAACTTTAATCATGCCATTCTCCAAAATACCGATCATGAGAAGTTTCTTTTAAAACTTCTGAATACCTCAATTGTAGAAACAAAAAGGGCCGCTTGCGCGACCCTTTCGATAAAACTTGAGCGACTGAAAGAATTAGCGCTTGCTGAACTGCTTACGACGACGCGCGCCGTGCAGACCAACTTTTTTACGCTCAACTTCACGAGCATCGCGAGTTACCAAACCTGCTTTAGACAGGGCTGGCTTCAAGGCGTTGTCGTAGTCGATTAATGCACGAGTAACGCCGTGACGAACTGCACCAGCTTGGCCAGTTTCACCGCCACCAGAAACGTTTACTTTGATATCAAAGGTCGTTAAGTGGGCTGTGAGAGCCAAAGGCTGACGAGCGATCATGCGTGATGTTTCACGAGCAAAATAGGCATCGATAGGCTTACCATTAACAATGATTTCGCCCTTGCCAGATTTAATGAATACACGCGCCACAGAACTCTTGCGACGACCAGTACCGTAATTCCAATTTCCGTAATTAATAGCCATTTGGGTTCCTTAAATCTCTAACGCTTTAGGCTGTTGAGCCGTGTGCGGATGATTAGCGTCGCCATAAACTTTCAATTTCTTGATCATGGCATAGCCTAGTGGGCCTTTTGGCAACATACCCTTCACAGCCTTCTCCAAAGCGCGACCTGGGAAACGGTCTTGCATCTTGTCGAAGTTGGTCGAGCTAATACCACCTGGGTATCCGCTGTGACGGTAATAAATTTTGTTCAAGCCTTTTGTGCCTGTGACACGGAGCTTAGATGAATTGATGACAACGATAAAGTCGCCAGTATCAACGTGTGGGGTGTATTCAGGCTTGTGCTTGCCGCGTAGACGGAGTGCCACTTCACTGGCGACACGACCGAGGACTTTGTCCGTAGCGTCAATCACGAACCATTCATGCACTACCTCATGGGATTTTGCAGAAAAAGTTTTCATGATTTCTCAAATTGTTATAGTCAAAAAAATTACCCCAACCAAATTACATCCACCTTGGCCCTGCTTATGTTTGCAAGCTCGCAGATTCTGCAATTTACTTGGTACAACAAATTACCGCTGACCGGCTCGGTAATTCAGTAAAGCCTTGAATTGTAACCTAAAAAAAACCCAGGAACGAGTCCTGGGTTGGAATCCACCTATGTTTGGGTGGAGGAGACACTGGGAGGTAAGTCGCAGTCTTATACAAGACTGACTACCAACATGGTTATTGTATCCATATGCATGGTGCGACGCAAGAATATTGATCAAAATCAATTTTTTTATGTTGCTGTGCAGCAACTTGATTTCCCATAAAATAGGTAAACTATTGATAATATTGATTAATTTAGTAAGTTAGGGGTCACTAATAATGGAATGTCGAGTAAGTTGGTTGGGTAATGGCGGGATGGCTTTTTCTGCAGAAACTGGCAGTGGCCACCTCGTAAACATGGATGGTGCCCCTGAAGCTGGCGGTAAAAACCTAGCCCCAAGGCCAATGGAGCTGCTTTTGGCCGGTGCCGGCGGTTGCTCTGCATTTGATGTGGTTTTAATCCTACAAAGGGCCCGTCAGGCCATTAGTGGCTGTGAAGTAGCCCTCCAAGCTGAGCGAGCTACAGAGGACCCTAAAGTCTTCACTAAGATCAATTTGCACTTTACGGTCAAAGGAAAAGATCTCGACCAGGCAAAAGTAGATCGCGCCGTAAAGCTCTCACATGAAAAATATTGCTCGGCTACGACCATGTTGGCTAAAACTGCAGAACTGACCTACAGCGTCGAAATCATTGCGGAATAAGTGCAGAGTCAATCGATAAGCCGGATTCTGTCGCCTAGATTTGCATCTAGGGGCAATCATTCCTCTAGGCCGGCAGTTACCTGACGGCTCAAGCTCCCTACCCGCAGACTCAGCGGGACGCCTCATCGCCTGCTTACTTGGGATTGCTCCAGGTGGAGGTTACCGCGTTTCACCGTAACTAAATACGCTCGTCTCTGTGGCCCTATTCCTCACGTCGCCGTGGATGGCCGTTAGCCATCACCCTTCCCTATGGAGTCCGGACTTTCCTCCCCCTCAATAAAGAGGCGGCGATTGCCCAATTGACTCTGCGCCTGCAGTCTAACGCAGTCGGGCCAATTTGGCTAAGAAAGTAATGATTCGTGTTTTTTAAACGAGTGACCAGGCGATGGTTTCGCCAGCACGCAGCGGAACGATAGTGGCATCACCCAATGGCAATTCAGCAGGGATGCTTTGCGCTTGCTTTACCAGAGTAATTTTTTTGCTATTGCGTGGCAGAGAATAAAAATCAGGGCCAAAGAAACTAGCAAAGCCTTCTAACCGGTCTAACTTACCATTACTCTCAAATGCTTCTGCATATAAACCTAAAGCATTAAAGGCGCTGTAACAACCCGCGCAACCACAAGCTGCCTCCTTGACGTCCTTAGCATGAGGCGCACTATCCGTACCCAAGAAGAAACGAGAGTTACCACTGGTCGCAGCCTCTAAAAGTGCAACGCGATGTTCTTCGCGCTTAAGCACAGGTAAACAATAATTGTGTGGACGAATGCCACCAGCAAAAATAGCATTGCGATTCATGAGTAGATGCTGCGGAGTAATCGTGGCTGCAATCGTATTCTTTCCACCCGTTGCTGCATCACGCACATAGTGGGCTGCTTGCTTGGTAGTGATGTGCTCAAACACAATCTTGAGCTCAGGAAATTTTTTACGAAGAGGCTCTAAAACCGTATCAATGAATACCGCTTCACGATCAAAGATATCGATTTCAGAGCTGGTTACTTCACCATGCACTAAGAGCGGCATACCAACAGCTTGCATCGCTTCTAATGCCGCATGGCAATGTTTAAGATCACTGACACCGGCGTCACTATTCGTCGTTGCACCTGCTGGATATAACTTAAAACCTACAATGCCTGCAGCCTTGGCCTTACGAACCTCATCTGCAGAAGTATTGTCAGTGAGATACAAAGTCATCAAAGGCGTGAAGTCACTGACACCCAGAGACTTTAAATTCGATTCAATGCGAGATTGATAGGCCTTAGCCAAATCCACAGTAGTTACTGGTGGTTTGAGATTGGGCATGATGATCGCACGCGCAAATTGACGCGCAGTGTCTGCCAACACATCTTTCATCACTTCACCATCACGAATGTGCAAATGCCAATCGTCCGGCTGAATCAGTTGAATTTGTGTAGGGCTATTAGACATATTATTTATCGAGCAAGATAATGCGGAAATCATTCACGTTAGTAAGTGTAGGGCCAGTTTCCACTAAAGCGTCTAATTCTGCAAAGAAGCCATAGCAATCATGTGCTGATAAGAATTTCTCTGGAACCAGACCTGCAGTCTGGCTAGATTGGCGCACGGCGCTATCAAACCAGGCACCGGCGTTCTTTTCGCTACCATCAATGCCATCGGTATCCGCAGCCAAAGCAGCTATTCTTGGCAAATCAGAGCTAGCAGCTAAAAGTGAGAGTAGATATTCACTGCAACGACCGCCACGGCCTTTTACGTCTGCTGGAATCGTCACAGTACATTCACCACCTGAAATGAGGGCAAGCGGACTATCAACTCCCTTGGCCATATAGTCACGAGCTAACGCAGCCTGCTCCACACCAACTTCTTGCGCCTCACCAGTAATAGTGTCCCCCAAAACAATGGGTTCATAACCCTGCGTGCTCACATAGTCAGCAGCAGCCTCTAAACTTTTATAAGCAGTTGCAATCACATGATTGGCCACTTGAGCGGAGATTAAATCAGAATCTTTCAGAGTCTCTGGCTTTTCACCAGCCAAACCTTGCTTGAGATGATTCATTACTGATCCAGGGATAACTGAATCATCTAAATCATATTTTTGCAAAATGTTGAGTGCATCTAAATACGTTGAGTAGTCTGCAGCACACGGGCCGCTAGCAATATCGGCTGGTGAGTCGCCTGTGACATCAGAAATTAGCAAGGCTTCTACTCGTGCGCCACAGGCAATGGCCACTCTTGCTAAGTTGCCACCCAAAATTGCTGAAAGGTGTTTACGCACCACATTCATTTCTTCAATAGGTGCACCACTACGCAAGAGCGCTTCAGTGGTCTTGCGCATATCATCAATCGAGATACCTTCTTGCGGCAGGGTAAGAAGGCTTGATCCACCACCAGAGACTAAGGCGATCAATACGTCGCCCTTTTCCAATTGATTGGTTAAGGCAAAAATTTCTTTAGCTCCATCCATGCCAGCTTGATCGGGCACTGGATGGCCAGCCTCTACGATCTTGATGAAGGAGGTTGGTGAGCCGTGACCATAACGCGTCAGCACAACGCCCTCTAACTTCACCTGTGGCCAATGGGATTTTGCATAAGCTTCTAATGCACTAGCCATCGAAGCGCTAGCCTTACCTGCACCTACTACCAAACATTTACCCTTAGGCTCTTGCCCAACTGGAAATATCTTTGCTAAGAACTGGGGAACAATGACCTGTGGATCAGCAACCGCTACTGCAGCAGAAAAAGCATTTTTAAGAATTGCTTCTTTACTTGTTGCCATAGAGGGAAAAGAACTGTTTTGAGTCATCCAGCTATTCTAATCAACCGTGGCACGCTCTTGCATCTGCCACATCTCCGCGTACCTTCCTTGAGCTGCAAGCAACTCTTCGTGAGTTCCTCGCTCCACAATCTGACCACGGTCCATCACTAAAATTTGATCGGCATGAATAATAGTTGAAAGACGATGAGCAATAATGAGGGTTGTCCGGTTCTTGGCCAAACTGAGCAGCTCTTCCTGAAAAGCGCGTTCTGTTTTGGAATCTAGAGCTGAAGTTGCTTCATCAAAAATCAACATAGCCGGTTTTTTGAGGAGTGTTCGCGCAATCGCTACGCGTTGTTTCTCACCCCCAGAAAGCTTCAAACCTCTCTCGCCAACCTGTGTGTCATACCCCTCTGGCAAGCGCTTAATAAAGCCATCGATTTGTGCTGCCCTAGCCGCCTCTTGCACCTCTTCAATCGTTGCTGAAGGATCGCCATAGGCAATGTTGTAACCAATCGTGTCATTGAATAAAACGGTATCTTGCGGAACGATGCCGATTGCTTTACGCAAGCTAGCCTGTGTCACATCTTGAATATTCTGCCCTGCAATCAGAATTTCTCCTGACTGCACATCATAAAAACGGAATAGCAATCTGGCGAGAGTACTTTTACCTGCGCCACTTTGACCCACTACCGCCGTAATGGTTCCAGCAGGAATATTGAAGCTGACATCACGCAGAATTTCACGCTTGGCATCATAGTGAAACGACACATGCTCAAACCTAACGTCTGGGCCATGTCCCTGGTCATGAACTTGTAGCGGCCTTGCATCTGGAGAATCAGCAATCTCTTTATCGGTATTCAGCAATGAGAACATCCGATCCATATCCGTTAATGACTGCTTAATTTCACGATATATGACCCCCAAGAAATTAAGCGGAATATAGAGCTGAATCATCAAGGTATTTACCAGCACCAGATCGCCCAAAGTCATCGTGCCATTGACAACGCCGACAGTAGCGCGCCACAGAATCAACATTAAGCCGGTAGCAATAATGATCTGCTGGCCAAGATTTAATACGGCTAAGGTCTTTTGTGACTTCACTGCTGCAGATTGATAGCGCAGCAAGTTTTCATCGTAACGCCTGGCTTCAAAGGCCTCGTTACCAAAATACTTCACTGTTTCAAAATTCAAGAGCGAGTCAATGGCTTTTTGATTGGCCTTTGAATCCATATCATTCATAGTGCGGCGGTAATGGGTACGCCACTCAGTAACCATCACCGTAAAAATAATATAGAGGACTAAGGCTATAAATGTAATTGCAGCAAACCAAATATCGTATGAATAGGCAAGGTAGCCCAACACCAAACAAAACTCAATTACTGTTGGCAAGATGCTATAGAGCGAGTAAGAAATCAGTGACTGAATACCACGTGTACCGCGCTCGATATCTCGACTCACGCCACCCGTCTGACGGGCTAGATGAAAGCTCAGCGCCAATGAATGCAAATGCTCAAATACCTGAAGCGCCACTTTACGAACTGCATTCTGGGTAACCTTGGCAAATAAAGCTTCACGCAACTCTGTAAACAAGGATGCGGAAATTCTTAATAAGCCGTAGGCCAGAATAATTCCCAAGGGAACAGCCAAAAGGGCTTGGGGAGAACTTGCTTTGATATCCAAAGAGTCAATTAACTCTTTCATCACAATTGGAATGCCGAGATTAACGACCTTGGCAGCTATTAAACAGCTCAGGGCAATAATTACCCGAAAGCGATACTCCAGAAGATAAGGGAGGAGATCACGAATGACGCGCCAATCACCGCGCCCTGGTGTTTTTGAATCTGCGCTACCGTGATGATGTCCTGATGAATGTCTCATCGCTCTATCTTATTCCTAATTGGCTATTTGACTCGGCTTAGTTCGCAGAAAATAATTTCAAAATAGCGTCGCCATTGCTGCGAGAAAAACATTTCTTAGCGGCCTCTTCATAAGGGAGCCACTCATATGCAACATGCTCCCTTGGGGCAAGTGTGATTGAAGTGCTATCCGGAACTTCTAGCGCAAACCAATGTTCGATATTTCGGGTAACACCTGGGGCATAACGAAATCGCCACTCAGGATAGATTTCATACTCGATGTGATGATGCAGGTTTTGCAACGCCTCTTTTGGTAGGCGCACCACCGCAATCCCCGTCTCTTCAAATACTTCTCGCGTAGCTGCTAAAGCCAGATCCTCATCGAGAGTATCAAGACTACCAGTGACAGATTGCCAAAAGCCAGAGCGGTCAGCACGCTCTATCAATAAAACATCCCTATTCGATTTGTAGATAACGACTAAAACCGAAATAGGGATTTTCAAGATGGTATTACTGAAGTTGCTTTATGCGGCAGGGGTAGCTTGACGCAAACGGATATGCAACTCACGCAGTTGACGCTCGTCTACTGGGCTTGGGGCCTGAGTTAACAAGCACTGCGCACGTTGTGTTTTAGGGAAAGCAATCACATCACGAATGGATTCTGCACCAGTCATCATCGTTACGATGCGATCCAGGCCGAACGCAATACCGCCGTGAGGAGGCGCGCCATACTGAAGTGCATCTAACAAAAAGCCAAACTTCGCTTGCGCTTCTTCTGCATCAATTTTCAATGCACGGAATACCTGGCTTTGAACAGCCTCTTGGTGAATACGGACTGAGCCGCCACCAATTTCACTACCGTTCAACACCATGTCATACGCTTTAGCCAAGCACTTACCTGGATCAGACTCCAGATGCTTCATGTGCTCATCTTTAGGACTGGTAAACGGATGATGGCAGGCAACCCAACGGGCTTCGCCTTCATCGTAGTCAAACATTGGGAAATCAACTACCCACAACGGCTTCCAACCTTCGGTAAAGAGACCATGCGCTTTACCCCAAGCGGACTGACCAATACGTAAACGTAAATTACCAATCGCATCGTTTACTACTTTTTCTTTATCGGCACCAAAGAAAATAATGTCGCCATCTTTTGCACCCGTGCGCTTCAAGATGCCTTCGATCGCCGCATCATGCAAATTCTTCACGATTGGTGACTGCAAGCCATTGCGGCCTTCAGCAACGGAATTGACCTTGATCCAAGCCAAGCCTTTAGCGCCGTAGATACTGACGAACTGGGTGTAGTCATCAATTTCGCTACGGCTAATTTCAGCACCACCAGGCACGCATAAGCCCACCACTCGTCCACCCACTTGGTTAGCGGCACCTGAGAACACCTTGAAATCAACGTCTTTCATTAAATCAGTCAATTCAGTGAATTCAAAGTTCACACGCAAATCTGGCTTATCAGAGCCAAAACGCGCCATACCTTCAGAGTAAGGCATGGTTGGGAATGGATTAGGCAACTCAACATTCATCGTCTTCTTGAAAATATGTCGAATCATGTTTTCAAACAAATCACGAATTTCTAACTCACTCAAGAAAGCAGTTTCACAGTCGATCTGAGTAAATTCAGGTTGACGATCCGCACGCAAGTCTTCGTCACGGAAACACTTGGTAATTTGATAGTAGCGATCAAAGCCAGCGACCATTAACAACTGTTTGAATAACTGTGGAGACTGTGGCAGCGCAAAGAACTGGCCATCATGAACACGGGAAGGCACCAAATAATCACGCGCGCCTTCTGGGGTGCTCTTAGTTAACATCGGTGTTTCGATATCGATAAAGCCAGCATCATCTAAATAACGACGACACTCCATCGCCACGTTGTAACGCAACCGTAAATTCTTTTGCATTTGTGGGCGACGCAAATCCAATACGCGATGAGTTAATCGAGTGGTCTCTGACAAATTCTCATCATCAATCTGGAACGGCGGAGTTACAGAAGCATTCAGAATCACCAAGCTATGGCAGAGGATCTCTACTTTTCCACTAACTAAATCCGTGTTCTCAGTGCCGGCAGGACGTGCACGTACAAGACCTTTAATCTGTATACAGAACTCGCTACGAACTTGCTCAGCAAGAGCAAACATTTCTGGGCGATCAGGATCGCAAACAACCTGTACAAAACCTTCGCGGTCACGCAAGTCAATAAAGATCACGCCTCCGTGGTCACGACGGCGATTAACCCATCCAGCAAGAGTGACTTCTTGACCAATCAGTGAATCGGTGACCTGGCCGCAGGTATGGCTTCGCATTGACATAACAATTTCCTATAAATCAAAAATGGTGTGGCAACTGGGATGCAGTTAAACCACTAGAACTATTGGGGGGAACAGAGCCCATTGAAACAATATGTTTCAGAGCCTCTTCCACACTCATCTCTAATTCAATCGTTTGTGCACGTGGCACGATCATGAAAAAACCAGAGGTTGGATTTGGGGTTGTAGGCAAAAATACGTTGACGTAATCTTCACCCAATTTGGCAGTTACTTCTCTTGCGGGAATGCCAGTTTGAAAAGCAATCGCCCAAGAATCCGCATGGGGATATCGAATCAGCAAGGCTTTGCTAAAAGCTTGCCCACTTCCAGAAAATAAAGTGGATGAGACTTGCTGAACGCTGGAATAAATGGAACGAACAATCGGTATGCGATTAACAAATTTATCCCAAACTTTTAACCACCACTGTCCGGCAAAATTAATTGCGGTCAATCCAGTGAGGAGGATGACCACAATCACAATCAGTATTCCAACGCCCGGGAGGTCACGGAAATGCTGCAAATCTCTAGCGGCATCTTCAGGGAGAACAATAATAATGGCGTGCATTACAGAACCAAAAACACCATCGAGCAGGCCCAAGCCCCAAGCAATCACCCAAATGGTGATCGACAATGGTGCCCAAACGAGGATGCCAGCGATAAAGTATTTTTTCATGTGTTCTGCCTAACCCGCTATTTTAGCGGGTTAGCAGCCAATCAGCGAGAGACTAATAAATGCCTAGGCTGACGATCAAAATTCCAGCCAAAAACCCGCCAGCAAAGAGTAAAGCGCCTGCCAAAAGGCGATGTGTACGTCTTTCTTGCAATAAAAGGGCCTTTAAGACCTCTAATTCGCCATTTTGGTCTTTGATGGGGGAACGGGCCTGCGCTAGGCTATCCGCAATCAAACGGGGCAATGTTGGCAGAATTTTGGCCCAAGTAGGCGCCTCTTCCTTGATGCCATCAATGAGACCACGCCACCCCAACTGCTTGCTTACCCATTTTTCCAGAATCGGCTTAGCCGTTTTCCAAAGATCCAGGTCGGGATCCAGTTGACGAGCCAGACCCTCGACATTCAAGAGGGTTTTTTGTAGCAAAGTGAGTTGCGGCTGAATTTCCACCTTAAAGCGACGCGATGTTTGAAATAGGCGCATCAGCACGATGCCCAAGGAAATTTCTTTCAGGGGGCGATCGAAATACGGTTCGCAAACTGAACGTACCGCACCCTCTAATTCTTCAACGCGGGTATTCGCCGGAACCCAACCCGATTCAATATGTAACTCAGCAACTCGGCGGTAATCGCGATTAAAGAATGCCAGAAAATTCAAGGCTAAATAATTTTTGTCAGATTCGCTTAATGCACCAACAATTCCAAAATCTAGAGAAATGAAACGGCCAAATGTTTCTGGCTCTAAGCTAATCATAATGTTGCCGGGATGCATATCTGCATGGAAGAACCCATACTCAAACACTTGAGTAAAGAATATCTCTACGCCATCTGAAGCCAACTTCTTAAAGTCAACGCCCGCCTCTCTGAGTGCTGCCGTTTTACCAATTGAGATGCCATACATTCTCTCCATGACAATCACATTGGTGTGACATAAATCCCAATACATCTCGGGAATCATCAACTTTTGTGAATCCGCAAATTGCCTACGTAGCTGACTCGCATTAGCGGCTTCGCGCATGAGATCAAGCTCATCATGCAAATAAGTATCGAACTCCGCGACGTTCTCGCGTGGCTTTAAACGACGACCATCTTCGGAGCTTTTTTCAATCACCTTGGCTAAGTCGTACATCAAGGCCAGGTCACCATTAATCACCGGCAAAATACCGGGGCGCAAGACCTTGATGGCTACTGAACGACCCTCCCATTCAGGATGCTTATCTGTGCCACGCAAGACTCCGAAGTGCACCTGTGCCACTGAGGCACTAGCGACAGGTGTTGCATCAAAGCTAATAAACACTTCTTCAATTGGTTGACCTAGATCCGCTTCAATCAAGCGACGAGATTCTTCGTTTGAGAATGGTGGTACCTGATCTTGTAATTTAGCCAACTCATTAGCGATATCTTCTGGCAATAAATCGCGACGTGTAGAAAGTACTTGACCAAATTTCACAAAAATAGGGCCTAGTGCCTCTAGCGTCAATCGAATACGCTCACCTCTAGGTAAATGACTGCCAGGAGACATCCAGCAAAGCACTGTTAAGAATCCGCGACGAATGCCCGGCTTTAGAAGATCACGAAGTAGTGGCAATAAACCATAACGCCATGCGGTAAAGAAAATGAAAAAGAGACGAGCAATTCGACGCACGATTTATTTAGCCTTTTGCTCTAGAAGTTGAATACGTTTTTCCATACGATCTACAGACTCGCGCAAATCACTTAATTCGGATTTACGAACCATAAAGTCTCGTTTATTTAAAAGCACTTTCTTTTCTTCGCTGACATACTCCACTACATTGTCCAGCAAATCGCTTGCAGCAGAACGTGTGGCAGACACAAACTTTTTACCCTGCCTTACGGCAAAGTTTGCAGGTGCATCTCCAACCAGACGAGCTAAATCTTCCTCGTATTCCCAGCGCAACTGTCCTGCAAGACGACCCAATAATTGGGCCAAGTCTGCATCACCAGTAATTTTGACTGCTTTGAAAGCCTGCTCACGCAAAGAACCAGTACTGCCTGCCAAGTCGCTCAATGCCTTGGCAGAAACCTCCAAAGTGAGCGAAGGTGCCTCAATCTCTTTTAAGTTAGCCAATAAACCATCTGACTTGATCTCAAAACACAGATTACCTAGCGGAAGTTGTAACAAGATTGTTTTGTTGGCATGACGAGCCAATTCAGCAGACGCCCAAGGCTCGCTACCCAATACGTGATTAATCCCCCGGCAGGCTGCGCCAGAAGCAATCGTATGGGTAGTCGAAAAATGTCTGTTCATGAGTGTAAAAAACCCGCACTAGTGCGGGTTTTCCGACGGAAAGTACCTAAAGCTTAAACCAACTGGGAAATACCCGCCAGTACCCAGCCGCCAGGACCTTCCACAGGCTTGCTTAAATTCCAGATTTCGGAGAAGTCGCTCGCTGGAGCGCCTTGTTGCTCACGAATCATGCCGCTGAACTGAACGCTACAGAAATAATGGGCATCTGCCGTCTCAACCCCTAAGAGCTGAGCATTAATAGTCACGACATCTGTTTGATTGCTGCCATCAGTTCTACCAGCTAAATCTTGCTGAATCGTGGCAAACATATCGGGAGTTGTAAATTCACGTAAGGATGCAAGATCACCTTGGTCCCAAGCTTTTTGCAAAGTGACAAAATATTGTTTTGCATTTTCCAAAAATGTTTGCTGATCGAAACCAGGGGGCAAGGTTGACTGAAATACCTCAGGCTCTGCACTCACCCCACCGAATGCATTTGCAGCAGGAGTGAATGCAGGTTCTTGTCTGGGCATCTCAACGCTATTGCGCTGCATGCCTTGTGATGGCGCATTTGAGTTTTGACCAGCACCAGACATCGCTGGCAATAATCTACGAATCACAAACATAATGACAAAGCCAGCCAACATTGCGATCAGCAAACCAGTAATTAATGAAGAGGCTGCTTCACCTAAACCAAAATGCGATAAGAGGTAACCAATTCCCAGGCCCGCAGCTAAGCCACCCAAAATACCACCCATGCCACCAAAACGACTAGGCGCAGGTGCTTGAGGGGTGGGGGATGGGGAAGTCGGCTGTGCTTGCTGAACTGGCTTTTGCACAGGAGCAGTCTGACGTTGCATTGGTGCACTTGGCGCGCGTCCAAGACTTCTTCCGCCACCTAAGCGAGCAGCATCAACCTGACCAACCATTGCAATGATCAAAGTAAAGCTCAAGAGAACTGCTTTAAAAAAATGTTTATTCATTTTTAGATTTACCCCTTCTGATAACTACTCAACTTCTTTAGTTTTTAAGACTTTAAAAACTATACGACTATTAGTATTTAATACCAATATGTAAGGCAACGATACCCCCAGTCATCCTGTGGGTTTCCACTTCATCAAAACCAACCCCCAACATCATTTCTTTAAGGGTTTCTGCATCGGGATGCATGCGAATCGATTCAGCTAAATAGCGATAGCTTTCTGAATCTTGTGCAATCTTCTCACCCAACCAAGGCAAAACCTTAAATGAATAAGTGTCATATACGGGTTGCAAAAAGGCATCAGGCTTAGAGAACTCCAATACCAAAACACGGCCACCAGGTTTGATCACACGGCACATTTCACCTAAAGCGATCTCTTTATGTGTCATGTTACGCAAACCAAAGGCAACGGTCACCACGTCAAAATGATTATTCGGAAAAGGAATTTTTTCGGCATCAAACTGAACGCAAGGCAAAGCCATACCGCGATCCAATAGGCGGTCACGCCCCACACCCAACATAGAAGCATTGATATCACTTAACCAAACTTGAGCATCTGGGTTGCGTCCCCAATCAGCCGCTTTTGCGAAAGCCGCGGCGAGATCGCCAGTACCGCCAGCAATGTCCAAAATCTTTTGGCCAGGACGAACATTTGCACGAGCAATCGTCACTTTTTTCCAAACCCGATGCAGCCCGAATGACATCAGGTCATTCATGACGTCGTACTTGCTGGCTACCGAATGAAAAACCTCGGCAACCTTGCCGGCTTTTTCAGCTTCATCAACACTTTGATACCCGAAGTGCGTTTTACTCATTAGTGACTTCCACAAGAATGGCCTGATGAACTGCCTGCTTGTGTCATCGGTGTATCGCGGTCTAAGCCAGCAGCGGCCAATTTATCTAAATGCTCTTTCCATAACTGCTCCTGGTTCTCACACAGAAACAATAAGTAATCCCAGGTAAACAAGCCAGAGTCATGCCCATCCGAAAAGCTGGGCTTGAGTGCATAGTGCCCAACAGGTTCAATATTGGCGATCAAAACATCACGCTTACCCGTCTGCAATGTTTCCTGCCCAGGCCCATGGCCCTGAACTTCGGCGGAAGGAGATAAAACCCTTAACAATTCAAAAGGCAGGCGATAAGTCTTGTCACCCTCATAAGAGAGCTCCAAGACCTTGGATTGCTGATGTACAACGATATTGCTCGGAATCATTAAACGAGGACCCTCTCAATACCACCTTGGTTAGCCTTGGCTACATAGTCCTGCATCCAGTCTTTACCAAGTAGCTTCTGAGCCATTTCAACAACGATGTAATCGGCTGTAGTGTCGCTATCCGCATCAAAACGTGTCAAGCCTTGTAAGCATGATGGGCAACTAGTTAACACTTTGACTTCGCCAGTGAAATCATCTTTGCGCAATTCAGTCGCCGCTTTTTCCATCTCAATCTGTTTGCGGAAACGCACTTGAGTAGAAATATCAGGACGTGTGACGGCTAATGTGCCAGATTCACCGCAGCAACGATCATTCTTCGCAATCGCCTTACCATCTTCGAGTTGAATTAACTCATTCACCGTCTTCAAAGGGTCTTGTAACTTCATTGGAGAGTGGCAAGGATCGTGATACATATACTTCACACCCGTTACGCCAGAGAGCTTAACGCCCTTCTCTGCCAAGAACTCATGAATATCAATAATGCGGCAGCCAGGGAAAATCTGTTCGAACTGGTAGCCAGCTAACTGGTCATAACAAGTGCCACAAGAAACAACCACGGTCTTGATATCCAAGTAATTGAGGGTATTGGCAACACGATGGAATAACACACGGTTATCCGTGATCATCTTCTCTGCTTTATCAAAGTCGCCATTACCACGCTGTGGGTAGCCGCAACAGAGATAGCCTGGTGGCAGAACCGTTTGAACACCTACATTCCACAACATCGCCTGAGTAGCCAAACCAACCTGAGAGAACAAGCGCTCAGATCCGCAACCCGGGAAGTAGAACACCGCCTCAGTATCTGCAGAAGTTGTCTTAGGATCACGAATAATTGGAACGTAGTTCGCATCCTCAATGTCCAACAAAGCACGCGCCGTTTTCTTGGGTAGATTGCCAGGCATCTTCTTATTTACAAAAAAGATCACCTGCTCTTTAACGCTCGGCTTTCCTACTGTTGCAGGCGGATGGGCAGTTTGTTTTTTCGCAAACTTGCGTAAGACATCATTACCCAGGCGTTGCAACTTATAACCCCAACCGATCATCGTCTTGCGAGCAAGATTAATCGATTCTGGGCTGGTGGCATTCAAGAAGAACATGGATGCTGCTGTGCCAGGATTAAAGCGCTGCTGCCCCATCTTGCGCAAGAGATTACGCATGTTCATGGTCACATCACCAAAGTCGATATTGACCGGGCATGGAGTTAAGCACTTATGGCAAACCGTGCAATGCGCTGCGACATCATCAAACATTTCCCAATGGCGAATCGAAACACCACGTCGAGTTTGCTCTTCATATAGGAAGGCTTCAATCAATAGTGATGTTGCGAGGATTTTGTCGCGTGGGCTATAGAGCAAGTTTGCACGAGGTACATGGGTCGAGCAAACAGGTTTACATTTGCCGCAACGTAAACAATCTTTTACGCTATCAGCAATAGCACCAATATCGCTTTGCTGCATGATGATTGACTCATGGCCCATCAAACCAAAGCTAGGCGTGTAGGCCATGCTCAGATCAGCATGTGGCATCAACTTGCCTTTATTAAAGCGGCCTTCTGGATCAACGCGATTCTTATAGCTGCGGAAATCTTTGAGTTCAGCTTCTGTTAAATACTCTAATTTAGTAATACCAATACCATGCTCACCGGAAATCACACCGTCTAATGAGCGGGCTAATTTCATGATCCGATCTACGGCGCGATGCGCATCTTGCAACATCTCGTAGTCATCCGAGTTCACCGGGATATTGGTATGAACGTTACCATCGCCAGCATGCATGTGCAACGCGACGAATACGCGCTTACGCAACACGTTTTTGTGAATTGCTTCTAGCTCGGCCAGAATCGGCTCAAATGCCAAACCACCAAAGATGATGCGCAACTCTGAGCGCACTTCCTCTTTCCATGAAGCGCGCAGACTGTAATCCTGCAGTCGCGGAAAATAAGAGTCCATCTCAATGAGCCACTCAGCCCAACGCCCACGGACCTTGGCAATAAGCTCTAGGGCTTGCTGAACACGATCTCCCAAGATTTCTGCTGTAGGGATCTCATACTCAGCATCACTCTTACCTAGCGGTAATGCGCTCTTTTTCAAGAAAGTCTCAAGACCATCGAGTACTTGCAACTTGTTCTTGAGAGAGAGCTCAATATTGATGCGATCGATACCGTCGGTGTACTCACCCATACGCGGCAAAGGAATCACGACGTCTTCATTAATCTTGAAAGCATTGGTATGACGGGCAATCGCAGCTGTGCGGGCACGATCGAGCCAGAACTTCTTACGAGCCTCAGCGCTGACTGCAACAAAGCCTTCGCCAACACGTAAGTTCGCCATCCGCACTACCTCACTAGTAGCTGCAGCAACGGCTTCTTCATCATCGCCAGCAATATCGCCAATCAATACCATCTTCGGCAAGCTATTGCGCTTTGATTTAGTTGAATAACCCACCGCTCTTAAATAGCGATCGTCCAAATGCTCTAGGCCGGCCAAGATTGGGCCACCTTGCTTGCTTAAGCCATCTAAGTATGCTTTGATCTCCACAATACTGGGGATCGCTTCTCGCGCTTGACCAAAAAACTCCAAGCAAACCGTGCGCATGAATTTAGGCATGCGATGCAATACCCAAGTTGCGCTAGTAATCAAACCATCACAACCTTCTTTTTGCACACCAGGTAAACCTGATAAAAATTTATCAGTAACGTCTTTACCTAAACCTTCTTTGCGGAAACGTCTGCCTTCAACTTCTAATAATTCTGTTTTTAGAATGCGCTGACCCGGCTCGCTATTGCCATCAGACCAAGTGAGCTGAAAGCGGACAGTTGCCACATCATGGATCTTGCCCATATTGTGTTCAAGACGCTCGATATCCAACCAATTGCCTTGCGGATCCACCATGCGCCAGCTAGCCAGATTATCTAAAGCAGTTCCCCAAAGAACCGCTTTCTTACCACCCGCATTCATGGCAATATTGCCGCCAATGCAGCTTGCATCGGCAGAAGTAGGATCAACTGCAAACACAAGACCAGCATGCTCTGCAGCATCAGATACGCGACGGGTCACAACGCCTGCGCCAGTAAAGATGGTAGATACTTCACGATCTAAGCCTGGTAGTTTTTTAGCTTTTACGCCGCCAATATCTTGTAACTTTTCAGTGTTAATCACTGCCGACATTGCATACAGCGGAATAGCGCCACCGGTATAACCAGTACCACCTCCACGAGGAATAATGGTCAGCCCTAATTCAATACAAGCTTTCACTAAACCAGGAATTTCAGATTCGTAATCCGGCTTTAGAACAACGAGTGGAAACTCCACGCGCCAGTCTGTTGCATCGGTAACGTGAGCAGCACGAGACACACCATCAAAGCAAATATTGTCTGCAGCAGTATGACGACCTAACTCCTTACGAGCACGCTTACGAATGACTTCAACTTCTTTAAATCCGTTTTCGAAATTTTCGATTGCGCGATAAGCGGCACTTAATAGAATTTCTACTTGGTCAGCAGAATCACCACTATTGCGCTTCTTGACTTCGCCCAAGCGATGCCAGAGTGCATCAATTAATTGTTTGCGGCGATTGGGACTATCCAGCAAATCATCTTGCAAGAACGGGTTGCGCTGAACCACCCAAATATCGCCCAGAATTTCAAACAACATACGGGCGGAACGACCTGTACGGCGAACGCCACGCAAGTTGTTGAGAACACGCCATGACTCCTCGCCCAATAGGCGAATCACAATCTCTCGATCAGAAAAGGAGGTGTAGTTGTAGGGAATTTCGCGAAGACGGGGGGAGCCCGCCTCAGCATCCAACAACTGGTTCAAAGCTAATGGTGCGTTCATAGCGACATATTTGATAAATAAGCATTTTAATTGAGTGAACCTGATAGTGGCAGGATTCCGAGAAAGTTGCTCCCCAAAGGGATAAACCCTTGCAAATCTAAGGGCTTAGGAGCCATCCGTGGTACGCTCATCGGATGGCAACGAACTATTTAAAGAAAATTTTATCGGCTCGCGTCTATGACGTAGCCAGAGAAACCGAACTTCAGCTCGCCCCAGAACTGACTAAGCGTTTGGGCAACCAGGTCTTACTTAAAAGAGAAGATAACCAGCCGGTTTTCTCCTTCAAACTCCGTGGCGCCTACAACAAAATGGCCCATTTACCCCCAGAAGCCCTAAAACGCGGGGTTATTACAGCTTCTGCAGGCAATCATGCCCAGGGTGTAGCCCTATCTGCCGCCAAAATGAAGTGCAAAGCCGTCATCGTGATGCCGGTCACGACCCCTAGCGTCAAAATTGATGCGGTCAAGGTCAGAGGCGGATCTTGGGTAGAAATCATCCTTCATGGTGAATCCTATAGCGATGCCTTTAAACATTCTGAGATTCTCGGCAAAAAACGGGGCTTAACTTTTGTCCACCCTTTTGATGATCCCGATGTCATCGCAGGTCAAGGAACGATTGCCCACGAAATTTTTACTCAATATGAAAAACCGATCGATGCAGTCTTTGTCGCGATAGGTGGTGGTGGCCTGATTTCCGGTATTGGTGAATACATCAAAGCTGTTAGCCCAAAAACAAAAGTGATTGGTGTTCAAGCTTCTGACTCCGATGCCATGAATCAATCGCTCAAAGCAAATAAACGTATTGAGATGAAAGACGTGGGTTTGTTCTCAGATGGCACTGCCGTGAAATTGGTTGGCAAAGAAACATTCCGTATTTGCAAAAAAGTAGTAGACGAAATCGTCACCGTCGACACAGATGAAATCTGTGCAGCTATTAATGATGTATTTACCGATACTCGCAGTATTCTTGAGCCCGCTGGCGCACTCGCCATTGCGGGCATGAAGAAGTATGTCGAGAAAAAACGTATCAAGAAGAAAACCTTAGTGGCTGTGGCTTGCGGGGCCAACATGAACTTTAGTCGCCTACGCTTTGTGGCTGAGCGCGCAGACGTTGGTGAGTTCCGCGAAGCGGTATTTGCAGTCACTATTCCTGAAGAACGTGGCTCCTTTAAACGCTTCTGCGAATTACTCGGCAAACGTAACGTGACTGAATTTAACTATCGTATTGGCGATCAAAGTGAAGCCCATATTTTTGTTGGCATCAGCACACAAAAATCCGGTGACAGCGAAGCGATTGCAAAGCATTTCCGCAAAGCCAAGTTTGCAACGATTGATCTCACGCATGATGAGCTAGCAAAATCGCATTTACGTCATATGGTTGGCGGGCATTCTGCACTGGCTAAAGATGAATTGCTCTATCGCTTTGAGTTCCCAGAGCGCCCAGGTGCTTTGATGAAGTTCTTAACCAGCATGGCCCCTAACTGGAATATCAGTTTGTTCCACTATCGCAATCACGGAGCCGACTATGGCCGCATTCTGATTGGTATTCAAGTACCGAAAAATGAGCAGAAGAAATTCCAAAGCTTCTTGGCAACCCTAGGCTATCCACACTGGGATGAGACTAACAATCCCGCCTATCGCCTGTTCCTGAAATAAGCCCAATCTCAAATGTCATACACACTCACCGGAAAACTCGTCGTCGCAATCTCTTCGCGCGCCCTGTTTGATTTCGAGGAAGAAAATCGCATCTTCGAGTCAACCGATGACAGCGCTTATATGAAGTTGCAGTTAGAGCGCCTCAGTGAGGCCGCTCAAAAAGGGGTAGCATTCCCCTTAGTCAAGAAACTCCTCGCTTTTAATGATGAGGGTGAGCAACGTGTCGAAGTAGTCATTCTTTCTCGCAACGATCCGGTCAGCGGTCTGCGTGTATTCCGTTCAGCCGAGCATCATGGTCTACATCTTGAGCGTGGCGTATTTACAAGAGGTAGGCCTCCGTATCATTACTTGCGCTCTCTACATGCCAATCTCTTCTTGTCTGCAAATGAAGATGATGTGCGAGCAACGATTGATGCAGGCTTTCCTGCCGCTCGCGTGTATCCAGAGTCTAGTAAAACCGCCGAGTCCCATCCTAATGAAATCCGCATCGCGTTTGACGGAGACGCAGTTCTTTTCTCCGATGAAGCCGAACAAGTCTTCCAGAAAAAAGGTCTTGAAGCCTTTGTGGATCACGAAAGTAAGAAGGTCGATATTCCCTTGCCTCCCGGCCCATTCAAACCTTTGCTAGAAGCCCTACACAGACTGCAACGCTCCACTAGTGAAAACGGTATGCGCATTCGGACAGCATTAGTTACAGCACGCTCTGCACCTGCCCATGAACGAGCTATTCGTACACTGATGGCGTGGGGCATTGATGTAGATGAAGCGATGTTCTTAGGCGGCCTCTCGAAGAGCGAGTTCTTACGAGAATTCGAACCAGACTTTTTCTTTGATGATCAAACTGGTCATTGCCAATCAGCAGCCTCTGTTGCACCTACAGGCCACGTGGTATCTGGCGTATCCAATAAACCTAAGAAGTAAGCGAAATACTGTAATGGCAACCTTACCCCTCGGGCAATCAACGCAATATCCAGATCAATATGATCCGAGTGTGCTGTTTCCCATCCCCAGATCTGAGAATAGAAAGAAGTTGGGTTTTAAAGAAGATCAAGCTCTACCCTTTGTTGGTGTTGATATTTGGAACGCCTTTGAACTCAGCTGGCTCAATCAAAAGGGTAAGCCGCAAATTGCTTTGGCAGAGTTTCAGATTCCTGCAGACTCACCGAACATGATTGAGTCCAAGTCATTCAAGCTTTATCTCAACAGCCTTAACAGCGCACGCTTTGAGGATGAGAATGAAGTTAAAGAGCGACTCATTACCGACTTATCTGCAGTCGCTGGCAGCAAGGTCACCACCCGCATCAACCCAACAGAAGCAGTCTCCAAAAAAGGAATGCAAGAAATGGGTGGCATTTTGATGGACAGATTAGATATTGAAGTAGATCCAAACCTACCAGCAGACCCAAGCCTACTGGGAGTTAATGAATCCTTTGGCCCTATTGAACAATGCTTGGTTTCGCATCTATTGAAATCCAATTGCCCAGTTACCGGTCAACCAGACTGGGCGAGCGTGCAAATTCGTTACCAAGGCAGGCCGATCCTTGAAGAGGGTTTATTGCGCTACCTCATTGGCTTTAGACAGTTAGGCGAGTTCCACGAACATTGTGTGGAAACGATCTTTACTGACATCAAGCGTCAGTGCAAACCGGAGAAGCTATCTGTATATGCGCGCTACACACGACGCGGCGGCTTAGATATCAATCCTTTCCGCACAGATCACAACTCACCCTGGCCAGATAACATTCGGCACGCAAGACAGTAAATTTATTGAAATGCAGGCAAATAAAAACCCCTTGTAGGTAATCCTAGAAGGGGTTTTTGCTATTCAACTCACCAGCTTATGACTAGCGAGTTTTTAGTAATACTTAAAACGGAATGTCGTCGTCCATTGCACCTAATGATGCAGCGTTTGATGGTGCTGGGGCAGACTGCTCAGCCGGCTTTGAACGGCTGTAGCTCTCGCCGCCATCACCGCTTCCGCCTACTGGCTTGCCACCAAGCATTTGCATTGTTTCTGCAACGATTTCTGTGGAATACTTTTCTTGGCCACTAGCGTCAGTCCATTTGCGTGTACGCAAACGACCTTCAACATAAACCTGTGAACCTTTTTTGAGGTACTGACCAGCGATTTCTGCAAGCTTGCCAAAGAATGCAACACGGTGCCATTCTGTGGTTTCTTTCATTTCGTTAGTTTGTTTGTCTTTGTAGCGATCAGATGTTGCTACTGAGATGTTTGTAACTGCGTCGCCACTTGGCATGTAACGCGTCTCTGGATCACGTCCTACGTTACCTACGATGATGACCTTATTTACCGAAGCCATGTTGTCTCCCGAAGAAAAATACTACCGTTATTACTACTAAAAAATAAACTGCTCGCTTTAATTTAATCTATGAAGCTGCGGTTATGTCACTGCGCTTACATCCCTAGAATCTGTTGCTCTCGTTGGCATTTCGCCCATCGACCAAGCAATTATAAGCCAGCAAACCAGGAGTGCTGCGCCCATGGCAAAGACCGATAAATCGCCATGGCTATCCATCAAATAGCCACCAATAACTGCTCCTGAGAACAGGCCAATGGATTGCGTAGTGTTGTAAACACCTAATGCAGTGCCCTTGGATTCTTTAGCAAAACGAGACACCAAAGAAGGTTGTAAGGCTTCGAGCAGATTGAAGCCTACAAAATAAACCAGCAATGCAGTTGCAATCGTCAACACTGAATTGGCTTGCGTAAAGATCAATTCTGCAACCAGCAATAAAACAATCGCGACTAATAAAATGGTTCTTAGCTTCTGCCTCTTTTCACCATAAATAATTGCGGGTGCCATGAAGACAAATGACAGAAGTACCACAGGAAGATAAATTTCCCAATGTGAAGAAAGTGGTAATCCTGCCTGCACTAATAATCTGGGTACTACCAAGAACATGGCGACTTGAGTTGCATGCAATACAAACACGCCAAGATTCAAACGCATCAACTCTGGACGAAAGAAAACTTCTTTTAATGAAGCCTGTTGAACTTTTGCTTCAGGCTTACTCGTAGGCAAAACATAATAGGTAACAAACATGGCAATCACACCTAACGCTGCCAGAACGATAAAAATTCCACTGAGACTAATCGCACGATAAATCGGAGCGGCAATTACTAAAGACAAAGCAAATGAGAGGGCAATACTGCCGCCTACCAATGCCATAGCTCGCGTGCGAACCTGCTCGCGAGTTAAATCCGCTACCCATGCAGAAATCGCTGCTGAGACGGCGCCAGCGCCCATGACTCCCCGGCCAATCGCAATCCAGAGCAAATCATCTTTGGCGGCACAAATTAAGGCTCCAGCCACAAACAGGGATAGACCCCATAAAACGACCGGTTTGCGCCCAATTCGGTCCGATAAACGGCCTAAAGGGATATAAAAACAGGCCTGCACAATATTAAAGATTCCGAGAGTCAAACCGACCCAAAGTGCGTGCTCACCACCCGGCAAGCCACGCGCATGGAGGCTAAAGATGGGCAATAGCAAGAATAGGCCCAGCATACGGAGGCCAAAGATGCCTGCTAAGGCCAGAGTGGAGCGAAGTTCAGAAGGATTCATGGGAAAGAGCTATATTAACAAGTTACGCTAAAAAATCATGAATAACGAAATCAAGATCCGCGGTGCCCGCACCCACAACCTCAAAAACATCAATCTAGACATCCCTAGAGAGAAACTCGTCGTACTTACCGGCTTATCTGGCTCAGGCAAAAGCTCATTGGCTTTTGACACTCTGTATGCAGAAGGTCAACGCCGCTACGTGGAATCTCTCTCAGCCTATGCCCGTCAATTTTTGCAACTCATGGAAAAGCCAGATGTCGATACGATTGAAGGCCTTTCTCCAGCGATTTCGATTGAGCAAAAAGCAACCAGCCATAACCCTCGCTCCACCGTGGGTACCGTTACTGAAATTCACGATTACTTGCGATTGCTATTTGCACGCGCAGGCACGCCACATTGCCCAGACCACGATCTGCCTTTAGAAGCACAAAGCGTTGCTCAAATGGTCGATACCGTGTTGTCGATGCCTGAAGATACGAAGTTGATGATTTTGGCTCCAGTCGTGAGCGAGCGCAAAGGTGAATTTGTTGATCTCTTTCAAGACCTGCAAGCACAAGGCTTTGTGCGCTTCCGTGTACGTTCTGGTGGCGGCACAGCAAACGTAGCAAAAGCAGAAATTTTTGAAGTGGATCAATTGCCAACGCTCAAAAAGAACGATAAGCATTCAATTGAAGTGGTGGTTGATCGCATCAAGGTACGTCCCGATATTCAGCAACGTTTGGCAGAATCTTTTGAAACAGCCTTACGTTTGGCGGATGGCAAAGCCATGATCGTCGACATGGACACCGGCAAGGAGATGATTTTCTCCAGCAAGTTTGCTTGCCCAGTTTGCTCATACTCCTTACAAGAATTAGAGCCGCGCCTCTTCTCCTTTAATAACCCGATGGGCGCCTGCCCGTCATGTGATGGCCTAGGTCACCAGTCTTTCTTTGACCCTAAGCGTATCGTTGCGCACCCTGATTTATCGCTCGCTTCAGGCGCTATTAAAGGCTGGGATCGCCGCAATCAGTTCTACTTCAAACTCCTTCAGACCCTGGCTAAGCATGGCGGCTTTGATGTGGAGAAGCCATTTGAGACGCTCAACAAAAAGCAGCAAGATCTGATTCTCTTGGGATCTGGTGATGTCACCATTCCTTTCGAGTACATCAATGAGCGTGGCAAGAACAGCATTCGCGAACATGCTTTCGAAGGCATTGTTGCCAACTTTGAAAGACGCTATCGCGAAACCGATTCCATGACAGTTCGTGAAGAATTATCACGCTATCAAAATGTTCAAACCTGCCCAGAATGTAACGGCAGCCGTTTGCGCAAAGAAGCGCGCTTTGTCAAAGTGGGTGAGAAGAAACAATCGCGTGCCATCTATGAAATTAGTGCCCTACCACTCAAAGAGGCCAAAGAATATTTTGAAACACTGGAACTCAAAGGCGCTAAACGAGAAATCGCTGACAAGATCGTCAAAGAGATTGGCGCACGTTTACGCTTCTTAAATGACGTAGGCCTAGATTACCTTTCCCTCGAGCGCAGTGCTGACACTCTTTCTGGTGGAGAAGCCCAGCGTATTCGCCTGGCAAGTCAGATTGGCTCTGGCCTAACAGGGGTAATGTATGTATTGGATGAACCCTCTATTGGCCTGCATCAACGCGATAACGATCGCCTGATTGGCACCCTGAAGCACCTGCGTGATTTAGGTAATAGTGTTTTAGTTGTTGAGCATGATGAAGATATGATTCGCGCCTCTGACTGGGTTATTGATATCGGTCCTGGTGCTGGCGTTCATGGTGGCGAAGTAGTAGCTCAAGGCACACCTGCCGAAGTAGAAGCAAACCCGAATTCCTTAACTGGTGCCTACCTTGCCGGCCGTGAAGCAATTGCGGTTCCAGAAAAACGTATTCCTGTAAATGATCGCTTTTTAGAAATCATTGGTGCGCGCGGCAATAACTTGCAATCTGTTCATGCAAAAATCCCCGTTGGTTTGTTAACTTGCGTGACTGGTGTATCAGGCTCTGGTAAATCCACCTTAATTAATGACACCCTGCATCATGCTGTTGCTCAACACCTCTATGGTTCTAATGCAGAGCCTGCAGCACACGATGCAATGAAGGGTCTAGAGCATTTCGATAAAGTCATTAGTGTTGACCAATCCCCGATTGGTAGAACGCCGCGCTCTAACCCTGCTACCTACACGGGACTATTTACCCCGATTAGAGAACTCTTCGCAGGCGTTCCTGCATCACGTGAACGGGGCTATGAAGCAGGTCGCTTCTCCTTTAACGTGAAGGGCGGTCGCTGTGATTCTTGTGAGGGTGATGGCGTCCTCAAAGTAGAGATGCACTTCCTACCAGATGTCTATGTTCCTTGTGACGTTTGTCACGGCAAGCGCTACAACCGTGAGACTTTAGATATTCGCTACAAGGGTAAGAATATTCATGAAGTACTCTCGATGACAATCGAACAAGCCCATGAGTTCTTTGAAGCGGTACCCGTTGTTAAGCGCAAACTCAAAACATTGCTGGACGTAGGCCTGGGCTATGTGAAGCTTGGACAAAGTGCAACTACTTTATCCGGCGGTGAAGCACAACGCGTAAAACTCTCTCTTGAACTCTCCAAGCGTGACACCGGAAGAACCCTATACATCTTGGACGAGCCAACTACTGGTTTGCATTTCCACGATATTCAGTTGTTGCTAACTGTGATTCAAACACTCAAGAAACAAGGCAATACGATTGTCATCATTGAGCACAACCTTGATGTGATTAAGACTGCGGATTGGATTATTGACTTAGGGCCTAAGGGCGGCGCCGGTGGTGGGCAAATCATTGCTACCGGCACACCAGAAGACGTCGCGAAAAATGAATTGAGTTTTACAGGTCATTACTTAGCACCATTGCTAACTCGCAAAGCGCCTACTCCTGTAGCCGGTAAAAAGAAAAGTAAGTAAAGCAATAAAAGCGCGCAGCGCTATTAGATTGATCTCAGAGTAATTTAGCTTCAGCCAAATCGGTTGCCTCTGAATTGCCTGAGATCACCAAAATGTCGTTGGCCTCAAGCTTGAGATCCGGAATGGGGTCCAACTTCACATAATCTGCGTTTCGACCCTTGCGACGTACTGCCTGAACATTGACACCTTCTTTCTCTAGGTCAAGCTCGCCTAAAGCTTTACCAATCGCTTTTGACTGGGGCAGCAGCGTAATGGCATGTAAACGCCAAGATTCATTGGAGCCAAAGTCATCGTCCGCAGATCCGCGGAAGTAGCCCCTCAATAGGCTGTAGCGCTCTTCCCTTGCTGTTGTGATGCGTCTCACTACCTTACGCATTGGCACACCCATGATCAATAGAACATGGGAGGCGATCATTAAGCTACCTTCAATGAGTTCGGGCACGACCTCAGTAGCTCCAGCTGCCTGCAACTTGGCGATATCCGCATCATCTCTAGTACGCACCAATACCGTCATACCAGGACGTAAGCGCTCTACCTGACGCAAGACTCGCATACTTGCTGCGGTATCGGCATAAGTAATCACGACCGCCTTTGCCCTTGAAAGGCCAGCAGCTACTAAATAGTTTTCACGACTAGCGTCGCCATAAACTACATTGTCGCCAGCAGCCGCAGCTTCTTTAACGCGATCAGGATCTAAATCCAAGGCAATGTATGGAATTTTTTCTTGATCAAGCATGCGGGCCAAACTTTGACCTGAACGACCGAAGCCACAAATGACCACATGGTTTTCATTACGAACACTCTTGGAAGCAACACGAGTTAATGCAAGCGATTGCAGCAACCATTCGTTACTGGCAAAACGCATCGCAATGCGATCGCTATATTCAATGAGAAATGGTGCGCAGAACATGGAGATCAACATCGCTGCCAATACTGCTTGACTCAAGGTGGGATCAATTAGATCCAGGCCATCAATTTGATTGAGCAAAACAAAGCCGAATTCACCTGCTTGAGCTAAGCACAAGCCCGTTCTAATGGAGATGCCAGGACTAGAGCCAAAGCTCCGTGATAGCAAAGCAATAAGGCCAAACTTGAAGATGAGTGGGCCAACGAGTAAAACCAAAACCAATATCCACTGCTCACGAATGACGTTGAAATCGAGCAACATGCCAATCGTCACAAAGAAGAGGCCGAGCAAAACATCGCGAAACGGCTTGATATCCTCTTCCACTTGATGGCGGTAAGGCGTTTCAGAAATCAACATGCCAGCTAAGAACGCACCAAGCGCTAGCGACAAACCAAAGTGCTCGGTAAGCGCCGCCATACCCAAAACAATCAACAACAGATTGAGCATGAACAACTCTTGTGAGCGCAACTTAGCAACCAACTTAAACCAATGGCTCATCAAGCTTTGGCCAATGAAGAAAATCAATACCAAGGCGATGGTGATTTTGATAGACGCTGCAGTTAACGCAACGAACAAATCGGAAGGATTTTTCCCGAGCGATGGTAATAGGATCAACAGGAAGACCACTGCTAAATCCTGGAATAACAAAATACCCACGACATTGCGACCATGCTCTGTCTCTAATTCAGCGCGATCAGAAATCAGCTTGGTCACAATTGCAGTTGATGACATTGCCAGCGCACCACCTAAGGCGATCGCAGCATGCCAAGAGATGGGATAAATCCAATTCATTAGCAAACTGGCGGGGATTGCTAAAAGCATTGTCAGAATGACTTGACTGCCACCAAGGCCAAATACGATCGATCGCATTGCCCTTAATTTATGCAGGTTGAATTCCAAGCCAATCGAGAACATCAAGAAAACCACGCCAAATTCAGCCAAATACTTCACTGTGGCTGAATCATTCGCCAAGCCCAGGGCATTAGGCCCAATCAGCACGCCAATGGCCAAATAGCCCAAAATGGGGGGTAAGCCAAAATAGCGGAAAATAACCACTCCGGCCACACCCGAGGCCAGGAGAATGAGGGTTAATTGAAGGACTGACGGCATATACTTACTTGATGATAGCTAAGACTCGTGAACGTACCCTAAAGCTTGCGCGCGACACCCTCACTATTGAGGCTGCTGCACTGCAAACTATGCGTGATCGCCTTGAGGGCGCTAATGCTGATGCCCTCGTCCTGGCGGTTGAGCTTTTACATGGCTGCAAAGGCAGAATCGTCGTTTCTGGAATCGGCAAATCGGGCCATATTGCCCGCAAAATTGCAGCCACCTTTGCCTCCACAGGATCCCCGGCATTTTTTGTTCATCCCGCTGAAGCCAGCCACGGAGACTTAGGCATGGTTACTAGAGATGATGTTTTTGTCGCCCTTTCTAATTCCGGCGAGACAGATGAGCTTTTGACTATCGTGCCAATCGTAAAACGCACTGGCGCAAAACTTATCGCTCTCACTGGCGCTCCAAATTCCTCTCTTGCCAAATTGGCAGACGCGCATTTAGATACCAGTGTTGAAAAAGAGGCGTGTCCATTGAATCTGGCGCCTACAACTAGCACTACTGCTGCACTAGCCATGGGCGATGCACTAGCTGTTGCCTTACTAGATGCACGCGGCTTTGAAGCTGAAGACTTTATTCGCTCTCATCCTGGTGGCAGACTAGGTCGCAAGCAATTAATGCATGTCAGCGAAGTAATGCGTAGCCTTGCAGACACGCCTAAGATCTCCATTGATGCGTCTCTACAAGATGCCTTGTTAGAGATGACCTCGAAGCGCATGGGTATGGTGGTTATCCTAGATGCCAACAACAAAGTATTTGGTATATTGACTGACGGTGACTTGCGTCGCCTTTTGGAAAAAAATACCGACCTCGGAGGCATCAAACTGAAGAGTGCGACCACTGCCGATCCTCGTACCATTCCAGCAGAGTTACTTGCTGAAGAAGCGATCGAGATGATGGAGAAACATCGCATCAATCATTTAGTGGTGACAGATAACCAAGGTCATTTGTTGGGCGCATTAAATCTACATGATTTATTTGCAGCCAAAGTCATTTAATTTCCATTCGTAATCGAGTTTCCCTTTCATGCCTAGTGCTTTCAATACTCACAAGACCAACCCTCTAGCTCAATACCCACAGGCCTGGGAGCGCGCAGGCAAAGTGAGGCTTTTGGTATTGGATGTTGATGGCGTATTAACAAATGGACAAGTTTGGATTGGTTCTGATGGCAAAGAATCTTTAAAGGCCTTTGATATTCAAGATGGCTTAGGCATCAAATTATTAGAGCAATGCGGCATTCCGACTGCCATCATTACCGGCAGAAATTCTAAAATGGTTTTGGCACGCTGTGAAGAGCTTGGTATTAAACATATTCACATGGGTGTTGAAAACAAAGCTATTGCCCTGAAAGAAGTTCTTCAATCTCTGGGGCTGACTGCGGCTGACTGCGCTGTTATGGGTGACGATTGGCCAGACATGCAAATGATGAAAAATGCAGGCTTTCGAATTTGCCCGGCACAAGGTCATGAAGCTGTCCAAGAATTTTCCCACTTGGTGACGACACGCAATGGTGGTAATAGTGCGGTACGTGAAGTATGCGACCTGATTCTTAAAGCACAGAATCGCTATGAAGAATTACTTCTTAAGGCTCGTAGCTAAGCAATGCAGTTAAAGCCTCAGCAAATTAAAGTGGGCATCGGTCGCGCTCTGTTGCGCCTGCTGCCCTTGATTTTGATGGGGGCACTCACGCTGGCTACTTTTTGGCTGGTCGAAAAAAATACTCCGCCAGAAAAATCTCCTTTAGAACGCGTGCGCCTGCATGAGCCTGACTACACCATCAAAGATGGTGCACTATCCGCTCTTAATGAATTGGGCAATACTAAATACAGAGTGTTGGGCGTCAAAGTCACACACTATGATGACGATGCCTCTATCGATATCCTGACACCGCGCATGCGCCTGTTCCAGGCTGAGAAAGCGCCTGTAACCGTGAAGTCGGATACCGGACATCTCGATGGTGATCTCACCATCCTTGATTTATACGATAACGCCAGCATCTTTCGCCCAGCTCAAGAAGCGACTGCATCACAGCCAGCAACTTTAAGAATGTTGGCCAGCTCAAGCTACTTCAAAGTGCTCATTAACGATGACATTATTGAAACCGATCGGCCAATTACCCTTGAGCAGGGCATGTCGATTATGAATTCCACTGAAGGTGGTGTGTTTAACAACGTCGAACAAAGTATGGTGCTCACCGGCCAAGTTAAAGGACGTATTGAGCGCGCCCCACGGAGCCACCAATAAAATGGTGTCAATGAAAATTTTATTGGTTCGCCTTGCGCTCCTAAGCTTTGGGCTCTCCCTTGCATCTTTGTCGTTCGCAGAAAAAGCAGACCAAGACAAACCAGTCATTCTGGAAGCAGAAAAAGTTTCTGTAAACGACGTTAAGCAAATCTATGACCTCAATGGTCAGGTGCTACTGATCAAAGGCAGCATTATTGTTACAGGTGAGGATGGCCACATTGAAGTGGATCCTCAGGGTTATGAGTTTGTCGATGTCGTGGGTACTCCGGAAACGGTTGCAAGCTTTAGACAACGTCGCGAAGGTCTTGCGGATGAGTTCATGCAAGGACGCGGCGCCCAGGTTACCTATGATGCCAAGACAGAATTTCTGACGTTGACAGGCGATGCCAGCTTGAAGCGCTTGCTCAATATGCAAATGCTTGATCAATTAAAGGGCTGGAAAATTGAGTACGATGATGTAAAGCAGTACTATCATGTCACACCTCCTAAAGATGCAAAACCGGATGATCTGCCCTTAGCAAGAGCCATCCTTTCACCAAGACGAAAAGCAACCCTAGAGAAATGACAGCGGATTTAGCCCACATCGATAATGCGCCCACACTAAGCGCCCATAACCTACAAAAACGGTATGGCTCAAGAACCGTGGTTCGTGATGTATCCGTACAAGTTAGATGTGGTGAAGTGGTAGGACTACTCGGCCCAAATGGAGCAGGCAAAACAACTTCGTTCTACATGATTGTTGGACTAGTCCCACTCGATGGTGGAAATATCGTTTTAGATGGCGCAGATATTACGCATTTACCGATTCATGAGCGCGCTCGAATGGGTCTCTCCTATCTGCCACAAGAAGCCTCTGTATTTAGAAAGCTCAACGTAGCTGAAAATATTCAGGCAGTCTTAGAGCTTCAAGCTCAAGGCGGCAAACCCCTTACTAAGGCCGAAATTGCTAACCGCCTTGATGAGCTCTTAGGCGAACTCCAAATCAGTCATCTGCGCAATAACCCAGCCCTCTCCCTATCGGGTGGTGAACGTAGGCGGGTAGAAATTGCGAGAGCTCTCGCTTCCCAGCCAAAATTTATCCTGCTAGATGAGCCCTTTGCTGGTGTAGACCCTATTGCTGTTGGGGAAATCCAGCGTATTGTTCGCTTCCTTCGGGACCGCCAAATTGGGGTACTGATTACCGACCACAACGTCCGCGAAACCCTAGGTATCTGTGACCATGCTTACATCATCAGTGAAGGTAGCGTATTGGCCGAAGGTAAGCCTGATCAGATTATTCAGAACGATGCCGTCCGCAGAGTCTATCTGGGCGAAAACTTCCGGATGTAAGTCAAACAAGGCTTCCTGCTTTTAAAGTAATAAAAATTGCACTTCCCTCTTGGTTTTCGGCAAATTCGCTGATACGCTGGAGGCTCATGGTTTATTTTCCAAAAAAAACAGCACAAAAAATTTCAGGGGCTTGCTGCGCACCCCGGGCATGACTATGCGCACGCATCTATAGCATCTATAAAAGGAGTCGCTAATGAATTTGAAAATTAATAGCCGTCACGTGGAAGTTACCCCTGCCATGCGCTCTCATCTTGAGGCGGGTCTAACCAAAATTCGTAAGCACTTCGATCACGTCATTGATGCGTCTGCCTTCCTGGTAGTAGATAAAGCCAAAGAGAAGGACCTGCGTCAAAGCGCCGAGATCACCATTCACCTTAAAGGGAAAGATCTGTTCGCTGAAGCACACAATGCTGACCTCTATCACGCTATGGATGCAGTGGTTGATAAGTTAGAGCGTCAAGTTGTCAAACACAAAGAAAAGATTCAAGATCATCACCACGAAAAGCATTTTGAGTGATCTAGTACGTCAGGACACCTATAATCAATTCACATGAATGCCCTGACCAATCTTTTTACTCCCGACTGCATTGCATTAGATATCCTCGCCACAAGCAGGGCTGATGCATTTGCAGCCGCTGGAGAACTATTTTCTAAACAAACAGGAATAGCAGCAAACTCCGTTATAGAGTTCCTCAATGCTCGTGAAGATTTAGGCTCTACCGCCCTCGGCGCTGGTGTAGCCATCCCTCACGGACGTGTGAAAGGCCTAAAGCAGCCAAGTGCCGCTTTTATGAGACTGCAAAACCCTATTGAGTTTGCAGCTCCGGATGGTGAAGCGGTTTCCATCTTGATTTTCTTGCTAGTCCCAGAAAAAGCCACCCAACAACATTTAGAAATTTTGTCTTCGATTGCTCAGTTGCTGTCGGATGCAGATGCTCGCGAGACCTTATCGTCTACTGCAGACCCCTTAAAGGTTTGCGAACTCTTACAACACTGGGGTACAGCAAAATGACTCAGCCATTACTCCTAGAAGGAGTAACTGCTCAGCAGATTTTTGATGACAATGTTTCAGAATTAAAGTTGTCTTGGATTGGCGGTCTTGAAGGTGCCGACCGCACCTTCCCTCCAGAAGCTGTAAAAATAGCTGCAGCCAGCTCCGACTTAGTAGGTCACTTAAACCTTATTCACCCAAGCCGTATTCAAATCTTCGGCGAACAAGAGGTTGAATATCACGCAGCTCTGGAGCCAAAACAAAGGCAAGAGCAAATTGCCAGTTTGATCTCCAAGATGCCTCCTTGTGTCATTGTGGCTGATGGTAAGAGTGCGGATCCAGACTTGCAACTATTCTGCCAGCGCTCCTCAACACCGCTATTCACCACCGCCATTTCTGCTGCGGAAGTGATTGATCATTTACGCACTTACTTAACCAAAATTGGTGCCCCTCAAATCACCATGCATGGTGTCTTCATGGACATTCTGGGCTTGGGTGTACTTCTTACTGGCGAATCTGGCCTAGGTAAAAGTGAATTAGGCCTCGAACTTATTTCTCGTGGACATGGATTGGTAGCCGATGATGCAGTTGACTTTGCACGTCTTGGACCTGATTACATTGAGGGTCGCTGCCCCGTCATCTTGCGCAACCTACTTGAGGTACGTGGACTGGGATTGCTCGATATTCGGACGATCTTTGGTGAAACAGCAGTGCGTCGTAAATTAAAACTACGCCTGATTGTTCAGCTAGTTCGCAGAACAGATGGCGAATTTGAGCGTCTACCCCTTGAGGCCCAGCATATCGACGTACTAGGCATCCCCATTCGTACGGTCAAAATTCAGGTGGCTGCAGGTCGCAACTTAGCCGTACTAGTTGAAGCTGCTGTACGCAATACCATTTTGCAATTGCGCGGTATCGATACCTTAAAAGAATTTATCGAGCGTCAACGTATTCAGATGAATGCGGAGTCAGAGTCATCAAAGTCCCAAGGACGCCTACTCTAAGCTATGCAGATCAATCTGATAACCGGAATATCAGGCTCAGGTAAATCAGTAGCCCTGAGGGCTTTTGAAGATGCTGGCTATGACTGCGTAGACAATCTTCCCGTCTCACTTCTCGAAAACCTCATCTCCACTCTTGAAAAAGAAAAGTGCGAACAAGTTGCGGTCGCCATAGATGCTCGTCGCGGACAATCTATTGCAAACTTGCCGTCCATTCTCGAGAATCTACGCAAAAATCATCAGGTCAGAGTGGTATTCCTGAATGCCGATACCAATACTTTGGTGCAACGCTTTTCAGAAACCCGTCGTCGCCACCCCTTATCTACTAATGGCAAACAATCTCAATCGGCAACTCTGATTGAGGCAATTGATAAAGAGCGTAATTTGCTCGAGCCCTTACGTGCCCAAGCGCACAGCATCGATACCAGCAACCTACCTGCTCATGCATTGCGTTCCTGGATTCAAGATCTCCTCAAAGACAAACCGGTAGGTCTCACAGTAGTTTTTGAGTCATTTGGTTTTAAAAAGGGCGTGCCCAGCGAAGCGGACTTAGTTTTTGATGTGCGTTGTCTACCAAACCCCCACTATGACAAAGCACTCAGACCACTGACCGGCAACGACAAGCCCGTTAAGGAATTTCTGGAAAAAATTCCAGAAGTCAGGGGCATGGAATCCGACATCACCCAATTCATTAACAAGTGGTTGCCCCATTACATTGCTGATGGTCGCAGTTATTTGACGGTTGCCATTGGTTGTACTGGCGGCCAACATCGCTCTGTCTATCTCGTAGGCCGCTTGAGCGAACACTTCCGCGCCCAAAAAGACCTCATGGACTTGCAGCTTAATTTTTTAGATCGTCACCGCGAACTAGATTCAATCCCTGCAGCAAAAGCTTAATCGGCTGCGGCAAGCCATGGCGCCCTAGCTGAGCCAAGGGGACCCACTTCAGATCTGGATTTAAAAAGACCAACTCTTTTGGAGCGCTTACCTGCCATATCTGCATCCACAATTTGCGGTGCGTAAAGACATGCTTAATTTCTTCGGCCTGCTTTATGGCTTTACAAGCTTTTGTAAGTGCTGCCGATTTTTCTTCGGGCAATGTAGCTGCCAATAATTCCTGTGGGCTTATCTCAACAACTTTTGCACGAGCTACCCTAGGGGTCCACGGTCCTTCAGGCAAAGACCATAGACCACCCCAAATGGCATTACTCGGGCGCTTTTGCAAGAGGATGGAGTTAGCCGAACGCATCAACAACATATTGCAATCAAATTCTGGGGATTTGGTCTTCTTGGTTTTTTGTGGAAGCAAAAGGACTTGACCGCTTAAATTGGCTTGGCAGTCTTTTGTGAATGGGCATTTTTTTTCCGATCCCAAACAGACTGGTTTGCGTGATGTGCACCAAGTTGCGCCAAAGTCCATCAGTGCCTGAGTGTAAACCGGCATATCCGTAGGTTTAGATGGCAGCAAATCCGTTGCTAAATCCCATAGACGATCATTGACCCTCTTATCCTGTATTGCGCCTTCAATTGCAAATAAACGCGCCAGAATACGTTTCACATTCGCATCCAAAATAGGTGCTCGCTCATGAAAAGCAAATGCAGCGATTGCGCCAGCTGTAGATCGCCCAATCCCTTTTAATTGCTCAAGCAAAATGGGGTCACTTGGGAACTTGCCGCCGAACTCTGTCATGACCTGCTTTGCGCAAACATGTAGATTTCTCGCGCGCGAGTAATACCCTAATCCCGCCCACTCAGCCAATACCTCGTCGATATCAGCAGCGGCTAATTTTTTAACCGTTGGAAAGCGTTTCATAAAACGTGGGTAGCGCTCAAGGACCGTAGCCACTTGAGTTTGTTGCAACATGATTTCTGAAACCCACACTGCATAAGGGTCTCGATTACCTTGCCAAGGCAAACCTGAGCGCCCACTGATCGCATGCCAAGCAACAAGCTTTGATGCAAATGTGTTGATCAGCGTTTTTGACATTGAGTACAAAAATAAGTGGAGCGCTGGCCCTGCACTATCTGACTAATAGGCGACTTACACACCTTACATGGCAAGCCTTTGCGGTCATAGACCTTGGTTTGGACCATAAAGTGCCCAGGATCACCATCGCTATTTACAAAATCTTTCAAACTACTACCGCCAGCTGCAATAGCTTTTTTCAAAATCAATCTCACCGCTTCAGCCAAACGAGAACATTGCGGACGTGTGAGCTTTCCTGCAGCTTTAGCTGGATGAATACCCGCCTCAAATAAACTTTCAGAACAATAAATATTGCCAACACCGACAACCGCTTGCCCTGCCAAAAGAAACTGCTTCACAGCAACACTGCGTTTGCGGGATTTTTGATACAAAATATCCGCGCCCAGCTCACCCGCAAACTCCGGAGAAAATGGCTCAACGCCTAACTTTTGCAAAAGCGCAAATGCTTCAATGGGACCTTTTGATTTGGGATGCCATAAAACGGCACCAAATTTTCGTGGGTCATGCAAACGCAAGCTGAACTTACCGAACTCTAGCGTCACGCGATCATGAATCTTGAGGGGGTCCGAACCTGGGAGTACACGCAAAGTTCCCGTCATCCCCAAATGAATCAGCAAGTAGCCCGTATCCATTTCTAATAAAAGATACTTCCCACGCCTCTCAATGGCATGCACTGTTTGCCCAGGCAAGCTTTTAGAGAGGTTGGCGGGCACTGGCCAACGCAAGCGTCCATCAATAATCTTGACGGCACTGACCTTGCGCCCCTCCAGATGGGGGGCGATTCCTAATCGGGTGACTTCTACTTCTGGAAGTTCTGGCATAAATGGATTGTAGATTCGCGGATTAGAATGTGCTTATGAGTAAATTCACACTGAAACCTCTTTTAAAGGGTTTATTCCTGGCGGCCCTCACTGGTGGAGTCATTTCATCAGCCCATGCCCAAACCCAGGCAAATGGATTGCAAACTGGCGAAGCGGTGTTTGAGGTGCTCGCCTCCGAAATCGCCCTTCAGCGGGGTGAGGCTGGCTTGGCTTACAACACCTATCTGGAGATGGCGCGCCAATACCAGGACCCCAGGCTAGCCCAAAGAGCGATGGAAATTGCAATTGCTGGAGGATCCCCAAATTTAGCTATGCAAGCAGCAAAAACTTGGGATGAACTCTCTCCAGCTTCGGATACCAAACCTAAAGAAGTCCTGGTAACGCTATTGATCTTAAGTAATCGCTGGTCTGATGCTGTCAAGCCAGCAATTACTTTATTGCGCCAACAAACTCCCGCGGAACAAGAAAATACTCTTTTGCAATTACAAGCATTGCTTGCTAAAGCGAAAGATGAGTCCGATGCTTTACGCGCTTTTTATGAAATCGCATCTACCGTCAAGATTCCACTCAAAGATCCAGGCCTACTTTATACCTATGCCATGTCTGCTGAAAAAGTAGGTCATATAGATGTGATGGAAAAAACACTGCGTGACATTTTGCGCAAGAACCCAAACGATGTAAATTCTCTTAATGCCCTTGGCTATTCTTTAGCCGACCGCAATATGAAGTTACCTGAAGCATATGCGCTCATCAGTAAAGCGCATCAGCTGTCTCCAAAAGATAGTTTTATTTTGGACAGCTTGGGCTGGGTCAATTTTCGTCTAGGTAAAAATACCCTTGCATTAGAACAATTACAACAAGCATTTGCTATGAAACCAGAAGCGGATATTGCGGCTCATACTGGTGAAGTGTTATGGGTCATGAATCGCCGTGCGGAAGCTGAAGAGATGTGGCGCCAGGGACAAAAAATAGACGCTAATAATCCAACCCTGAAAGAAACTTTGCAACGCCTAAAGCCAGACTGGGCAACGGATGACCAAGCATCTAAGAACTCATGGGATGGGCGCTTTGCCGTCAAAGTCATCGGCTTAACTGAGTCACAAAACCAAGGTGGCTCTGGTGGTTTTACCTTGTCCCAAGAAGCATTAAAGGATGTTTTAGAAATACGCAATCCCATGGGTGGCTCGATTGCAAAAATTACTATTACGCCGGGTGAAGCCACACTCGAAAGTGATGGCAAAGTAGTTACTGCAGTTGATGCAGACACCTTATTGCAAAACACATTAGGCCTACCACTACCAGCGCGCGGATTATCAAACTGGTTAAGAGGCGAAGTGCGTCCTGGAAGCGAGGCAAGTGTTGATAGAGATGCAAATGGTCAAGTAAGCAAAATTAGTCAGGATGGCTGGGACTTGGTATATACCTGGAGCAATACCAATCGCCTCGAAAAGCTCACGATGACACGTACCTCGAATATCGGCTCGATTGATATACGTCTCGTGTTTGACCGCCCGAATGACTAAGCAAAATAATAATGGCGAAATCCGATTCTTTATTTCTTCGTTCGCCGGCTAAGCTCAATCTTTTTTTACACATCGTCGGACGTAGAGCAGATGGTTATCACTTACTCCAATCCGTCTTTCAACTGATTGACTGGTGTGACACCATCCACTTAAAAAGCATTGCTGAAAATGAAGTGCGCCGCATTAATCCCATTCCCGGAGTTCCGCCCGAGCAAGATTTGGTAGTTCGCGCAGCTAATTTACTAAAAGAATTTTGCAAGATTGAGGCTGGTGTTGAAATTAATCTTCACAAAGAAATCCCGATGGGTGCAGGTATGGGGGGTGGTTCCTCTGACGCAGCAACTATATTGATTGGTCTTAACGCCCTTTGGAATCTCAATCTCTCCAAAGAAATACTTTGCAACCTTGGGCTTCAGCTCGGTGCCGATGTCCCCTTCTTCATTTTTGGTCAAAATGCCTTTGTTGAAGGCATTGGGGAGAAAATTCAAGAAATTTCCCTCCAAACCCCTGATTTTTTGGTGATATTTCCCAATCAGGGCATCGCAACCGTAAGCATTTTTCAAGACCCGGAATTGACCCGAGATCACGCTCAGATTACAATTGATGGCTTTCTTGCATCGCCATTGTTATATCAATCGAATGATTGTCAGGCAGTAGCGACGCGGATTTGCCCAGAAGTGAAGCAAGCTTTGGATTGGATTACCCAGGCAGTACCGGGCTCACAGCCCCGAATGTCTGGTTCTGGAAGTAGCGTTTTTGCAGTCTTAGACTCTAAGACCGACACCGCAAAACTAGAAAATCTTCTACAAAATCTTCCTAAAGGGTGGGTAGGTCGGGTTGTTAGGGGGCTAAATAAAAATCCCGCTTACAATTTGATTTCTTCAGATTGACCTGTAGGGGAATCGCCAAGCTGGTTAAGGCACTGGATTTTGATTCCAGCATGCGAAGGTTCGAATCCTTCTTCCCCTGCCAAATACTGTAGAAACGATAAAGATAACCTTTTGACCCCACAAAACCCTTAAGACTATGTCCTCCATAAACGCAGATTTATTGACTCTTTTCACAGGCAACGCAAATCCCGTTTTGGCTGAGGCTGTAGCCAAAGAACTCAAACTCCCAATGGGAAAAGCCTTTGTTGGCCGATTCTCTGATGGTGAGATTCAAGTAGAAATTCAAGAGAACGTTCGCGGCAAAAATGTCGTGGTGATCCAATCAACCTGCGCACCTACAAATGACAGCTTGATGGAACTCATGATCATGATTGATGCTCTGAAACGAGCATCTGCAAGCCGTATAACCGCAGTGATTCCTTACTTCGGTTATGCCCGTCAAGACCGCCGCCCTCGCTCTGCTCGCGTAGCTATTTCCGCTCGCATTGTGGCCAACATGCTTCAGTCAGTAGCTGGCATTGAGCGTGTTTTGACCATGGATCTGCATGCCGACCAAATTCAGGGTTTCTTCGATATCCCGGTAGACAACATTTATGCTTCTCCAGTTCTTTTGGCTGACTTAGAAGCGCAGAAAACTAAAAAAGATCTGATCATCGTGTCTCCAGACATTGGTGGTGTGGTTCGAGCCCGTGCAATGGCTAAGCAATTAGGCACTGATTTGGCAATTATTGATAAACGCCGTCCTAAAGCAAACGTATCCGAAGTAATGCACCTTATTGGCGAAGTAGAAGGCCGCCATTGCGTCATCATGGATGACATCATCGATACTGGTGGAACCCTCTGTAAAGCCGCTGAAGCGCTTAAAGAGCGTGGTGCTAAGGGCGTTACCGCTTACTGTACTCACGCCGTGCTCTCAGGCGGTGCTGTAGCTCGTATTGCTGCTTCTGAATTGGATGAGTTGGTTGTTACTGACACCATCCCCTTGACCGCAGAGGCCATGAAAGTATCCAAAATTCGCCAATTGAGCGTTGCTCCGATCCTCGCTGAAACCCTTTCCCGCATTAGCAAAGGTGATTCAGTGATGTCGATGTTTGCTGAATAAGCCAAAAATCACCGTTTTACCCTGGTTTTTGGCAGTTTTAAGCCTTTTGCAGGCAAAAACACCCTTTCCCACGATATAATCGAAGGCTTTTCTGTTTGGTCGCGAACGGAAATTAACCTTAAATAGGAAAATCATCATGAAAGTAGTTGCCTTTGAAAGAAGCGTACAGGGAACAGGTGCGAGCCGCCGTCTGCGCAATTCCGGAAAAACTCCGGGAATCGTTTACGGTAGTAAAGATCCAGCCTTGGTCATCGAGTTAGACCATAACGCGTTGTTCCATGCTCTCCGCAAGGAAGCATTTCACTCATCCATTTTGGATTTGGAAATTAGCGGTAAGACACAAAAAGTGTTGTTGCGCGATTACCAAATGCATCCATTCAAGCCATTGGTATTGCACATTGACTTCCAGCGCGTATCCGCGTCTGAGAAAGTTCATATGCGCGTTCCATTGCACTTCACTAATGCTGACACTTCAGCTGCTGTGAAATTGCAAGGTGCCGTTATTAGCCACATCCTTACTGAAATTGAAGTTTCTTGCTTGCCAGCAGACTTGCCAGAGTTCATTGAAGTGGACTTGGCGAAGATTGAAGTTGGTCATGGTATTCATGCTAAAGACATCGCATTGCCAAAAGGCGTTACTTTGGTATTACATGTTGAGCAAGAGAACCCAGTACTTGCTAACGCACGTATCCCAGCAGTTAAAGCTGCTGAGCCTACAGATGCGCCTGCTGCACCAGCAGCGGCTGCCCCTGCAGCTGAAGCGCCAAAGGATAAAGCTTAATTACTTAGCTCAATCGCTTGTACAAGAAGGCCTGCGCAAGCGGGCCTTTTTTATTGCCCCCAGTTTTCATTCTTTTTTGGCGAAATGCTTTTATATCTTTAAACTCTCAGCATGACTAAATTAATTGTTGGCCTGGGCAACCCTGGAGATGAGCATGAAGAAGATCGGCACAATGCTGGCTTCTGGTTTGTTGACGCAATGGCAAAACAACTAAGCACTCGTTTTGAATCTGAAAAACGCTTTCATGGCAAAGTGGCTAAAGCTAAATGGGAAGGCGAAGATCTTTACTTACTCAAGCCAAGCACTTACATGAACCTCAGTGGTCAATCTGTTGGCGCGCTATGCCGCTTTCACAAAATCACTCCTGCAGATATTTTGGTGGTCCAAGATGAGCTGGATTTAAAGCCTGGTACTGCACGCCTGAAGTTAGGTGGCGGCACTGGCGGCCACAATGGCTTGAAAGATATCCAAGCGCATTTAAGTACCCCAGATTATTGGCGCTTACGCTTAGGCATTGGCCACCCCAGAGATGCAGCTGGTGATGGACACCCTATGGATGTTGCAGATTATGTATTACGTAGACCTCAATTAGCCGAGCAAAAACTCATTGATGCCAGCATTGAAAATGGTCTGCAAATTTTGCCGCTCTTTTTAAAAGGCGACACTCAAACCGCCATGATGGAGTTGCACTCCAAGGGCTAAGTACTGAACCAAGCTGCTCAGTTAAGCTGTATTGGCTTTTTTGGCAGCAGTTAAAAGCGTGAACTTCATCATTAACTGCTCTTGAGTTTCGGTATGCTCAGGATTAAATGGAATGCAGTCGACTGGACAGACCTGGCGACATTGGGGGGCATCATAGTGACCTACGCATTCAGTACATTTATCAGGATTAATTTCATAAATCTCCAGACCCATGTAAATAGCATCATTCGGACACTCTGGCTCGCAGACATCGCAGTTGATGCATTCGTCCGTGATCATTAATGCCATGATTTACTCGCCAAATTTCATTTGGTCACTCTTTATTCTGAGTACCTGAAGCAATTTTCCTGACGAGCCATTTTTCCACTGATGGAAAAACAAACTTACTCACATCACCACCCATTGAAGCAATCTCACGTACGAAAGTACCTGAGATAAATTGATACTGATCGGATGGGGTTAAGAACAGCGTTTCGACATCAGGAAGCAGGTAACGATTCATACCTGCCATTTGGAACTCGTATTCAAAATCGGATACGGCGCGTAAACCCCGTACGATCACGCGCGCTTGATGCTCGCGTGCAAAATCTTTTAATAAGCCAGTAAAGCCAACGACTTTTACATTCGGATAGTGGCCAAGCACTTCCTTAGCGATAGCAATGCGCTCTTCTAAATTGAAGAATGGACGTTTGCTGCGACTGTCGGCAACACCCACAATCAACTCCGTAAAAATGCTCGATGCGCGGCGAACCAAGTCCTCGTGACCACGAGTAAATGGATCAAATGTTCCAGGGTATACGGCAACTGTCATAACGTTCCTAAGGCTTTATCGGCTACAGGCAAGAGTTTAGCCTCTTCCACTCCGAAATAGACAAGCTTTTACCTGTCCAGCCTCTAAGTATTTTCCACAATGCCAGTCCGGTAGTAGGGCCTCTACCTCCTCGCGTGGAAGACTAGAGGGAAATTCCACATAAATACCACCGCCTGCAGAGTCATCACACACCCTAGCTGCCTGGATAACGGCGCGATCTAATAAGCCCGAATCCTGAAATGGTGGATCAATAAAAATTAAATTGCTGGAACGATCTGCCTGCTGCTTCAGAAACTCAAGGCTATCTCGTTGCAAAATTTTTACGAGGCCGGCGGCCGGCGAAGACTGCAATAAAGCAAAATTGGCCGTTAAGTTTGCGCAAGCCCTTTTTTCTTTCTCAAGTAATACTACTAATGCAGCACCTCTTGATGCGGCCTCAAAACCCAAAGCACCGGTACCGGCAAAAAGATCTAGGCATCGTAAACCTGTTAAATCTTGTCCTAGCCAATTAAATAGCGTTTCCCGAATACGATCAGTTGTAGGGCGTAGGCCAGGAAGATCCAAAACCGTTAGCAAACGACTTCTCCAGTTGCCGCCAATAATCCGCACCTTCTTCGGCGGCTCAGTCTTTAGAGGCTTGTTTGCTTTATTGAGCTTATTTATTTTTTGCTCCCAATACAACAATCTTCATACGATCCATTGCAAGATATTTTTTGAATGCAGCATTTACCTGCTCTAAAGTTACCGCCTCAACTTGCTTAGTCCATACATCCATCGTATCGAGCGGCAGGTCATTCCATGCAATTGAAGAGACGTTATCCAACAACTTACGATTGTTATCAATCCGCAGCGGGTAACCATTTACTAAGTTTGCTTTAGCAGCCACAAGCTCAGATGGAGTAGGTCCATCAGCAATAAATTGAGCAGTGGTAGAACTCATCACCTCTAAAGCCAGCGCAGCCTGATCACTCTTGGTTTGTAGACCCGCTTGAAAAATGCCATTCTCTTTTCCAGGAATAAAGTAACTAAACACGCTGTATGCCAGACCGCGCTTCTCACGCACCTCAGCCATCAAGCGAGAGACAAAACCGCCCCCGCCTAAAACATAGTTACCAACCAGTAAGGGGAAGTAATCAGGGTTGTTGCGAGCAACCGCCGTCATCCCCATAGCAATGTGAGCCTGCTGAGAGTCAAAAGGAATTTGAATTTCTCTTTGCGCCAGAGGCTCTACGGGAGAGCGCTCGAGTTCAGGCAACTTTGCGATGGGCTGACCTGAAGCAGGAATCTGCTTTAACAAAGCTTTGACGATTTCTTCTGCTTGAGCGCGATCAATATCGCCAACAATACTCACAATCATGCGGTCACCGCGATAAAACTGCTTATGAAATTGCACCAAGTCATTCACGCTTACAGCAGCAACTGATTTCACTGTTGGCGAATCAGCTAGGGGATAGTTTCCATACACTGATTTTTTAAAACGACGTTCGAGAACAAACTCGGGCTTAGTTTCCGCCTCAAGCAAACTCGTTATCGTTCTTTGTTTCTCACGCTCAACAATTTTTGAATCGTAAGTCGGCGCGCTCAACATAGCAGCGGCTAGTTGTACCGCTCTATCGCGCAAGTCTTTTCGACTCAAACTGCGAATGCGCAAGATTGCTCGCTCGCCGCTCACAGATAAGCCAATATTAGCTCCAAGATCAGCGATTTCATCAGCTATTTGAGCTTCAGTGAGAACCCCTTTTTCGCTCTTCACCCCATAATTCATCAGGCCTGCAACCATATCGGCTAGGCCACTTTTGCCAGCAGGGTCGTGGCGATCGCCTGCATCAATGCTCACTTCAATGTCTACCATCGGCAGCGCTTTGGTTTGTACTAAATATGCCTTGGCGCCCTTATAAGAATCTAACTTCTCAATCGGCAAGATGGCGTGCGCGTTACTAAACAAGCAAAAAGTAAAGAGACAAACTGAAATACTCTTAACGAAGACATTCATCACTTGCTCTCCTTACCTGCAGTTTGACGCGCCTGAGGATCCAATACCGCAATCGTCAAACCCTCATCAACCAGATATTTTTTTGCAACTGCCTGCACTTGCTCAGGTGTAATGGTTTGCATTTTCTCTAGCATGTAATCGATGTCCTTCCAAGAAAATCCTGCCATCTCTGTACTACCAATTTCCATTGCTTGACCAAAGATAGAGTCGCGCTTATAGATTTGCTCAGACAGAATGCGTACCTTAATTCTCTTGAGTTCAGACTCCAGAATCCCTTTTTGCTTTAATTCGTCAAGCGCCTTGCGGATGCTTACCTGAGCCTGATCGACTGTTTTTCCTTTAGCCATCGTGGCGCTAATTAAGAATAGTTCTGGCCCACGAGAAATCATGTCGTAGCCAACACCCACATCATTCACTACTTTTTCCTGCTTAACGAGAGTGCGATTTAAGCGGGCATTGTCATAGCCATCCAGCACTGCTGTCAGAAGCTCTAAGGCATATGGCTCGGGGTCATCCAGCTTGCCAGGCTCGAGACGGGGCACCTTCCAAGCCATGGCCAATTGAGCGCTATCAGCTGGCGCCTTTACCTGAACCTGCTTAATCCCTTTTTGAGGCGACTCAATTTGTGGCTTACGCACTGGTAACTCATGGGCAGCGGCAGCGCCGTAATACCTCTCTGCCATATTCAACACTTTTTTAGCATCCACATCACCGCTGATGACTACGGTTGCATTGTTTGGCTTATACCAACTGCGATACCAATCTCGCGCATCGGATGCTTTCATATTCTCTAAGTCATTCATCCAACCAATGACCGGATGGCGATATGGGGAGCTCATATAAGCAGTTGCCATTAATGATTCGTTGAGCAAACTACTAGGATTGTCTTCTGTTCGTAAACGGCGCTCTTCCATGATGACCTGAATTTCTTTTAAGAATTCTGCATCATCAAAATTGAGGTTAGACATACGATCCGCTTCAAGCTTGATCACGTCTTCTAATTTTGATTTTTCAACTTGCTGAAAATAAGCGGTGTAATCGCGCGAGGTAAATGCATTCTCGCGCCCACCGACCGCGGCTACCAAGCGAGAAAATTCGCCTGCCTTCACTTTGTCGGTACCCTTAAACATCATGTGTTCAAGCACGTGTGCAACGCCCGTCTTCCCATTGACCTCATCCATTGATCCAGCACGATACCAAGCCATATGAGCTACCGTTGGCGCACGATGATCTTCCCTGACAATCAATTTGAGGCCATTGCTCAACTGATACTCATGCGTATCCTCTGAATCAGGACCAGCAGCCCAAGTAAGTTGACTAAATACAAAGAATAAAAAGGAAATTCGAAGTAAATTGGAAAGCATCTGCTAAATCACCATATCCCTAGAATTAAATTGATAAGATGCAAGGTTTAAATTGTATCGATTATGTTCGGCTTACGTAAAACCCTCGGATCCCTTTTTAAATCAAGCAAGATTGATGAATCTTGGTTTGAAACTTTAGAAGAATCACTCATTCAAAGTGATGTGGGTCTACCTACGACCGAACAACTCATCACCAAACTACGTAAAGCAGCAAAGTCTGAAAAGGCTTCTAGCCCAGAGGAGTTACAAGCTCTTCTCATTCAAGAAGTCAGCACCCTATTAACCGCTATTGAACCTTCGCCAAACCCACTATTTACAAGTGATAAGCCTAACACCCCAGAGGTGTGGTTGGTTGTAGGGGTAAATGGAGCAGGTAAGACTACGACCATTGGTAAACTCTGCCGACTCTTTCAGTCTCAAGGTAAGTCAGTTCTTTTGGCTGCTGGCGATACCTTTAGAGCTGCGGCACGTAACCAGCTTCAGGAGTGGGGTGGACGCAACCAGGTTGACGTTATTACTCAAGAAGGTGGTGATGCAGCAGCCGTTGCACACGACGCCATTCATGCTGCCATCTCTCGTAAGAACGATATTCTCATCATTGACACTGCAGGGCGTCTTGCTACCCAAGACAACCTCATGGAAGAGCTTAAGAAAGTCAAACGTGTCATTGGTAAAGCGCTACCTGGGGCGCCTCACCACACCCTGCTTGTTTTGGATGGCAATACCGGACAGAACGGCTTGAGCCAGGTAAAGGCCTTCCATGCCGCCCTTGGCCTCACTGGAATCATTGTTACCAAGCTTGATGGCACCGCTAAGGGCGGCGTGATCTGCGCCCTAGCCCACACCCTACAAGATGGCCCAAAACCCGCTGTTCTAGCCCTAGGCAAGGGCGAAGGGATTGAAGATTTAGCCCCCTTCACAGCAGAACAATATTCATCTGAATTATTCAATTAATTCAATAGCTTAGAGGTCATTAAAACCATTAGCACTCTCTTGACAAGAGTGCTAAAATAGACTTCTATTAATACATCATATTTATAAGAAAAAATGGTTCAAAAGAAATCCGACAAACCGAATTTGCAAACGCTGCCAGTCGCGCAGACTGCGTCGGCGTCTGCATTTCCGATGCTGCCAACTCTTGGGGTTGGCACTCTCGACTCATATATTTCGTACGTTAATCGCGTGCCAATGCTTAGTGCTGCAGAAGAATTACATCTTGCGCAGGAATTTCGTCGTACTGAAAATGTCGATGCCGCTAAAACTTTAGTGCTCTCTCATTTACGCCTAGTAGTTTCTGTTGCTCGCCAATATCTTGGCTATGGAATCCCGCATGCTGACTTAATTCAAGAAGGCAATATTGGCTTGATGAAAGCCGTTAAACGCTATGACCCAAACAATGGTGCACGTTTAGTGTCGTATGCAATCCATTGGATCAAAGCAGAGATTCATGAGTACATTCTTAAGAATTGGCGCTTAGTAAAAACTGCAACTACCAAAGCACAACGCAAACTATTCTTTAACTTACGCAGCAATAAACCTACATTAAGTGCGCTTACTCCGAGCGAAGTTGAAGCCTTGGCCAAAGCACTTGATGTCAAAGGTTCCGATGTTAAAGAAATGGAAATGCGCCTTGCTGGTGGCGATGTCGCTCTAGAGGGCGATGACAGCGATGATGAATCTGCTTACGCCCCTATTCAATGGCTAGCGGATAACTCTCAGGAGCCTACCGCTCGCATTGCTAGCGCTGAAGCAGATGCCTTGCAAGGCCCGAAGCTAGACCAAGCACTGATGGCCTTAGATGAGCGTAGTCGCAATATTGTGCAATCTCGTTGGTTGGCCATGGATGCCGAAGGTAATGGCGCTAAGACGTTGCATGATCTTGCTAGCGAGTATGGCATCTCAGCAGAGCGTGTTCGTCAAATTGAAACGGCCGCTCTCAAAAAGATGCGCGGCCTGTTGCAAGCAGCTTAATCAAGCAAGAAGTTTGCAGGCAGCAAACTTCTTTAATTCTCTTACTTAAGCAATTCTTTCAAGTCATGCGCCAAGGTCTCTGGACCTTGAGCGTGCTTGATATACAAACGTAGATGACCCTCAGGATCAAATGCATAGCTACCCGCTGTGTGATCCATGGTGTAAGAGCCTGGCTTAGATCCTGGAACCTTCTTGTAATAAATCTTGAAGTCCTTAGTCACCTTCTCCAATGCCGCCTCATCTGCGGGACGCAAACCCAAGAAACGAGGATCAAAGGCAGGGACATACTGCTTGAGAATCTCTGCAGTATCGCGCTCAGGATCTACAGTGACAAAAAGTACTTGCACCTTATCGGACTGAGACCCCAAGAGCGTCATAACTTGCTGCATTTCAGTTAAGGTGGTCGGGCAAACATCAGGGCACTGGGTATACCCAAAAAACATCACCACTACTTTTCCCTTAAAGTCCGCCAAGGTTCTCACCTTGCCATCAGGATCTACCAAACTAAAATCTTTTCCGAAAGCGGTGCTGCCAGTGATATCAATATTTTTAAACTCTGGTTTTGGGCTGCAAGCAGTCAATACGAAACAAAGAATTGCTAAAAAGCAAATGCGCAGAAAATTCATATGACTCTCAGAGGAAATAATGGTCTATCAAAAGCGCTGCAAAGAGTAGCGAAAGATAGGTAATAGAAAAGCGGAAGGTCTTTTTGGCTAAAGCATCACTATAGGAAATAAATAAGGCGATGACATAGGCCAGGAACATTAAGCCTAGGACGATTGCCGAAACTAAATACACCATACCGCTCATGCCATAGATATATGGCAGCATCGTAGCTGCAATCAATATAAGAGTGTAGAGAACAATATTCAGAAGTGTGAAACGCTCGCCATGAGTCACTGGCAGCATTGGTAAACCCGATTGAACGTAGTCATCACGACGATACAAAGCAAGTGCCCAGAAATGTGGTGGGGTCCACACAAAAATAATCAGAACCAAAAGCCAGGCTTCTGCAGAAAGGGTGTTAGTCACTGCAGCCCAGCCCAAGGCCGGTGGCATCGCACCGGATAAACCGCCAATCACAATATTCTGCGGCGTGGCAGGCTTTAGTAGCCAGGTATAGATCACTGCATAACCAACAAAGGTAGCAAGTGTTAACCACATCGTTAATGGGTTACAAAAATTCCACAAAATAATCATTCCGAGTGAACCCAGAACAATTGAGAAAATAATAATGTGAAAAGGTGTGACTTCGCCGGTGGCTGATGGACGCCAAGCAGTGCGCTTCATCTTGGCATCAACAGCTTGCTCAATCAAACAGTTCACTGCAAATGCAGCGCCAGCCAAAAGCCAGATACCAACAACGCCACCAAATAGCACTGGATACGGAACCATGCCAGGCGTCGCTAAGAACATACCAATCACTGCACAAAAAACAGCGAGCTGAGTCACTCTGGGTTTAGTTAAAACCCAATATTGACGCCAACGTGGCATAGCCACTGGTGCGCTTGTTTTAGAGTCACTCATATTTACGCCATCTTCTTTTGAATGAAAGGCTTCCAAGAAGCCCAATAACTCATTCTGACCAAACAGAATACCAAAGCCGCAGAGCCGGCAGTGTGTAATAAAGCCGCCAATAACGGCCACTGAAATACCACATTAGAAATACCAGTGATGACTTGCAATAAAAGCACTCCTAGCAATAGCTTGGCCACTTGACTAAGGCCTGATAGCACTGGGGTTGCCAGCGCAAGAGCACTCCAGCCCAAAGTACCAAGCACGACCAATACCATCACGGCAAAAAGGCGATGTGCCCAGTGGATTGTTTGCAAGGCCTCTGGAGAGATAAATTCTCCCTGAGCATTTAGCCCCAATTGACGCCAGAGAGTAAAGCCCTCACTCCAATTCGTCTCAGGCCAAGCACTTCCCAAACAGGTTGGGAAATCAGGACAGGCTAGTACTGCGTAATTAGTACTCACCCATGCACCTAGGAAAACCTGGGTGAATAAAACAATAAAGGAAAGGGTGAGGAGTTGCGCAGAAAGCGGCCGGACCCGAATGGTGCGAATTGTAGAGGACCTGTCCTCCCATGACTGCTGCGCATACGCCGTTAAGCAAGCCAACAAGACTAAGGCCAACATCAGGTGTGTTGTAACAATGATTGGCTGCAACTTCAGGGTGACAGTCCAAGCACCAAAGGCGCCTTGAATGCAGACCAATAAGAGCAAGCCCAAGCTGCCGAGCAAAGGATTTTTTCCCAAGGACTTCAGCTTAGAAAATGCAATAGCCACTTGTACCAAAATCAATGTACCTACTGTCATGGCTAAGTAGCGATGAATCATCTCAATCCAGGCTTTAATAGTTGTGACTGGCCCGGTAGGCCAAGCGCTCTCAGCTTGCTGTATATCCGTTAGCGCATGAAAAGGATTAGAAGTACCGTAGCATCCAGGCCAATCAGGGCAGCCCAGCCCAGAGTCAGTGAGGCGTGTAAATGCGCCAAATACAATTAGATCAAAGGTCATGAAGACCAAGACCCAATTGAGTTTTTGCAACAAGCTATAGCCAGGTTTTTTCCAAATGAAGAAGAGCGGTAGGCCAGCAAAAATAATAGCGATGGCTGCCAACTCCAGAAATAAAATGAAACTGGGCATTACAAATTCTCGCCCTTGTGATTTAACTTCAGAAGCTTTTCCAAGTCCTTCTTCATGCTAGAAAATTCTTTAGGAGAATTTGTCACTGGGAAATACATCATCTTGGCAGGACTTGGATCAATCAACTGAATTTCCTGTCCTACACCTTCTTTATTTAACCAAGTCTCAAAGTCAGCCCTTTGCTTTGGGTCGGAGGGCAATGTAAGTACCTTAAGCCCCGCCGTCTTTTCGTCATAAATCTTGAGGACCTCAGGGTCAACAGGCTTGCCATCTGTATTCACCCAGATCAACTGCAAGCGTTCGCTTTCTCTACCCATGGCAACTTTGGTTTGGCGCATGAGAAATAAAGCTTCAATACATTTCTCATCTTTGATGTGGCATTCGCCAGCTGGACGCGCAACTAAGAGAGTCCATTTACCCTGGAGGGGGGCATCAAGCCACGCCGTATTGAACTCTTGCGCTGGATATACGAGTGTTCCGAAATTGGTTTTTCCACCTTCAGGTTTAATCACGTAATAAGCAAAGTAAGAAGCGAGAACTGGTGAGGCACAGGCAAGCAATAACAACAACATCTGAATACGGCCACGACGCGTACGCGCATTAATCGCAGATGCATCCACCTGTGAAGCCGGAATTAATAACTCTTTATCACTCACTCTTGATCCCCATTCACTAATCCCTGTCGTTTATATTGCCGCAGGCCACTTAGCAACCAAAATAAAAATCCAGCAAAAGCCAAAGCAAACCACTGGAATGCATAAGCATAATGGCGATCGACCCCACTTGTCAGAGGCGCCCAATCGCGGATTAAGCCATCCTCTATGCCAACCTCAATCTCACGCAAGATAAAGGGCGCTTGACTCCAACCATGTAACTTGCCTTCATCTGTTAAATCAAAATTTTGTTCAATTCTTGGTTTGTTTACATCGGCAGAAATCTTGCCGCTCCCAAGCTCATAGACTTTCCCGGGATGAGCAAATACAACGCCTTCAATATTGACTACTGTATTTGGGGTTTGCACGGGTGGGAGGGTTTCGCGATTTTCATTGTTGCGCGGCGCCCAACCCCGATTCACCCAAAGAACCTCATCTTTCCCTTCCAGCCTCAAAGGCATCATCAGGTAAAAGCCGGACTGTGCAGTGGCGCTACCAGCAGGAGGAATAGGTCTTGGCCTGTTATCCAGCCAAACTGCTGCCTCGGGAATATATCGCCCCCGAGCAATCATACGGCGCTCACTAGCCTCTTCCAAGGTCCATGGTGTTGCATTGGCACTTAATATGGGCATTTGTTGGCGAGCCTGTAAATTCGCTGCCAAGGCAATTTTGGTATTAGCCCTACTCAGTTGCCAGACCCCAGCACCACAGCCGATCGCAATCACCAGCAAGGCTGATAAAGTAGCGACTATGCGCTTGGCAACGAGGGCAAAAAACAGCTTATTCAATTGAGGGATTTGAGATGAAGTGGATTATTCCTATTGTCCTACTAATGATTGTTTTTAGCTTAGGATCGGCTTTGTATTACATGATGAAAGATAGGGGAAATAGCTCCCGCATGGTTCATTCACTGATGCTACGCATTGGCTTGTCCGTCGCGCTATTTTTAGGAATTCTGCTAGCCCACTACTTTGGCCTCATTGAGGCTACTGGTATCAGGGTGGGAACAAACTAACCGTTACTGCACAAGACAAGAGTACTAAAACAAATCGGGGCTTTAAAGCCCCGATTTTTTATTCAACTTACATCCAGTAAACAGCGATGTACAAGCCAAGCCAGACTACGTCAACGAAGTGCCAGTACCAAGCAGCGCCTTCAAAAGCAAAGTGGTGTTTAGCAGTAAAGTCGCCACGAATCATACGGCGCAATACAATGGCCAGCATAGTGCCCCCAAGGAATACGTGGAAACCATGGAATCCAGTCAACATAAAGAATGTAGAACCGTAGATACCTGATGTGAGCTTCAAATTGAGCTCATGGTAAGCGTGGTAATACTCAAAAGCCTGGAAGCACAAGAAGATGAAGCCTAGGCCAACAGTTGCAGCCAAGCCGATAATGGCCTTCTTCATGTGGTTCGCTACCAATGCATGGTGAGCAATAGTAATCGTCACGCCAGAGCTCAATAACAATAATGTGTTGATGGTTGGAATCGGCCATGGGCCCATAGTGGTGAACTTCTCAACCAATCCAGCAGGGCCATCATTTGGCCAGACAGCCTGGAAATTAGGCCAAAGTAATTTGCTCGTAACGTCACCCATCCAAGGCATTGCAATATTGCGTGCGTAAAAGAGGGCCGCAAAGAATGCGCCGAAGAACATGATTTCAGAGAAGATGAACCAAGCCATTGACCAGCGATAAGAAATATCAACGTTGATACCATTCTTGCCAGAATTGGATTCAGCAATCGTATCGCCGAACCAGTGATAGAGCACAAATAGAACCCATGCCACACCAACTAAACTTAGGGCACCGCCCCAAGAAGTGTGATTTACCCAGCCAGACATACCAGCGCCAAATGCAATTAAGCCGGCGGCGGCCATGGCAGGATGCCTAGATAGTCCAGGGACGAAATAGTATGGGGTTGAATTGGATGACATCTTATTCTCTCTATTCAATCAAAAAATAATCAATGGGACACAACTGCTTTCACTATCAACAGGAGAACGCCCATAAAAATCAAGGCGCCAACAACACCTGCAATGATAATGTGAACAAAACTGAGTGAAGCTACATCTTCCTGCAAACCTGATTGTTTACGCACCCCCAAAAAGCCCCACATCACGGCTTTCATGGACTGCATAAAACTACTTTTTTTCTTCATGACACCACCTTTGACTTTGGCGCAGGCGGTGTACCACCCATGCCCAGCTCAAAGAAGGTATACGACAAAGTAATGGTTTTCACGTCGTCCGGTAAACCCGCATCGATCACAAAAACTACCGGCATCTTCTTTGTTTCATTTGCCGCTAGTGTCTGCTCCTGAAAACAAAAACACTCTAACTTTGTAAAAAATTCTGTTGCGCTTTTAGGCGCATAACTTGGTATTGCCTGTGCTCGCACTTGGCGATTCTGATTATTGGTGACTTCATAAACAATCTCAGTCATTTCACCAGGATGCACTTCTAAAAAATTCTTTACTGGTTTGAAAGTAAACGGGCCACGGCTATTGGAGTCAAACTCAACCATCACCGTGCGAGCATAGTTAACCTGGGTATTACCAACCCTATTTGGGCTGAAAGCTCTAACGCCATAGTCATTTTTGCTCGTTACAACATTAATCCCGGTAGCTTCACACAAGGCTTTATACATTGGGACTAGTGCGTAACCAAATCCAAACATCATTACCGCTGCAATTAAGAGCTTTAATAAAATCTGGCGATTTAGTGATTGAGTTGAAACCATCGTCATTGCGGGATTAACCCAACATACTCCGTTTAATCACAATACCAATAAAAAATATCAGTGACACACTCAAAAGAATGAAGCCCATCCTGCGATTTTTCGCAGCAAGGGCTTGTTTCTCTGATGAATTAAATTCCGGCTTCATGCATTTGCTCAGCACTAGGTGGAGTTTCAAAAGTATGATGCGGTGCTGGAGAAGGAATAATCCACTCCAAGCCTTTAGCTCCATCCCATGGCTTCATTGGTGCTTTTTCACCTTGGCCGCGGTATGCAGGAAGCACGACGAAGATCAAGAAATAGACCTGCGACAAGCCAAAGCCCAATGCACCGATCGAAGCGATTAAATTGAAATCAGCAAACTGGGTTGGATAGTCGGCATAGCGACGTGGCATACCAGCTAAACCCAAGAAATGCATCGGGAAGAATGTGATGTTAAAGAAAATCATGGAAGTCCAGAAGTGGATCTTGCCGCGAGTTTCACTAGCCATGCGACCTGTCCACTTGGGGCACCAGTAGTAGAAACCGGCGAACATGGCAAACAATGAACCTGCTACCAGTACATAGTGGAAGTGAGCCACAACATAGTAGGTATCTTGCAAACCGATATCAATTGGCGCCATTGCTAAGATCAAACCAGTAAAGCCACCCATCGTAAATACGAAGATGAAACCAATAGCCCACAACATTGGAGTTTCGAAAGTCATCGAACCTTTCCACATTGTTGCTACCCAGTTAAAAATCTTTACACCAGTTGGAACAGCGATCAACATAGTTGCGTACATGAAGAACAGCTGGCCAGTAACAGGCATACCAGTTGCAAACATGTGGTGAGCCCAAACGATGAATGACAAGATCGCAATAGATGCGGTTGCATAAACCATTGAGCTGTAACCAAACAATGTTTTTCTGGAGAAAGCAGGAATAATTTCACTAACGATTCCAAATGCTGGAAGAATCATGATGTAAACCTCTGGGTGACCAAAGAACCAGAAAATATGCTGGAACATGATTGGGTCGCCACCGCCAACTGCAGAGAAGAATGAAGTGCCAAAGTGACGATCAGTCAAAGTCATCGTGATCGCACCAGCCAGTACAGGCATCACAGCAATCAACAAATAAGCAGTAATCAACCAAGTCCAGCAGAACATTGGCATCTTCATCAAAGTCATGCCCGGAGCGCGCATATTCAAGATGGTCACGATGATATTGATCGAACCCATAATGGAAGAAGCACCCAATAAGTGGAGGGCAAAAATTGCCATGTCCATGCCAGGACCCATTTGTGAGGTCAGCGGAGCATACATAGTCCAACCGCCTGCTGGAGCACCACCAGGGACAAGGAATGAGCTCAATAACAAGGTTGCAGCCACTGGAAGAATCCAGAAGCTAAAGTTGTTCATACGAGCAAATGCCATATCGGATGCGCCAATTTGCAAAGGCACCATCCAGTTAGCGAAACCAACGAATGCCGGCATGATCGCACCGAATACCATTACCAAGCCATGCATAGTTGTTAGCTGATTAAAGAACTCAGGGCGGAAGAATTGCAAACCAGGCTGGAATAATTCCAGGCGAATACCCAAAGCCATCGTGCCACCAGCCAATAGGCTGATGAATGAGAAGAGCAAATACATCGTGCCAATATCTTTGTGGTTGGTTGCAAACAACCAACGACGCCATCCGTGTGGCATATGATCATCATGCGCGTGGTCGTGTGCGTGATCGTGGGTAGTAGAGACTGTACTCATGGATTACTCCGGTTTCGTTTTTATCTGTATTAGTTAATCTGGATTACTTACCGCCATGTGCGGTCATAATTTCTTGCGTCTGAATCACTTCACCTGTCTTGTTACCCCAGGAGTTACGGGTATAAGTAATTACAGCAGCAATGTCGGCATCAGAAAGAACGCCACCCCATTTCGGCATTGCATTTTTACCGTTCAACAAAATATTAAATTGACCTGCTTTAGGTCCATTGACCACTTTGCTGCCATCTAATGCTGGGAATGCACCAGCACCTTTGCCATTCGGCTGGTGACAAGCCGCGCAATTAGCTGCGTATACTTTTGCGCCGCGCTCTTTTTGCTCTTCCAGGGTGTAAACCTTAGAAGGATCATCACCGCCAGCACCCATTGCTTTTTTCTTCTCAGCAACCCAAGCGGTGTAGTCCTCTTGTGACACTACTCTCACAACGATAGGCATGAATGCATGCTCTGCACCGCATAGCTCAGAACACTGACCGCGGAATGTACCAATCTTGTCGGCTCTAAACCAAGTGTCACGAACGAAGCCCGGGATCGCATCTTGCTTTACGCCAAATGCTGGGATAGTCCAAGCATGAATAACGTCGTTAGCAGTAGTGATTAAACGAATTTTTTTGCCAACTGGCACAACCATTTCGTTATCCACTTCCATCAAATAAGTATCAGACTTAGGTGCTAAGTTATTGATTGCTTCACGTGATGTTGCCAAAGTGGAAATAAAATTGATGCCTTCACCCTCACCCTTGATGTAGTCGTAACCCCACTTCCACTGATAACCAGTGGTCTTAATAGTGATGTCGGAGTTAGTAGTGTCTTTCATCGCCACAACAGTTTTTGTTGCTGGCAATGCCATGCCGATAACGATCAGCAGTGGAACAACTGTCCAAATGATTTCAACAGTCGTGCTCTCATGGAAAGATGCTGATTTGTGACCTAATGATTTACGGTGCTTCAAGATGGAATAGAACATCACTCCAAAAACACCAATAAAAATCACTGCGCAAATGACCAACATCATCCAATGCAACCAATGAATCTCTTGCATGATTTTGGTAGCAGGAGGCGCGAAATTCAGCTGATTAACAGCTGGGCCACCGGGCATGTTCTCTGCTGCATGAGCAAAAGCAGTGCCAAAAGCAACTGCGAAATAGAGCGAAGCCCTAGTGACTTTTCCAAATAAATTCATCTTATTCTCTGTTTATTGTCGTGAGCAAAGCAGCAAAAATGCCACAAAATGCCCAAAAAACGGTCTCAAGCCAATACATCCAGCCGTGATTATAGGGTTAATTAGGCGCAACAACAAACAGGGTTAACCCAGCTTGAACCAATCTTGGTCGAGGTTTAAATGATAGTAAGCACTTACACTTAGGCAGAATCTGACCTAGTCTTGTGCCCAATTTGATTTAGATCAATGTAGGCGACGTTGTCCTTTGCCTTTGCGAGGTGCTTTCCGAGTGCCCATGCATGCCCATAAACCACCTCTAAGGTGATTTTTTGCGGCAAAACCTCTTTTTCAGTGACTTCAGGAGGGGTGGAATGCATCAATTTCAGCGCACAAATGTCTGCTAACAGCAAGGCTGGCTTCTCATAGTCCAAAGTGAGGTACTCCATGTCCATTACGGGATCAGAAAACCGCTCACCCAGCAAAGCATCTCCCATATCGTGCATATCCCAGGGACTCAATAAATTCTTCAGCTTTACGTCCGGAAGCTCCAAGGCGCGCAACTCTTTTCCGGTATCGGGCCCTAAATAGCTAAATGTGATTAAGCCGCCCTCGCGCAGAACGCGCCAACACTCCTGCAAAAAATGCTTCGGATCAGGCAAATCGTGCAGTAAAAGATCGCTGAACACTAAATCAACAGAATTGTCGGGAATATCAAATCTTCCAGACGAGATGTAACTTGCGAAGGAGCTAGTGTTGCTAGCAAATAAGGATCGCCAATTACTAAGTGCTTTAGCACGCCACATTTGAAATCCTGAAACACCGTTTTCGGCGATGCTAAAAATGCGCGCCTTTGGATAGCGTTTAGCAAGTACATCCAGATGCTTGCCAGCAAAATCAGGCGCCACCAAAATGTCTTTTACATCAAGCTTAACGATGTCTAATTTCTGCAGCATGCGATCTGCAATTTCGTCTTGTAACCATCTAAGGGGCTGGGTCATTGGCTCAGTATACTCAGCGCCCCATGCGATTTCCAGAGAACATTTTTCAAACCATTTGTGAACAGCTTTTGCCCACGGCTTGCATTGCTTGTGGGGAGTTTCAAAAATCATCCCTATGCGATCGCTGTCTCAATCAATTGCGAGATGATGGCTTAATGAACTACCAATGCTGCTATCAATGTGGCATAGCACTTCAGGCACCAGAAATTGCAGAGCAAAGTTGTGTGCAATGCCAAATCTCTCGACCATACTTTGATGCAACCCATTGCTTGGATCGCTATGATGGATTGCTACAAACTCCACTGCATGAATTGAAGTATCAAAAACGCATTGCATTTGCTAATGCCCTTGGCAGAACATGGAACTTACTTCTTAGTAAGGAGCTTGAAGATATTTCTGCTGATTATTTACTGCCAGTGCCCCTCAGTATTGAAAAATTAGCGCAGCGTGGCTTCAATCAAAGCTGGGAAATTGCTAAACGAATTCGCTGCGGAAGGCATATTCAAAAATCACCTTTTATGCTGCAGCGCCATCATTATGCAAAGCACCAGGCCGGAAGCACCTTGAGTAATCGCCACATTGCCATTCAGGGAATGTTTTACGTTGAAGAGCGCTACATTCAGCAGCTAGCACACAAGACTGTGATTGTGTTTGATGATGTGATGACAAGCGGCGCAACCCTTAATGAAATTGCGCGCGTTCTGAAGGACAATGGTGTATCTCGCGTAATTAATTGGGTAGTACTTCGAGCTGCGCGACCAATTTAAAGAGTGTCAAATGTTTAATATTGTTTTATTTGAGCCAGAAATCCCACCCAATACAGGGAACATTATTCGCTTGTGCGCCAATACTGGAGCAAAGTTACATTTAATTGAGCCGCTTGGGTTTCCCATGGAAGATGCTAAGTTACGTAGAGCAGGTCTCGATTATCACGAGTTTGCACGGGTCATAGTCCACAAAAATTGGGCCCAGTTTTTAAATGATGAGCATCCTGATCCCCAGCATCTCTTTGCATTAACCACCAAGGGCTCAGGAAAGTTTCATGAAGGCAAATACGCGCCCGATGATTACTTCGTATTTGGCTCTGAAACTAAAGGCATTACAGATGAAGTTAGGGATTCCATTCCACCTGAGAATCGTATGCGCCTAGCGATGCAAGATAGCAGTCGCAGTCTGAATTTATCAAATACTGTTGCAATCGTAGTGTATGAAGCTTGGCGCCAGAATGGCCTTGCAGGCGGTCAGTAAAAACCGATTCAGCTGCTGTACTTACGATTCGATTTTAGGATCGCGCCCCATAAGCTTTTTAACGGCATCATGCGGCTTCAACTTTCCAGAGAGCACTTCACCCATCATCGAAGTAATCGGCATCTCAACCCCTAGGCGTTTTGCCAAATCGCCAACCGCCTCCGCACAAAGCACACCCTCGGCAACGTGACCAAGACTTGCAAGAACCTCAGGTAGCGACTTGCCAGCAGCAAGCTCAAGACCAACGCGACGATTGCGAGAAAGGTCACCAGTGGCAGTCAAGATTAAATCTCCAACACCAGTTAAACCCATACAAGTTTCAGATTTGCCACCGGCAGCCTTCACAATGCGCATCATCTCTGCTAAACCGCGTGTGAGAACAGCAGCGCGTGCATTCAGACCCAAATCCAAGCCGTCTCCAATACCTGCGGCAATAGCTAAGACATTCTTAATAGCGCCTCCTAACTCCACCCCAATCAAATCATCGCTTGAATACACGCGCATATTGCCGTGATGGAAAGCGGTCTGCACTACTTCACATAACTTGGGAGATTTGCTAGCAACTGTTAAAGCGCAAGGCATACCTTCACCAACCTCACGCGCAAAGCTTGGGCCAGATAAGGCGCCATATGAATGCGTTATTCCACGAGAATGCATCTTGCTCTCACGCTCTACAACCTGGTGGGGCAATAAGGCGGTATTCGGCTCAAGACCTTTGCAGAGCCAAATAATATTGAGTGGGTGCTCAGCAATCTTTAAAGCTTGGGCGATTGTTTCTGAGAGCCCCGACATTGGTGTAGCAATGACCAATAAATCATCACTAGAAAGTCTTTTGATGGCAGTAGAAAAGTTGCTCTCAAACTTGAGGCCTGCAGGCAACTGAATCCCTGAAAGATAAGCGCGATTTTCAGCGCTCTCTTCAATTTCTTTTAACTGTTGTTTGCTACGAGACCATAAAACAATATCACCTTCTTGGAGAAAGCGAGCTGCTTGCGCGGCCATCGCCGTTCCCCAGGCACCAGCACCAAGCAGTGTCACTTTCATGATCTGTGGGCTCGCTCGTTGAGCTTAGTGAGGCTTGCTCTCAGCGGCAGCGCCATCCTTAGCGGCAGCTTCTTGTTGAGCTTGCATCAAACGATGTTCATACATGCCGTGGAAATTAATCTCATTCAAATGAATTGGCTGGAAGCCTGCGCGACTAATAATGTCGGCGATATTTGAACGCAAATACGGATACAAAATCGTTGGGCAAGCAATGCCAAGCATGGGATCAATTTGCTCAACCGGAATATTACTAAATTCAAAGATGCCAGCTTGTTTTGCTTCTACCAAGAATAGTACTTTGGTATCGACTTTAGCAGTCACGGTGGAGCTTAGAGCCACCTCAAAGATACCTTCACTTAAGGGTGCAACGGAGATATCAATCTCAACATGCACTTGTGGCTCAGATGCAACCAACAAAATCTGCGGAGCATTTGGTTGCTCAAGAGATACATCTTTTAAGTAAATTCGCTGAATACGAAATCCAGGTTCTTTAGCTTGCTCGGCACTTGCCTGGGGTGCTGGGGATTTTTCAGTCATTGCTAACTTTCTTTGTATGTTTAATCTATTAAGCTAATAAGGGATCAAGCTTTCCAGCCCGATCTAATGCCACTAAGTCGTCATAACCACCAACATGCGTGTCACCTATATAGATTTGTGGAACAGTGCGGCGGCCAGTGCGTGTCATCATTATTTCGCGCTGGGCCGGATCACGATCAATCAAAATCTTTTCGAGATTAGCAACGCCTTTTTTAGTCAGCAACTTTTCCGCCATGACGCAGTAAGGGCAAACTTGGGTGCTATACATTGTTACTGGAGGCATCGATTTCTCCTTACTTCACTAAAGGTAGGGCTGCTGCTTTCCAAGCCAGCACGCCGCCATCTAAAGCGCCTACTTCGGCAAAGCCTAGTTTTTGAGCTTCGGCTACGAGTTTGCGTGACTGGGAGCCCGTTTCACAAACCAAGACCACTGGGTGCTTGCGGTCTAACTTGAGCTTTTCAATGGCTGCAGTTAAGCCGGCAGCATTGGCGAATTTGGCGCCAGGTAAATGCCCTGATTTGAAAGCCTCCTCCGAGCGCAGGTCCAAGACATAGGCTTTGCGACGATTAATCCAAATCGTCGCTTCAGTAGGCGTTAAGCCTTTCCCGCCAATAAGCGTAGATAATGAGGGTAGGAAAAGCGCTATGCCTGAAACCAACAGCAGGGCAATAAGCGCTAAATTATCAATTTGCGTAAGAAAGTTCATCACCAGATTATAGAATGGCTCTATGAAACAACTTGTCCTTATTCGTCATGGCGAATCCGCCTGGAACCTTGAAAACCGCTTCACTGGCTGGGCGGATGTCGACTTAACCCCTAAAGGCGCAGAACAGGCCATCGCAGCAGGTGAAAACCTCAAAAAAGCAGGCTATGAATTTGATATTGCCTATACCTCCGTTTTAAGGCGTGCCATTCGCACTCTTTGGCACGTTCAAGATGCCATGGATTTAATGTGGCTCCCTGTTGTCCATAGCTGGCGCTTAAATGAACGTCACTATGGCGCACTCACCGGATTGAATAAAGCTGAAACCGCAGCTAAATATGGCGATGAACAAGTTCATATTTGGCGTCGCTCCTATGATGTACGTCCGCCGCTACTTGAGCATGATGATGAGCGTCACCCAAAAAATGACCTCCGTTACTCAAAGCTCAATCCTTCTGATATTCCTTTGGGTGAATGCCTGAAAGATAACGTTGATCGAGTATTACCCTTGTGGAATGAATCTATTGCACCCGCACTCAAAGCTGGCAAACGCGTTTTACTAGTAGCACACGGCAACAGCATTCGCTCACTCATTAAGTATTTAGATCAAATGTCTGATGAAGCCATCATGGAAGTGAATGTACCTAATGGTGTGCCACTTGTTTATGACTTAGACGACAACCTCAAACCCATTCAACACTTTTATTTGGATTAAAGCAAAAGAGATATGCGCCAATTTCTAAAGAATTTCGCCCTGATAGCCGTTGGCCTTATCGCCGGCGTAGCAGCCACGATACAGCTCTCCGCGACCGCCCAGCAAAGCCCTCAGCTACCGCTGGATGAGCTTCGCACGCTCTCCAATGTCTTTGCCCAAATTAAGCGCGAATACGTTGAGCCTATTGAAGACAAGCAACTATTAACGGATGCTGTTAAAGGAATGGTCAGTAGTCTTGATCCTCATTCCACTTTCTTAGATAAAAAAGATTTTGCAGAAATGCAAGAGATGACCTCTGGAAAGTTTGCTGGACTTGGTATTGAAATCACTTCTGAAGATGGTGTAGTGAAAGTACTCAATCCAATTGAAGATAGTCCTGCTGCTCGCGCGGGTCTTCAAGCCGGAGACCTCATTACACGCCTTGATGACAAACCTGTACGCGGTATGTCTCTAGACAAAGCGGTACGCACTATGCGCGGCGAACCTGGAACCAAAATTACTTTGACGGTATTTCGTAAGAGTGAAGAGCGTAGCTTTCCGGTCACAATCACTCGCGCAGAGATTAAAGTTCAATCAGTCAAAACAAAAATTCTGGATAACGATATTGCTTGGGTACGCATCACCAGCTTTCAGGAGCGCACCGTTCCTGATCTTGCTAAGAAATTAACCGATATTGCCAATCAAGATCCAAAACTCAAAGGCATCATTCTTGATCTGCGCAACAATGGCGGCGGTCTATTGCAAGGAGCCGTAGGTGTGGCTGCAGCATTCTTGCCTGCTGACGCAGTTATTGTCTCCACTAAAGGCCAGTCCCCAGATTCAAAACAGGTATTTAATGCAACGCCAGCGATGTATCGCCTAAATGAGTCTGGCGACCCTTTGGCGGGTGTTCCAGCGATATTTAAGAAATTACCTATGGTGGTCTTGGTAAACGCTTATTCCGCCTCAGCCTCTGAGATTGTGGCTGGCGCACTCCAGGACTATAAACGCGCAACCATTATTGGAAAAACGACCTTTGGTAAGGGCTCTGTCCAAACCGTTCGCCCCCTGACCAATGATTCAGCACTGAAGATTACTACCGCTTATTACTACACCCCAAGTGGTAAGTCGATTCAGGCTTTTGGTGTAAAACCAGATATCCCAGTAGACCAAAACAAAGATGGTGATCCAGATGATGTCTTAATCACTCGTGAGATCGATAGCGAGAAACACTTACGCAATAAGCAGTCTGCTGAAGATAATCTGATTAAAGATCGCGAACAACGTCGCCTCGAAGAGCTGCAGCGCATTGAAGAGAAAAATGCCAAGAAGACTCCTGAAGAAAAAGAGAAAGATAAGAATAAGAAACCGCCTGAGCTAGGCAGTGCAGATGACTTCATGCTTTCTCAGGCAGTAGCCTTTATTAATGGCCAGCCCGTGAAGCGCTCCTCATCCAAACTCGAATAATCTTTTAATCTCTGCGGCTGGCACATGAATGACGAGCAGTTACTTCGATACTCAAGGCACTTGCTGCTTGACGAGATTGATGTTGCTGGCCAAGAGAAGCTTCTCCAATCACATGCATTAGTCATCGGCGCCGGCGGCTTAGGTAGTGCTGCCGCCCCCTATTTAGCCGCTGCCGGAGTGGGACACATCACCCTAGTAGATCATGATGATGTAGAGCTCACCAATTTGCAGCGTCAAATCATGCATACCGAAAGTAGCGTTGGCAAAAGCAAAGTTGCTTCAGGAAAAGAATTTTTACAATGCCTTAACTCCAGCATTCAGATTGAAACCATTCAGGCTAAAGCCACAGCTTCGCTATTAGATGAACTGCTGCCAAGCGTTGATGTTGTGCTCGATTGCACAGATAACTTTTCAACCAGACACCTTATTAATGCTGCCTGCGTTAAACATCAAATTCCATTGGTTTCAGGCTCAGCTCTCAAGTTCGATGGTCAAGTGAGCGTCTTTGATCTGCGAAATCCAAGCTCACCATGCTATGCCTGCATCTTTTCTCCAGATGAAGTATTTGAAGAAGTCAGTTGCTCCAGCATGGGCATCTTCTCGCCTCTAGTAGGGATCATTGGAGCCATGCAAGCCGCTCAAGCCCTGCAGGTATTAATTGGTTTTGGAGAGCCCTTGGTGGGCCGCATGTTGCTTTGGAATGGGCTTACGACCCAAATCGATGAAATCCGTATTAGCCGTAATTCCGAGTGTTCGGTATGCGGCTCAGCCCACTAGGCAGCGCAATAAATAATTAAGACAGCAGTCGCTCTAGAGCCTTTGCCTGCTCTTCTGGCTCATATGCCTTCAAGACTCTAGCAACGCGGGCTTTTAACAAGCCGACATTGGCCTGAAGAATTTCCCGCTTGACCAGCAATAACTGGCTGAAGTGCATTGAGAAATCCGTTAAACCCAAGGCAAGCAATAACTTCGTTAATGCAGGATCACCAGCCATCTCGCCACAAACAGCCACAGGCACATTGGCACGTTTAGCTTGCTCAATGATATTGGCTAATAAATTCAATATCGCTGGATGTAATGGGTCATATAAATGGGCAACTGCATGATCTGCACGATCAATCGCCAGTGTGTACTGAATTAAATCATTCGTTCCAATAGAAAGAAAATCGAATCGATTAATAAACAAAGGCAAGACTAAAGCAGCGGCCGGAATCTCAATCATTGCACCAACTTGAATATTCGGATTAAATGCTTTGCCACGCTGATGCAATTGTTGTTTCGCTTTTTCAATCAGTCTAAATGTTTCATCAATCTCTTTAGCATGAGCCAACATTGGAATCATGATGCGCGCTTGACCATGTGCTGATGCACGCAGAATTGCTCTGAGCTGCGTTAAAAAGATTTCAGGCTCCGTTAAAGACCAGCGGATTGCCCGCAAGCCCAATGGTGATGTGCCTGTTTGAGAAATATCGCCACCGCCGCCCAATGCCTTATCTGCACCAACGTCAATCGTTCTGATGTTGACAGGTAAGCCATGCATTAAATCGACTACGCGACGATATTCTTGGTATTGCTGCTCTTCATCTGGCAAAGCCTGCTTACGGTCCATGAATAAAAATTCAGAGCGGAATAAACCAACCCCTACAGCACCCAACTTCACCGCCTGAATAGCATCTTCTGGCAATTCAATATTGGCAAACAACTCAATCTCAACACGGTCGGCTGTTTCTGTTTTTGCATGCTTTAACTGTTGGAGCTTGCGAGCTTCTTTGAGAACCTGAGCTTGTAGTTTGCGATATTCGGCTAGTAGCTGCTCATCTGGGGCAACTACTACAACTCCTCGATCGCCATCTAGCACCAACCAATCACCATGACGAATCATTTCGCTAGCATGGCGCACACCAACTACTGCGGGTATTTCCATGCTGCGCGCCACGATAGCCGTATGGGAAGTTTTACCACCCAGATCCGTTACAAATCCGGTAAAAGCATGCTCTTTAAAACGCAGCATGTCATGCGGAGCAATATCGTGGGCAACGATGATGGACTCAACGCCGATATCACTGGTTGGCAAAAAATCGGCATCGTTTAATGGATCTTTTTTCTGGGCATTTAATGCCTTAATCACGCGTTCAGCAACCTGACGAATATCGTTGGCGCGTTCCTTTAAATACGCATCCTCAATGTCTGCAAATTGCTCCAACAGATCATTCAACTCAGTAGTTAAGGCCCATGCTGCATTTAATCGTTGCGTGCGAATGAGTTTAATGGGCTTCTCAGCCAATGCTGGGTCCGCCAATATCATGCCGTGCACGTCTAAGAATGCCGCCATCTCTTGCGGGGCATCTTTTGGCAATCCTTGGCGCAATTGCTCAAGCTCTAGGCGAACCTGATCAAATGCGTCTAATAGCTTTTGTGCTTCAGCCTCTTCTTTACCAGCCTCAATCAGGTGATGGCTGACTTCTAATGCTGCACGAGAAATCAGTACCGCCTTGCCAATGGCAATGCCTTTCGATACTGGAATTCCATGTAATGCAAAAGTCATACTATTTACTCACCCTCACCAAATCGGTCATTAATTAAGGCGGTGAGTGCCTGCATAGCTTCATCCGCCTTTTCGCCCACAGTCTCAAGGGTCACAGTGCTGCCGATACCGGCCGCCAACATCATCACACCCATAATGCTCTTCGCATTAATTTGACGCCCATTACGTGACAGAAATATTTCACAGGGAAACTGAGCGGCTAATTGAGATAGCTTGGCAGATGCGCGCGCATGCAAGCCTAATTTATTGATGATTTCGATTTCTACCGAAGGCATAGTGTGCTGGCCCTTATCTATTCTTGATTTACTTTTGCACCTAAGCGCAAGATGCCATTCTGTCCACCAGCAAGGGCTTTTTGCGCCAAGTCTTCCAGATTTTCTCCGCGATGAGAAATGCAACGCATCAGCATAGGAAGGTTTAATCCCGCCAACACAATTACAGGCGCATTCAATCCCGATAAAGGACCCAAGGCCTCTAACTTTGAGGCCACATTAGCAGGAGTTGCACCCATAACATCTGTCAGGATTAAGACGCCGTTGCCTGTGTTCACACCATAAGCCGCCTTCATCACGCGATCAAAGCTTGCCTTGGTATCTTCATGAGGAGGGATATCCACTGCTCGAACACGCTCAGGCAATACACCAAAAGTATGCTCAGCAAACCCCAGCATTGCGCTGGCAACCGGTGTGTGAGCAACGATGACAATTCCAACCATATTTATGCCAATGCTTTCTCTAGCGCTGCCAACCAAAATTGCGCAACATTAAAGTTGCTTTGGTCAGTAATTTCAACAAAACAAGTAGGGCTCGTCACATTAATTTCGGTGAGATAACCACCAATTAAATCCAACCCTACCAAGAATAATCCACGCTGATTTAAAACAGGGGCTAATTTTTCAGCAATCCCTTTTTCGGTCTCGGTTAAAGGCAACGCTACGCCTTTGCCACCGGCAGCCAAATTACCCCGAATTTCGCTACCCTGCGGAATGCGAGCTAGCGCAAATGGCACTACCTCTCCGCCAATTAAAAGCACCCGTTTGTCGCCCTGGGCAATTTCTGGCAGAAAACGCTGAACCATCAGGGTTCTTGCGCCATTCTCGCCAAGCGTTTCTACAATGCTAGCAAGATTGAGTCCATCAGCCCCAACCCTAAATACACCCATGCCGCCCATGCCATCTAAAGGCTTAATCACGATATCGCGATGTTCCTGATGAAAAAGCTCTACCGCAGCTAATTCACGCGTGACCAAGGTAGGCGGAATCAGTTCTGGAAACTCTGTAATAGATAGTTTTTCTGAATGATCTCGAACAGCGCTTGGCTCGTTAAATACTTTCGCGCCCTGACGTACTGCGGCCGATAACAACCAAGTGGTATTGAGATATTCAATATCGAAAGGAGGGTCTGTGCGCATGAGCACAGCAGAAAAAGACTTGAGTGTTCGAGACTCAATCTCACCCAACTCAAACCAGTTCGTGGAGCCGGGCTTAATCACTAAAGATTGGCAATCAGCTACTACGAAATCATCTCTCCACAACACATTGCGACTTTGACAAAACCATAAGTAGTGCCCAGCCTCTTGCGCTGCTCGCATCATTGCGAGTGTGGAATCTTTTTGAATCTTAAAAGATTCAAGGGGGTCTGCAATAAAAAGAAGGTTCATTATTTCTATTGAGAGATTGGTGATTTATTTATGCAGCTTCAGCATTGGGATCGGTTCGCTCTAGCTCCAATGATGCAGCAAGCAGCGCTAAGCGAGCAACCACACCATACAGATAGAAGCGATTTGGAGCGGCGCTACCTGGCTTAGCCCCTAGATCAGGCATCGAGTTTTGCTCGAAGGCTAGAGGTACAAAATGCATGCCGGGAGCGTTCAGGTTCTCATCTGGCCCACGGTCAGTATGAACACGATAGAAGCCGCCAATGACATAGCGATCAATCATGTACACCACGGGCTCAGCAACCGCTTCATTGACCTTCTCGAAGGTATACACACCCTCCTGAATCAATACATCACTGACCTCAAGGCCCTCCTTGACCACACTCATCTTGTTGCGGTCTTTACGATTCAAGCCCTTTAACTGCGCGGGATCATTGACTACCATCACACCCATGCCATAAGTACCAGCATCAGCTTTTACTACGACATAAGGCTTCTCTTTAATACCGTATTCACGGTACTTCTTAGCTGTCTTTTTCAAGACTTGCTCTACGGCAGTTTGAAGTTCGTCTTCGCCCTTACGCTCATGGAAATTAATATTGGAGCAACTAGTAAAGTAAGGGTTGATCATCCATGGATCGATATCTACAACTTTGGCAAATTTCTTTGCCACCTCTTCATAGGCGGCAAAGTGATTTGATTTACGACGAACATGCCAACCAGCATGTAAGCCCGGCAGCAAGTACTGCTCATAGATATTCTCCAGAATCGGAGGAATGCCTGCGGATAAGTCGTTATTTAACAGGATCGAGCAAGGATCAAAATCTTTTAACCCTAAACGTTGTTTCTTGAGACCTAATCGAGAAAGTGGCTCCATCAACAAGCGATTGCCATCGGGTAAATCAATCCAGGTTGGCTTCTTAATTTCTTCAGAGAAAGTACCTAGTCGAACATTTAAGCCAGCTTGACGCAAAATCGAAGACAAGCGCGCAATGTTCTGCAAATAGAAAGTATTGCGTGTATGTCGTTCTGGTATCAGCAATAAGTTTTTGGCCTCAGGGCAAATCTTCTCAATGGCAGCCATGGCAGCCTGAACAGCAAGCGGCAACATCTGCGGCGAAAGGTTATTAAACCCTCCAGGGAAAAGATTGGTATCAACTGGAGCTAACTTAAAGCCAGAATTGCGTAAATCGACAGAACAGTAGAAAGGCGGGGTATGTTCTTGCCATTCCAGCCTGAACCAACGCTCAATGGTTGGGGTCGCTTCTAGAACCTTTGACTCTAATTCGAGCAAAGGGCCGGTGAGTGCAGTAATGAGATGTGGAACCATTCCACCATTGTAAGATTATTAAAAGAAAGACGCGGGATCCGAGGATCCCGCGCTTAAAACTAGGCAGCCAACTAGGGCCGCCCAGTGAGGGGTAAATCTACTGATTAAGACTCGTAAGCAGTCTCACCGTGTGAGCTGATGTCCAAGCCTTCGCGCTCTTCTTCTTCCTTAACGCGCAAACCAATCACGATATCGATCAATTTGAAGGCTACAAAAGAAACTACGCCAGACCAAATTACAGTGGTAATCACACCTTGAGCCTGGATCCATAATTGGCTAGCAACAGAGTAATCGGGAGCAACTGCATTAGCTACATAATCCCAGATACCTGTTCCACCCAAAGCTGGGTCAGCGAATACACCAGTCAACAATGCGCCAGTAATACCACCTACGCCATGAACACCAAACACGTCCAAGCTGTCATCTGAACCCAAAATCTTCTTGAGACCAGTAACACCCCAGAGGCAGATTACGCCAGCGATAACACCGATTACGATTGCACCCATTGGGCCAACGAAACCAGCAGCAGGAGTAATTGCAACTAAACCAGCTACGCAACCAGATGCAGCACCTAACATTGATGGCTTACCTTTGAGAACCCACTCAGCAACTGACCAACCCAATACAGCAGCAGCGGTAGCTAAATAAGTATTCACGAATGCCAAGGCAGCGCTACCGTTTGCTTCAAGAGCTGAACCAGCATTGAAACCAAACCAGCCGAACCACAAGAGAGCAGCGCCAGACATTACATAAACTAAGTTATGTGGCTTCATTGCTTCTTTGCCGTAGCCCAAACGCTTGCCGATTACAAAGGAACCAACCAAACCAGCGATCGCAGCATTGATATGCACAACGGTACCACCAGCAAAGTCGAGAACACCTTTTTGCCACAACCAACCAGCACGAGCAGTAATCGCTTCGAGTGATGCAGCATCTTTGATGTCATCTGGACCAGGCCAGAACCAAACCATGTGAGCGATTGGCAGGTAGCTCAAAGTGAACCAAATCACCATGAATACCAAGATTGCAGAGAACTTAGCGCGCTCAGCAAAAGAACCAATGATCAAGCAGCAAGTAATAGTTGCGAACACCGCTTGGAAAGCCATAAATACATACTCAGGAATCACAACACCCTTACTAAAGGTTGCTGCTACTGAGTCTGGATTCATACCGCCCAAGAAGAGGCGATCTAATCCACCGATGAATGCTCCGCCTTCCGTGAATGCAAAGCTATAGCCATAAATCGCCCATAGCACTGAAATCAAAGAGAAGACCATGAAACATTGCATACAGATAGACAAGATGTTCTTGCTACGTGTCAAACCGCCGTAGAACAACGCCAAGCCAGGAAGAGTCATCAACAGCACTAATGCTGTACAGACCATCATCCAAGCAGTGTCACCTTTATTGCACTTTTCAGAGCAAAGAACAGGAGCAGGTTCTGCAGCAGCAGGAGTAGCAGCAGGAGCTGTTACAGCTGGTTTTTTTACTTCATCAGCATGCGCTGGCGAAGTAACCATTACACCAGTAGCGCCAATAGCCAAAGCCATAGCACCACCAGCAACGAGTCGTTTCATCCAAGTTAACATTTTGAACCTCTCTTTAAAGTGCTGACGCGCCGGTTTCACCGGTGCGAATACGAATGACGTGCTCAACTGGAGAGACAAAAATCTTGCCATCGCCAATCTTGCCAGTACGTGCTGATTTTTCAATTGCTTCAATCGCACGCTCCAAGATGCCATCTTCAACAGCAGCTTCAATTTTTACTTTAGGTAAAAAGTCGACAACATACTCAGCACCACGATACAACTCGGTGTGACCTTTTTGACGACCAAAGCCTTTAACTTCAGTGACGGTAATGCCCGAAACTCCCGCTTCCGAGAGAGCTTCGCGCACTTCGTCAAGCTTGAAGGGCTTGATGATTGCGGTAATTAATTTCATGTGTTTCTCCGTTCAGAGTGGAAATTAGAAAGTTTTTGTCAAAGCTACAACTGCGTTAGCACGACCAGCGTTGCCGCCGTTAGGAGTTGTGTAAATATAGTTATTACCAACTTTTTGTGCAGTTGTACCAGTGTAGTAAGCAGAACCTGACAAGCCACCACCGAAGTCCTTAGTTAAACCGAGTTTCCAGTCTGCATAGCTCCAGTTATATGTTCCACCCATATTGGCGCCAGCTAAGGCTGAGGTAGTAACAATATTATTAGGAACATATTGGTAACCAACGTGCGCATTGACAGTAATACCGTAGTAGCCGGTGTCGTAGTTCGCTGTCAAGTCTGGGTAGAAAGAGCCCTTAGAGTTATAGATACCAAAGAGGTTGCTTAACGCGTATGAGAACTTGAAGAAACCGGCAACAGGACCAGCAGTGAAGTTTTGGGCTGCATAAACTTCAGTTGTGCTAGGTGCAGCACCAGAAGCTTGACGGTATGTAGGAAGCTTTTGCAATTGCGCGCCAGTTGGAGCATTAGGCATCATTCCAGAAACTGGGTAGTAGTACTGCAATACACCAAAGTCACTAGCAAAACCTTCGCCGATAAATTCTTTCTTGAAACCAGCATAGAAGTCCATTTCGATTGGCGCAGTAACAGCATTTGTGCCGCTTGGGGCTCCATTACCGCCATAGCTATCGCTGATCCAGCTAATGTTTGAGTTCCAGTTACCTACATAGAAACCGCTCTCATGCGCGTAGTCAAAGCCACCTTGAATCGCTGGCTTGTTATTGGTTTGTGTCAAACCACGATAGATATAGTTGCTTGCAACAGTTACGTTAGCAGTGATTGGGCTTACTTCTGGTGCTGCTGGCTCGTCAGCTGCGAATGCTGCAGTTGAAAGGCCTGCCAACAAAGCTACTGCTGCCGCAGAGATTGCTGTCTTTTGCAAAGTTTTCATGAACTACTCCTTACTGGTTGTAATAAAAAAATGGGTTGAATGCTTATTGCATGGGGTGATATTGAATCCCCAGGGGTTCATGGCCTTGTCACAAATCCCCTAAATAAGGCAAATGCTCTTTTTTGGTGCTAAATATTGCACCGAATGAGTGAATATGGGGCATTTTTCGGGTTTTAACCCCTTTTTGGGCAGTTTTACGCATACAACTTAAAATACAAATGTGTATCTTTTCTGCAACTCTCAATAGAACTGCGAACCCTCATCATGCAAAAACCAGGCGAAATCCTCGAGCAAATCCAACGTATCGCGAACGATATGCAAAACAAGGTTGGTGATGCCATTCGCAATTCGCCAGCTCAAGAAATTGAAAAGAATGTACGCGCCATGATGAATCAAGGATTTCAGAAAATGGATTTAGTAACGCGCGAAGAATTTGATCTTCAAAGCAAAGTGCTTGCTAAGACACGTGAAAAGTTAGAAGCGCTTGAAGCTAAAGTTGCTGCCCTAGAAAAACAATAATTAAATGATCTTCTCTTCAGACTACTCTGGAGAAAAATCACTAAAGAAGTTTTCACACTCTTCTTTAGACAATAAAGTTTTTGCATTCTCCGTGCCTGCATTCATATGCAGGACTGATATTTGATAAACCCAGATATCACCATTCGGTGCAACTCGATTAATCCAACGAACGCGCATGAGTTGCTGTGATTTACCGTTGGATTTCAAATCCAGAAAATAATCCTTGATCGGTAAACGCTGTCGATCTGTTGTTTTATAAAAAGCATCCTCAACAGTGACATCGCCACCAGATGCTTTTGCCCTATCAATTAAGTTAGCCTGTAATTGCGAAAGTAACTTGCTTAGTGAGGCACTTTGATTGGCCGGCAACTGGATAGTGCTGACCGAGTAAATATCATCATCAATTTTTACCGCTTCAAGTGTCTGTAAAAGTTCTTGATCAAGATAAGGAATGCGGCGCTCTAACTTATCTGGTTTGCCAGGAAATAAAGCGGTATATCTTTCTTGCGGCGCTTGGACTGTACGCCAATCTAATTTAGGACTACATGCAATGAGAAAAATGAAGGTCGCTAGTAAGGTAGCGGCCTTAGAAACCAGTCTAAACAACCCCTGCTCCATGCGCTTGTTGATCTGCGTGATAGCTTGAGCGCACCATAGCGCCTACAGCCGCATGAGAAAAGCCCATTTCATAAGCCTTTTCTTCAAACATCTTAAAGACGTCGGGATGAACGTAACGCGTAACAGGTAGATGATGTCCTGACGGGGCGAGATACTGACCAATAGTGAGCATGTCGATATTGTGCTCACGCATATCGCGCATCACATCTAAGATTTCTTCATCTGTTTCACCAAGGCCCACCATCAAACCGCTTTTAGTAGGGACATGAGGAAAGCGCTCTTTAAAATCTTTCAAGAGCTTTAAAGAATGCAAATAATCTGCACCCGGTCTAGCCTGTTTATATAAACGTGGCACTGTTTCGAGGTTGTGATTCATCACATCAGGCAAACCACTAGGCGCATGCTCAGCAAAAATATCCAACGCTTTATCTAGACGACCACGGAAATCTGGCACCAACACTTCAATTCGGGTATTTGGGGAGAGTCCGCGTGATTGAGAAATACAATCAACATAGTGCATTGCGCCACCATCACGAAGATCATCACGATCTACGCTTGTAATCACCACATAGTTCAGTTTGAGAGCGGCAATAGTGCGCGCTAAATTAGCAGGCTCTTTATCATCCAGAGGATCTGGTCTGCCATGGCCTACGTCACAAAACGGACAACGACGGGTGCACTTGTCACCCATGATCATGAAAGTGGCAGTTCCTTTGCCAAAGCATTCGCCAATATTGGGGCAGCTGGCCTCTTCACAGACAGTAACTAACTCGTTCTCGCGCAAAATCTTTTTGATTTCAGAAAAGCGAGAATTATTAGATGCGGCCTTCACCCGAATCCAGTCAGGCTTTTTCAATACCTCTGTTAAAGGAATAATTTTGATCGGAATGCGCGCAGTCTTCTCGCTCGATTTTTGTTTACGTGACGCGTCGTAATTGAGGTCTTGGCGCGCCTCGATAGGTGTCTTGGTGTCAGGCTTATTTGTGGTCATGATGGCATCAGTTGCTTTTGTAAGTGCTGCAAAAGCCTTTGGCTAATAGTGTCTATATTGTCCTTGATCCCAAGGGTTTGCATGTCGACCGTCTTTAAACCCTCATACCCACAGGGGTGGATACGCTGAAATGCCCCTAAGTCGGTAGCGACATTCAGGGCTAGGCCATGATAGGAGCAGCTTTTGGAGACTTTGAGGCCCAAGGCAGCCACCTTAGCGCCAATCCATTCTGAGGGCACTCCTGACTGCTGAGAGACATAAATTCCTGGAGCCCCCGGATGCCTTTCAGCCTTAATCCCAAAATCTGACAACGTATCTATCAGCGCCTGCTCTATACGAGAGACCAATTCTTTTACAAAGATCCCTAGACGCTTTAGATCTAGCAAAAGATAAACCACGATTTGGCCTGGCCCGTGATAGGTAATCTCTCCACCCCGATCTACTTGCACGAGTGGAATTTGATTGCTGGGTGTATGCAAGTTACCCGCATCACCTGCCAAACCTAAAGTGAAAACAGGGGGATGCTCTAGGACCCAAATTTCATCAGGCGTTTCACTAGTACGCTCTTTAGTAAAAAGTTTCATCGCCTCATATGTAGAGGCGTAATCTGCTAAACCCAGTTGTTTTACTAAAGCTGGCATGAATTCAATTACAGAACAACACTAACTAATGGATGAGTGGACAAGGTTCTATACAACTCATCTAACTGTTCACGGCTAGTCGCAGTAATTGGCAAAGTAATGCCTAAATAATTTCCATCCTTAGAAGGACGCTGCTCGACCTTACTCTCATCAAACGTAGGATCAAATTGTTTGGCAATATGCACTATCGCTGGAAGATATTCTGGGTTTGCTTTACCCATGACCTTGATAGGAAATAATGATGGGTACTCGATTAATGATTTTTCTTCGGCCATATAGTCTTTCTATTTCTAATTACTTACGATGATCTGGCATGCCTAACCACGCGCCAGTAATGATATTGCGAATGCAATGTAGGCGGCGATGGAAAAAGTGATCTGCGCCAGGCACTACTTGCACAGTCAACTCTTGCGGACGCGCCCAATCTAAAACATCAATCAAGGGAATGGTTTCATCCAGTTCCCCATGAATCAAAATCGTATCGGCAGGCACTGGGGCCAGAGTCCATTTGCCTGCAGCACTACCCACCATCACTAGGCGCTCAGCTGGACGACCTAATTCTGAAAGCCGTTGCACTAAGTGACTACCAACAAAGCTTCCAAAAGAAAAACCTGAAACTACTAGCGGCAGCGTATTCGCCTCCCTTGTCCAGGAATGATTCGCCGTTGCTTCAAATTGACTCCAACTTGATGGTGTTTGCATCCAATCGGTTACATGTAGCAAGTCCTCTAACTCACCAACACCGTCGTCATGAACACCCTCAGTTCCACCTACACCGCGAAAGTTTGGGCGCACGCTGACGTAACCCAACTGGTTAAAAGCACGCGCCATAGTTTGGGCCACCTTGTTATCCATCGTGCCACCCATCAATGGATGGGGATGTGCCACGAGGGCCAAGCCACGCACAGCAAATGCAGGATCATTTTTTAATTCATCCGGCAGATCAATAGACATTTCCATTGATCCGACAATGCCTTCAATCTGAATTACTTTTGTACGGCTATTCATAAAAAACTTTCAACTCTCTGTAATGGCTAGGCTAATTGCAAGCGCTCTACTGGACGACCTTCGATTAAATGGGACTGGATAATTTCTTCAACATCATCTACATCAACCATGGTGTACCAAATACCCTCTGGGTAGACAACCATGACAGGACCGTCAGCACAGCGATCCAAGCATCCCGCCTTATTCACCCGAATTTTTCCTGGGCCCGCAAGACCAAGCTCTTTCACTCTTTTCTTGGCGTAGTCAAACAAAGCAAAAGCATTATGTTGATCGCAACAATCTTCACCATTGGCACGCTGATTGAGACAAAAAAATAGGTGGTGTGAAAAACTCATAGGAAAATTATATTCATCAATGTTTCGGTTTAAATTCCACGGCACTTCGAACCATCCAAATCAGTGCCAGAGGTAACCATACTACGGAAACCCATTGCATCAACTCATTAAAGTGCAATAAGCGCCCTTGATACCAGTGTCTGAGCGTCAGAATGAAATATGGATTGTCAGGCAAAACATTGACCGCTATTGTGGTTCCCAGCAAGCAAATTAAAGCTAACCAAAACTTAGTCATTTGCTTGAGCTTTAACGTCCATCTTAATAAGATGCCGCCTATTACCATTCCCCATAGAGCTCCAGCCGTAAGCCAGATCAAACTAAACTCAGCGCCAAATTGAAGGGCGGTAAATAGAATCTTCACCATCACGGTTAGACCAAGCAGTCCATTGAGAATGCGCCACTGGGGGGCTTTAGTGCGCAATCCTAGAGATAGCAACAAGGCCACTCCAAGCCAGCATAGCGAGGTGATTGCCGCCTCTTGAATAACCTGATTAATCACCACAGTACCCCAATCGACCGAGCCAAATATGGCATGGCCCCATACACCTGTGCCAAGCCAAGAGCTTTGTGGATAAATTTGTGACCAGGGAAACAATAAGAACAGGGCACACGCTGCCCAATTAAGGCCAAACCATTGATCAAAGCGCCGACGAATTGCGCTTCCAGAAAGCCATTGTGGCCCTAGAGGAATCGCTAATAAGCCGCCTAACAGTCCTCCCAATATATTGGCCCACCAGTCCATCTGACTCGGTATGCGAGTAGGCAGCCAAGACTGCAAAGTTTCTACACCTAGTGCCAGGCCAGCACTCAAGCTAAGGGCCATTCCAAGAGCTACGTAGTTACGCCAACGAGGATAGGCAGCAAACACTACCAAAAATCCAAAGGGAATATAAGCCAAGATATTGACCGATACATCAAATAAAGTCATAAAACGTGGCAAGGGAGCATCCAACCACGCCCAAGCAGAGATCCCATTCTGAAAATCAAAGTCAAAGGGGTTTAGGCTTACATAGATGATCAAAAGCGCGTAGCTTAAGCTCATAGCCCTCGCTAAAGGCATAGCCTGTAGTGGCCATACTAGCTTCCGAGGTCGTTGATCTTTTTTATCCATCCCACAATTCTAGGTCAGACCTTTCTACAATGGCGGAATGACTGCAAATTGCATCCTTGAGCGCGTTACCGAGACTAGATCCACCAATGACGATCTGATGAGTCGCTGGCGTGCAGGGGAACTCATTGATCCGGTGGCTCGGATTGCCCACAAACAAACTGCGGGCAAAGGCAGGGCAGGCCGAGCATGGCTAGCCAACCCCGAGGACTCTCTTTGCTTCTCTCTCGCATTTTCATTTAAAAGAACTCCGGCCGAACTCAGCGGACTCAGCTTATTAGTTGGCCTTGCAGTGATAGAAGGTATTGCACAAGCTTGCAATCTAAGTGAGAAAGCCCTTCAAGAGGCTGGCCTGCAACTGAAATGGCCCAATGACTTATTACTAAACAACCGTAAACTTGGCGGCATCCTGATTGAGGGCGGCCAAGCAAAAGCGGGTGATCCTACTTGGATGATTATTGGGGTTGGCATTAACTTGCGCAATCCAGAAGCAATTGAAGCAAATCTAGATACGGGCCTGAAAGTGGGTTCACTTGCTCAACTGACAAAATCACTCCCTGATACAGAATATCTCTGGCTCAAACTGATTGCTTCACTCGAACACAGTCTTGCCGAATTTGACCTGCATGGATTTAAGTCCTACAAAGAACGCTGGATGGGCTGGGATGCATATCGAGATCAGGCCGTGTACATTTCGGGCGCTGGTAAGGATCCTATTCATGGCATTGCAAAAGGTGTAGATGGGACAGGGGCATTACTATTGCAACAAGAAAACAAAATCATCGCCATTCATGCGGGTGATTTTTCATTGCGGATTCAATCATGAGCCTTTATTTATTTTTTGATGTTGGTAACACGCGCCTGAAGTGGGCAGCTGTGGAGTCAACACAAAATCCTAGCGCTCAACAAAAAAAGTTATGGGCATACTCAGGCTCTATTAGTAGCAAGTCTTTGCAATCAGCAGAACATCGAGCTGAGTTGGCTGACTATATTGCTAAAACCTTACCGAAGCCTGCAGCTATTGGCTTTGCCTGCGTTGCTGGCCAGGAAGCGATTGCCAATCTCAAATCACTGTTCCCGCAATGGAATGACCTGGATTGGAAACAACTTGCTGGCAATAGTGCTTACACAGGAATGCGTAGCCTGTATCAAGATCCCAGCAAGCTCGGCGCTGACCGCTGGGCCGCTCTGATTGGGGCACGCGCCTTATCAAATAAAAACACCTTGATTGTGAATGCCGGTACTGCCACCACCATCGACTTATTGGGTTCTAACGGCGTACATTACGGCGGATGGATTTTGCCTGGCTTAGGATTAATGCAAGAAAGTCTGGCAAGTAATACTGCACAGTTAGGCTTGGCGAAGCGTGCGGAACATCATGGATTTGGATGCTCTACCAATGACGCAATTATCGGAGGATGTGATGCGGCGCAAATTGGTGCAATCCTCTATGGCATACAACATGCAAAAGAGTTAAATTTTCCCATCGAAAAAATTTGGCTTGATGGCGGCAACGCCAAAGTCCTAGCGCAAGAAATTACAAAAACTAATTTACCAATCAAGCAATCCGTGGAAGTAACTGAAGGATTAGTACTTCGCGGTATCTGGGCGTGGTTACTGCAAAACCTCTAAGAGCGGATCTTACCCAACAGGCTTGTAGTTGATCGCTCATATAGGAAAGGTATCGCAACTGCTTTACCACCCCAACTTTTTACCAAATGGGTTTCTGCCAAAGTGTCGATATCGTAATCACCACCCTTGACGTAAATATCAGGACGAATTTTTTCAATCAAATTGACTGGCGTTTGTTCGGTAAACAACACAGTCATATCCACGCTTTCTAATGCAGCCAATAAAGCCTGGCGATCAGCCTCTGCATTAATGGGTCTGTCATCGCCTTTACCCAACATCTTCACTGAGGCATCAGAATTTACGCCCACCACCAAGCTAGCCCCTAGGGCACGAGCCTGGGCCAAATAACTGGCATGGCCACGGTGCAGGATATCGAAGACTCCATTAGTAAAGACCAATGGTCTAGGAAGATTTTCCAGGCCAGTAGCAAGCTGTTCTGGTGAGCAGACTTTTGCTTCAAAAGAAGGGGGTGGCAAATGACTCATAACCCAATATTAATGGCAATCTTGCGAGGCCAGCGATATTACCCAGAATGTCTTAGACTTGGCTTCTCACTCGTGAATAAAAAAGGTGCAATATGCCCCGTTTTGTAATGAACTGCCTATTTGGGCTAATTGCATTCTTATCTGGATTTCAGCTTGCCAATGCTGCGCCGACTTGCAGCCCCCTGCTCTCCCATACTTTTCCTCGCTTGCAGGATGAAGCGCCGCAAAACCTTTGCCAATATCAAGGGAAAGTCATATTGGTAGTCAATACAGCCAGCTTTTGCGGCTTTACCAGCCAATATGAAGGTCTTGAGAAGATTTACGCCAAATATAAAGATCAAGGCTTTGTCATTCTGGGCTTTCCTTCTAATGACTTTGGACAACAGGAACCTGGTAGCAATAAAGAGATTGCCGATTTCTGCAAGAACACCTATGACGTGAAATTTCCGATGTTTGCTAAGAGCACGGTTTCCGGCAGCAACCCTAACCCATTATTTAAGATATTGATAGCCAAAACTGGCACAACCCCAAAATGGAATTTTTATAAATATTTAATCGATCGAAACGGTAATGTGGTTGATTCGTTTGGAAGCGTTACTAAACCCACGAGCACCAGCGTTATAAATGAAATTGAAAAGCTTTTAGGAGAAAAAGCTCAGTGAGTAAAAAAAGAATTGCCATTATTGGCGCAGGCATCTCTGGGTTAGGCTGTGCCTACGCCTTAAGACAACATCCTGAATTTGAAATCACCTTGTATGAAGCTGGCGATCACATTGGTGGCCACAGCAATACTGTTGATATCACTTGCAATATCGGTGGAAATGAAATCACACACGGTGTAGACACTGGTTTCTTGGTATTTAACCGTAAGACTTATCCACGGCTCGTTCGTTTATTCGAAGAAATTCAAGCGCCAGTAGCCCCCTCAGAAATGTCTTTTTCTGTATCGATTGATACCGCCAGTAAATCTGGGGCGGGGAAAAAGATTGAATGGGCTGGTAACGACATCAATTCTTTTTTTGGACAAAGATCCAATCTCCTATCTCCATCATTTTGGAGAATGGCTTATGACATCATGCGTTTTAATCGTTTGGCCACTCAGTTAGCACATGACCAAATTGAAGCTGGTCATCAATACAAAGAGCCTGATGAAAAAATTGCCGATTTTTTAAAACGTCATCGCTTTAGCCAAAGCTTTAAAGAGAATTACTTTCTACCCATGATCGGCGCCATCTGGTCTTGTTCAGTCGAACAGATGCTCGAGTTCCCTATTCAAACCATGGTGCGCTTTTGCCATAACCACGGCCTTTTGCAAATCCAAAATCGCCCGCAATGGTTGACTATCAAGGGTGGCTCACGAGAATATGTAAAGCGCCTTGTGACAGCACTAGAAACGCATGGGGTGGCCATTAAAAGGGACTGTGTCCTGAGGGTGAATACAGGTCATGATGTCGGGCCAGTTGAGGTTATCAGTCAGGCTGGCTCGGCTCATTTCGATGAAGTCATCATGGCTTGTCACAGCGACCAAACATTAGATTTAGTTCATGGCATTGACCAACAATCAAGAAATATCCTGGCATCAGTTCCATACCAAAAGAATCGAGCAATATTACATACCGATATTCGTTTCTTGCCAGATGCAAAACGTTGCTGGGCTGCGTGGAATTACACCGCTAAATCCGGCGCTAAACCCAATACAAAACAACATGTCAGCGTACACTACTTAATTAATCGTCTGCAACCTCTACCAGTTCAACTTCAAGACACCCAAATTATTGTGAGCTTAAATCCCTCGGAAGAGCCAGATCCAAAACTTGTACATCAAGAGATTCACTATTCACACCCTGTCTTTGATATGAGTGCGATTCAAGCCCAGAAGGAGCTACCCCTAATTCAGGGCACATCCTCTATTTGGTATTGCGGCGCCTGGACGGGATTTGGGTTTCATGAAGATGGTTTACGCTCCGGAGAATTAGTGGCAGAAGCTTTAATTGAAAGCATTCGTCAACCGATCAAAACCAAACAAGATGTGTAGTTGATGTCAGGCGCCAAGATTAACTTTGGAGTAGTAAAACACCAGCGCTTAAGGCCGGCTAAGAATGCCTTTGGTTATGGGGTTTTCACCATCTCCATCCCTATGCGTACTCGCAATGCCAACCCGAATTTACTGAATCAAAATGGCTTAAGTGATAACCGTTGGGGTCTTTGCGCATTTTTTGATAAAGACCACGGCCTCGGAGAATCCAATAGCCTTGCTTGGATCGAAAAGATTCTTGCAGACAATCATGTGCAACATGTCGATGGAGAAATTTGGCTACAGACCTTTCCTAGGGTATTGGGTTACGTCTTTAATCCAGTGAGCTTTTGGATCTGCACGCGCGCCGATGGCAAAGTACAGGCGGTACTGGCTGAAGTTAACAATACCTTTGGTGAGCGTCATTGCTATTTACTTCACAAAGATTCGGGTGAAGCATTGCACTCGGGCGAAACACTTAGCAGTAAAAAGGTATTTCACGTTTCACCATTTTGTGCGGTACGTGGCGATTACCATTTCCGCTTCTTATTTCCGCAAGATAGTAGTAGTGGTAAGAATAATGTCTGTCGCATTGAGCTTCATGAGGACGGCCAACCCCTCATCAACACCAGCATTAGCGGCACCAGCCGCCCACTCAGTCGCGCCAATATCATGCTGGCACTACTACGCTACCCATTAATGAGCTTGGGTGTCATTTTCCGAATACATTGGCAAGCATTGAAATTGTGGGTAAAAGGTGTACCCTTTCACTCAAAGCCTAAACCACCAGAACTTGAAGTTAGCAGATGAATCGCCCAGGACAATCCCTTCTCTCCAGACTCAATTTTTCTCGTCCACAAGGACGAGATAGCGCTTCGCCGCAACACCAAATTAAGGCTAAGGCACTCCTAACCCTCCTGACAAAGCTAAGCAGTGGTCATTTAAAACTCACCCTTCCCAATGGCGAGAAGCGGGAGTTTGGCATTCAAAGTGATCAATTGCATGCTGAAATTCATATCTTAGAGTGGTCTGTATTTAAAGAGATCATGTCCCATGGAGATATTGGTTTTGCCGAGAGCTATATTCAAGGCAAATGGAATACTCCAGACCTCAAAGCACTGCTTGAGTTAGCCATACGCAACCGAACTATTTTAGAAAAAGCCATTTACGGCAATTGGTATGGATCAATTTTTTACCGTCTAAAACACTGGTTGCGAGATAACAGCAAAGCGGGAAGCCGCAAGAATATTCATGCGCACTATGACCTGGGTAATGCTTTTTATACGCTGTGGCTTGACCCCACGATGAGTTACTCGAGCGCCTGGTTTTCTGAAGGCAGTCAGCAAGTCCTAGCTGATGCACAGCGCGCAAAGATTGGACGCATTCTAGATTCTTTAAAAACTGCACCAGGGGATCACATACTTGAAATTGGCTGTGGCTGGGGTGGCGTCATGGAGGAATCTCTTCGTAACAATAGAGCTATTACTGGCCTAACTCTTTCTACAGAGCAAAAAGTATTTGCAGAGAAACGTTTGCTAGAAGTGCAAGCTCAAGTTGCCAACCCCCCTGGATTTGAAGTCCGCCTTCAAGACTATCGTGATTGCCAAGAAAAATTTGATGGTATTGCTTCCGTCGAAATGTTTGAAGCAGTCGGAGAAAAGCATTGGCCAGAGTATTTTGAAACGATTGCTGATTGTCTCAAAGCAGGTGGCAAAGCTTGCATCCAGACGATTGTGATTGCAGAAGATCTTTTTGATCGATACAGGCGCAATACTGACTTTATTCAGCAGTATGTATTTCCTGGAGGTATGCTGCCCTCTAGAGCAAGCTTTAAAGCAAGCGCTGCTAAAGCTGGATTGCGAATTGATGACGAGTTCGCCTTTGGCGGAGATTACGCAAGAACTCTTTGCTTGTGGCGCGATAGCTTTAATCAAAAACTGCAAGAAGTACGTCAACTTGGCTTTGATGAAGCATTCATACGCCTTTGGAACTTCTACCTCATGTATTGCGCCGCCGGCTTTACTGAGCATAATATCGACGTAGTGCAATTCACTCTGAGTCATCAACCATCACCAGCATCTTCTGATGCACTAGGCACATGAAACAAAGCGGAATAGACCACTTTTCAGGCAAAAGAGTCTGGGTCATAGGCGCATCCAGCGGCATTGGCGAAGCTTGTGCGAAAACCCTTCTTCTCAAGGGCGCTAAAGTAGCACTTTCCAGCCGAAGAGCTGAACGATTAAATGAAATTGCCCTCACTGGAACGATTGAACAAAGCCTAGTCATTCCTATCGACGTTACCGATGATGCGCAACTCCAGGATGGCTATAAAACAATTTTGAACGCCTGGCACGGAATTGATCTCCTGCTCTTTGTATCGGGCGTATACACCCCATTGCGAGCAGCTTATTTTGATTTCAAGATTGCTGAAAAAACAATCGATGCAAATCTTCTGGGGCCTATGAGAGCAGTTGCATTAGTGATGCCAGAGATGCTAAAGGCTCACTCGGGACATATTGCCATCGTGGGTAGCGTTGCAGGGTATAGCGGCCTGCCAAAAGCTTTGGCATATGGCCCAAGTAAAGCTGCCATCATTAACTTTTGCGAGAACTTATATTACGACTTGCTGCCGACAGGAGTCAGCGTGCACATGATCTCGCCAGGATTTGTGGCTACTGAGGCTACTGCAAAAAATGACTTTGAAATGCCAGCTTTAATTAGTGCCGAGGAAGCAGCCAGCGAGATATTGACCGGTATTCAGAAGGGGGAATTCGATATTCACTTCCCCAAGCGATTCACAAGATTCTTAAAGTTTCTGAGAATCTTGCCTTACCCAATCTACTTTTGGATTGTGCGCCGCTTCGTCAAAATTTAAGCGGCGCTAAAGCATTACGCAGCAACCTATTTTTAAGTTACTGCTTGTACTTGTCTTTACGAATTTTCTCTTCTAGATAATCCATTACTGCAATTGCTTTAGCTTTAGATCCAGCAATGGATGGTGATGTCACATACTTGCCCTGCATCACAATCGTCGGCACTCCATCAATACGATAGGCTTCGGTTAATTGCTTAGCGGCACGCGCTTTAGAAACTACTGCAAAAGAACGATAAGTTGCTAAGAAAGTATTACGATCAACCCCTTGAGATGCGACCCAATCCGCGATCTCCGTCTCCGTCAAGAGGTGCTTATTTTCTTTATGTATTGCGTACATGACTTTTTCGTTTAGAGCATCAGCTTTGCCCATCGATTCGAGCGCGTAATACATTTGGCTATGGGGCAAGAAGTCATCACGGAAAGCTACGGGGACTCTTTTGAAGAGAACATCCTTAGGCTGGCGCTTTACCCAGCTACTGAGCTCTGGCTCAAAGTCGTAGCAATGCGGGCAGCCGTACCAAAAGAATTCAATAACCTCTACTTTTCCCTTGGTTTCGACCGGCTGTGCAACTGGCAATATGCGGTAATCAAAGCCTTCTTCGATTTTTTGAGTTTGTGCACTAACAAAGCCACTTAAAGAAAGCAGTGCTAATAAAGTAATGAATCTTTTGCTGAATGAAATCATGATTTACTGGATTTGATTAAAGTTGGTTTAATGCCAATGCTACTCAATTTGTCTCGCACTGAGTTGCTCTCTTCAACGCTGTTATATGGACCTACCCGCACGCGCCAGAGGGTATTGCCATCACTCGTAACTTCGCTAAGCTGAGCCTGAATTCCCTGGATTGCTAAATTCGCTTTTTGCGCATCTGCATCAGCACGCTTTGTAAACGCGCCCACTTGCAAGAAATAAATGGAGTCTGATTTGCTTGCAGGGGATGCGTCCGCTGGCTTATCAGCAGTTTTCTTGCCATTTACCAAATCTCCAATCGGATCGGGTGATGCAGGGGCGGGTGATTTACCCTGGAGCGGCTTATTTAAATCAACTGGTTCAGCAGGAGAGCCCGCTTCACCTTCAGCAGGTGCCGCAGAAGGTTTAATAGTCAAAGGCAGACTAGGGGCACGCATCCCCGGTCTTTCTTGAGGGGTATTTTTAGAAAGATAAAAGGCAATGACAAAGGCGATTCCAAGACCGACGCCTAAACCCAAAATAAAGCCGAGAATAGTGCCGCCGTATTGGGAGTTTTGTTGATTCGGTATTTTCATCATTTCCTCATCTTACATCTTCACTTCATACCTCGCCATTACATCTTTATTGGCGCCGATACCCCGAGTACTTTTAAGCCATTTTGCAGAACTTGGCGGGCTGCTAATAGCAATGCAAGACGCGCTTGCTTTAAGTTTTGATCGTCAACCAAGACGCGATCCGCGTTATAGAAGGCATGGAAATCGCCCGCTAAGTCACGCAGGTAAAAAGCCAAGGCATGCGGCGCTAATTCTTCGGCAGCAGCGGTCAGAACTTCTGGGTATTCTGCCAAACGACGCAGTAAATGATCCGATGCTTTACTTTGTAAGAGCGATAAATCGGCCGCAGCCAAATCCGATATTTGACCACCCCACTGCTGCAAGATTGAATTAATTCTTGCATGCGCATACTGAACGTAGAACACTGGGTTCTCATCATTTTGCTGCAAGGCTAAATCAATATCAAAAACAAATTCAGTATCTGCTTTACGTGAGATCAAGAAAAAGCGCACAGCATCGCGACCACGTTGCAAAGCTAACTCCCGCTCTTCAGGCGTCATCTCTGGAGTAACGCCACCAGACCATTCAACCAAATCACGCACAGTGACATATGAGCCCGCACGCTTAGAAATTTTGACTTCTTCACCATGGCGCATAACCGTAACCATCTTATGCAGCACATACTCTGGATACGTTTTAGGAATATCCCAGCCGCGCTTCTGCGCTACACCTTGCAGGCCCGATCGTACACGGGCAATGGTGCCGTGGTGGTCGCTACCCTGCACATTAATCACTTTCTGAAAGCCGCGATTCCACTTGCTGGTGTGATACGCCACATCAGGCACAAAGTAGGTAAAGCTACCATCTGACTTACGCATCACGCGATCTTTATCGTCACCATCATCCGTACTCTTCAACCAGAGCGCGCCTTCGGATTCATAGGTCTTGCCAATGCTTTGTAAGTCGCCAACAATTTGTGCAACACTACCGTCGGTATATAGAGAGGACTCTAAGTAATAGCAATCAAATTTCACGCCAAAAGTTTTTAAATCAATGTCTTGTTCATTACGCAAATAAGCAACCGCAAATTGGCGAATAGCTTCAAGATCATCTTTAAATTCTGGAGAAGATTTAAATGCGCTAGCAATCTCCGCAATATATTCACCGTTATATGCCTGCTCAGGCCACTTGGCATCACCTGGCTTCAAACCCTGTAAGCGTGCTTGAACAGACAAGGCTAAATTCGCAATCTGCACACCGGCATCGTTGTAATAAAACTCACGATGAACTTTGATTCCCTGGGTAGCCAATAGATTAGCTAAGGCATCGCCCAGCGCTGCTTGTCTACCGTGACCTACATGCAATGGGCCGGTTGGATTGGCGGAGACAAACTCAATCATGGCGCTTGGCGCAGACCGACCGTCCTGCACAGACTCGCCAAAATGAGCTCCCGCAGAAAGGATCTCCTGAACTACAGCAGTCTTAGCAGCATTGCTAAGGCGGAAATTAATGAAGCCAGGGCCAGCGATGTCACAGGATGCAATCAGCTCATTAAAGCCTACTTGCTGCTGCAAGCGCTCTACCAAAGCCTGTGCCAGCTCACGCGGGTTCAGCTTCCAAGCCTTTGCTAGCTGAAGGGCGATATTACAAGCGACATCACCATGGTCAACAGCCTTGGGACGCTCCAAACGGGGGGTAGGAGCCTCCCCTAGGTCGCACTCCTGAGCCAAGCCTGCAAGTGCAGCACTCAGCATTTCAATTAAACGATTTTTATTGGTTAACAACATAGATAAGTGAGTTTATCAGGTGGTAAGCTATCGAAATGATCTATCAATTTCGCTCAAAGGCTGGTCCAGATGTCATCATGCTGGCGGATCTGACTAAACGAATTTTTGATATTTTGGGGCGCCCCCTGGAGCCTCGCGGAATTTTGACCGTTGAGCAACTTCCTGACCTCATCACTGCCCTAGAAACTGCCATCCTCAAAGATCTTGAGGAGCGGGCTAAAGCAAATGACGAGTCCGAGAAGGGCGCTGAGAAGCCTAAGCTGGCCGATCGCCTTGGGCAGCGAGCCTACCCGTTCCTAGAGCTCATGAAGCAGTCCAAAGCCAAAGACGAGCCCGTTATGTGGGGCGTTTAATCAAGCAAGCTCGCTAGCTGGCGACGGGTGTCCTCAATACTTTGCCCACGGCGCTTAGCCAAGTCTTCAACCTGATCATCGGATAGCTTGCCCACATTAAAGTAGCGCGCATCCGGATGGGCAAGATAGAAACCGCTCACGCTTGAAGCTGGATTCATGGCCATTGACTCGGTCAGAGTCATGCCAATATCTTCAGAGCCAATGACTCGTAATAAATCCTCTTTAACTTCATGTGCAGGGCAGGCTGGGTAACCAGGTGCCGGACGAATACCGCGGTATTCTTCATTGATCATTTGATCGTTTGACAAAATCTCATCTGTTGCATAGCCCCATAAGTCTGTACGCACTCGATGGTGCATCAGCTCAGCAAAAGCTTCAGCTAATCTGTCAGCCAAGGCCTTCAACATAATGGCGCTGTAGTCATCGTGCTTTGCCTGAAACTCAGCCACTTTCTTTTCAACACCATGACCGGTGGTCACTGCAAAACAACCCAGGTAATCAGCAACGCCAGAATCTTTTGGCGCAACGTAATCAGCCAGACAACGATTAGGTCTGCGTACACCCTCTACAACTGGACGCTCGGATTGTTGACGCAAGTTGTGCCACACGAATAAAGGATGCTCGCGTGCTTCATCGCTATACAAAACGATATCATCGCCAACGGTATTAGCAGGATAGAGAGCCACTACTGCATCGGCTTGTAGCCATTGCCCCTTAATCAACTTATCAAGTAAGGCTTGAGCGTCAGCAAATACTTTGCGAGCTTCCACACCAACAATTTCATCATCCAGGATTGCGGGGAATTTGCCTGCTAAGTCCCAAGTCTGAAAGAATGGTGTCCAGTCAATATATTTAGCAATATCGCTCAGTGCAAAGTTTTTAAATACGCGACGGCCAATGAACTTCGGCTTCTCTGGAACATAAGCAGACCAGTCGATCATCTCGCGGTTCTTGCGCGCTGCCTCTAAAGAAATTGTTGGCGCCGCTTTCTTATTGGCGTGCTGTTCACGAATGCGTACATAGTCGTCACGCAAATCTTGAATAAATTTCTTAGCGCTCTCATCCGAAAGCAGGCTAGAAGCCACTGAAACTGAACGAGATGCGTCAGGCACATACACCACAGGGCCATCGTAGTGTGGGGCAATCTTCACCGCTGTGTGAACACGTGAAGTTGTTGCGCCACCAATCATCAGCGGAATTTGACGTTCACGGAACCAATCATCACGTTGCATCTCTTGCGCAACATAAGTCATTTCTTCTAGCGAAGGTGTAATCAATCCAGATAAACCAACAATATCTGCATTCTCTTCTTTGGCACGCTTGAGAATCTCTGCACAAGGAACCATCACACCCATATTGGCTACTTCAAAGTTGTTACATTGCAGAACAACAGTCACAATATTTTTACCGATATCGTGCACGTCGCCCTTCACGGTTGCCATGACAATCTTGCCCTTAGCTTTGGCTTCACCGCCTGCTGCAATATGTTGGCGCTTTTCTTCTTCGATGTACGGAATCAAGATGGCAACCGCTTGTTTCATCACGCGGGCGCTTTTGACTACCTGAGGCAAGAACATCTTGCCCGCACCAAACAAGTCGCCCACGACATTCATACCATCCATCAGAGGGCCTTCAATGACCTCAATAGGTCTGCCGCCAGCGCCCATAATTTCTGCGCGCAACTCTTCGGTGTCTTCTTCGATAAAGGTGGTGATGCCATGCACTAGGGCATGCGTTAGACGCTCGCGTACTGGGGCTTCGCGCCATACCAGATTTTCTACTTGCTTAGCGCCACCGCCCTTAAATTGATCAGCAATATCGAGCAAACGCTCGGTAGGTGTTTTGCCATCTTTTTCTTTAAAGCGATTGAGAACAACGTCCTCAACACGCTCACGCAACTCAGGATCCAAATCAGCGTAAACACCCAACTGACCAGCGTTCACAATACCCATGTCCATGCCAGCCTGAATGGCGTGATACAAGAACACCGTATGAATCGCTTCGCGCACACGATCATTACCGCGGAATGAGAAGCTCACATTGGAAACGCCGCCGCTAACCTTAGCACCCGGTAGATTTTCTTTAATCCAGCGGGTGGCATTAATAAAGTCGACCGCATAGTTGTCGTGCTCTTCAATACCAGTAGCGATTGCAAAAATATTCGGATCAAAAATAATGTCTTCTGCTGGGAAGCCAATCTCGTTTACCAAGATCTCATAGCAGCGCTGACAGATTTCTGTCTTACGCTTAAAGGTATCAGCTTGCCCTACCTCGTCAAAAGCCATCACCACTGAGGCAGCACCATAACGACGGATTAAACGCGCTTGCTTTCTGAAGGACTCCTCACCCTCTTTTAAGGAGATCGAGTTCACAATTGGCTTACCTTGAATACACTTCAGACCCGCTTCAATCACGCTCCACTTGGAGGAGTCGATCATGATGGGAACACGAGCAATATCAGGCTCAGAAGCGATTAAGTTGAGGAAGCGTGTCATCGCCGCCTCAGAATCCAACATCGCTTCATCCATATTGATGTCGATGACCTGTGCGCCATTCTCAACCTGCTGACGCGCCACTACGAGCGCCTCATCAAATTGATTATTCAAAATCATCCTAGAAAATGCTTTTGAGCCAGTGACATTGGTACGCTCACCAATATTGACGAAGCCAACATCTGCTGTAACGTTAAATGGCTCAAGGCCAGAAAGCTTCATTGCTGGCATCGCTTTTTTCTCTATCTTGCTCATGCTGGTACCTCCGCATTCTCGCGATAGAAAGCGCGTGGCTTCCGTTTGGCAACCGCATTAGCAATTGCGCGAATGTGATCAGGTGTTGTGCCGCAGCAGCCACCTACTAAATTGACCAAGCCATCTTTGGCAAAACCATCTACTAGGCTAGAGGTGATTTCTGGAGTCTCATCAAAGCCCGTATCACTCATCGGGTTAGGCAAGCCCGCATTGGGGTAACAAGACACTGCGGCATCGCAAATTCTTGCTAGCTCTGCAATATAAGGGCGCATTAAAGCAGCACCTAATGCACAGTTCAAACCAAAGGTGAGTGGCTTGATGTGGCGCAAACTATTCCAGAACGCCTCAACTGTTTGACCTGACAAAATACGGCCAGATGCATCGGTCACTGTTCCAGAAATCATTACCGGCAAACGCTCACCGGTCTCTTCAAAAAATTCATCGAGGGCAAAGAGTGCCGCTTTGGCATTGAGCGTATCAAAAATGGTTTCAACTAAAAATAAGTCGACGCCACCCGCAAACAATCCTTCAATCTGCTCACGATACGAAGCACGCAATGCATCAAAGGTTACATTGCGCGCACCTGGATCATTAACATCTGGTGAAATACTTGCCGTCTTTGGTGTAGGACCAATCGCGCCCGCAGCAAAACGCGGTCTTTCTGGGGTGCTATATTTTTCACAAGCTGCGCGCGCTAATTTGGCAGAGACTTCATTCATCTCACGAGCCAAGCCAGCCATTTTGTAGTCCTCTTGCGCCACTGAGGTTGCACCAAAAGTATTGGTTTCAATAATGTCTGCGCCAGCATCCAAATATTGCTCATGGATCTTGCTAATAATTTGCGGCTGAGTCAAAACTAAGAGCTCATTGTTACCTTTGATATCGCCAGGATGATCGGCAAATCGGGTATTTCCCGGCAAACCGCGATAGTCGGCTTCAGTTAACTTGTATTGCTGAATCATGGTGCCCATGGCGCCATCCAAAATGAGGATGCGCTGCTTCAAAAGCTCGGGAAGCTTTTGACCACGGGTATAGGGCTGGGACAAACCATTAGATTGCATTGTTAAACCGGGGTTAATCTCTAGAATCCCTTATTCTATTGGAAAAGCCACTTTTCATTTACCCCGGAGCCCCTATGTTTGGAACCATTCCAGAATTCAATCAAAGCCTAGATATGTTTAAAACCATGTGGGGACAAGGTGCCGCAGGTCAGGCTGGGCAGTTTCCCTTCACGGCAGACGCCTCTAAGGCTGCCGGTGGCTTCGCTTCAGCTTTTCCTGGCTTGGATGTAGATGAGCTTGAAAAGCGTATTAAAGACCTGAAAAGCGTTGAAAACTGGCTTAATTTGAACCTCAACATCCTCAAATCGACTATTCAGGGTCTTGAAGTTCAGCATGCCACCATGATGGCGCTCAAATCCTTTGGTGATGCTGTCTCAGCAGCTAGCTCTGCAGCTAGCTCAACAAGCGCCCCAAAGGAAGAATCCAAGACTAAAACGACTAGCGCTAAGCCACGGAAAACCGCAACACGCCGTCCTCGCAAAGCTGGCGACGCAACTTTCCTCGACGAAGTAGGTAATTCAGATGAGCAATAGCCTCACCCATTGCAAATGTGAGTTGATGAATATCTAATTCACGTTTAAACAAGACCGGCACAATCTCTCTGGCATGTGCCGGTTTTTTACATGCGGCCAAAGTATCCGCCAAGCGATCATCATGATGCGCTTTGAGTTGCGCAACACGCGGCCTAATTCCAGTAAATGGTTTGCCGTGTGAAGGAAGTACCAATGCATCCTCAGGCAATACTAAATATTTTTCAATAGAATCAAGATATAAGCCTAGCGGATCTGCATCTGGATCTGCATCATAGACACTTACATTGGTAGAGATGCGAGGCAACAACATGTCTCCAGAAATCAACACTCCAAGATCTTTACAAAATAGTGAAGCATGCTCAGGCGCATGCCCATAGCCCATAATGACTTGCCAGGTACGACCACCTATTGAAATCAATTCGCCATCAATAATGCGACGATATTGACGCGGCACTCCAGGAACCATATTGCTGTAGTAATTGGAGCGCCCGCGAATTTTTTCTAAATCTTCTGAGCCCGTTAAACCATGTCTTTGAAAGTGATCTGCAGAACCGCCACTGCCAGCGCGTGAACCAACTGCAGCACCACCCTCTTTGCAACTTAACCATTGAGCAGTTAAGTAATCTGTCATGGAAATCCACATAGGGACCTTCCATTTTTCACAGAGCCATTGGGATAGACCCACATGGTCAGGATGCATATGCGTCACTATCACGCGCAAGACTGGTAAGCCTTCAAGCTGAGTAGCAAACACTTGCTCCCAAGAGTTTCTTGTCTCTTCATTAGCAATACCGCAGTCCACAATCGTCCAACCCGCAACGCCATCAATTTCATCGCGCAGCAGCCAAAGATTGATGTGATCTAAAGCAAAGGGCAGGCGCATTCTGATCCAGCGAACACCTGGCGCAACCTCTAAGCTGCTACCCACTTCCGGAAGATCGTCTCCTAAGGGATAATGAATTGCAGCTTCAGCACTTGCTTTGTTTTGAGTATTCATGGCTTAGTGTTATTGATTGATTTTTTACTTCTAGGTTTGCTTTGACAACAGTTCCATCGCCTTGCATTAATTGGTGTGACATTAATCCTGAAAATGGTTACTGTCGTGGCTGCTATCGTACCTTGACTGAAATTGCTGATTGGTCAGATCTCACGAATCCTGAGAAGCTTGAGGTTTGGACACAACTTCCAAGTCGCAAACCCCAAGCACCGCAGTAATACCAATCTTTACTTCTTTTTTATTTATTGACGTCGACAATCAAACGTCCACGTACGTTACCCGCCATTAATTCTTGCGCGTATTTGATTGACTCCTCAAGCGTGATCTCATGAGAGATTTCATCTAAGGTCTTCAGATCCACCAACTGACTCAATTGCTCATAAGCAGCAATGCGTTTTGCACGCGGCACAGTCACACTATTAATGCCGTACAAAGTAACGCCGCGCAAAATAAATGGTGCAACACTTGAAGGAAAATCCATGCCCTGAGCCAAGCCACAAGCAGCTACAGCACCATCGCTCTTGGTCTGCGCGCACGCATTAGCCAGGGTATGACTACCCACACTATCAACCACTGCAGCCCAACGCTCTTTTGCTAATGGCTTGCCAGGAGCAGATAAGGTGGCGCGATCAATTACTTCAGTTGCACCCAATTTTTTCAGGTAATCCGCTTCAGCCATACGGCCGGTACTCGCGACAACAGTAAAACCTAGCTTGCTGAGAAGTGTGATGGCAAAGCTGCCAACGCCGCCTGCAGCACCAGTGACCAAAATCTCACCATCACTTGGCTTAAGCCCATGCTTTTGTAGTGCCATGACGCAGAGCATAGCGGTATAACCTGCGGTGCCAATGGCTAATGCTTGTTTAGCAGTAAATCCCTTGGGTAGCGGAATCAACCAATCGGCCTTCACACGGGCCTGCTGTCCTAAGCCGCCCCAATGCCCTTCCCCAACTCCCCAGCCGTTAAGAAGCACCATGTCGCCAGTCTTGAAGTCGGAACTGGTGCTTTCCATCACTTCACCAGCAAAATCGATTCCCGGCACCATTGGAAAGCTACGAACCACTGGTCCTTTGCCGGTGATAGCCAGGCCATCCTTGTAATTGAGAGTGGAATACAGGACCTTTACGCGAACATCGCCCTCTGGGAGGCTGGCCTCATCCACTTGGGCTAATTCTGCGCGATACCCTTGATCATCCTTATTTACCAATATTGCTTTAAACATGTCTCTTCCTTTTAGAACGAGGTATTTCCCCACAGCAATTGCTTAATAGGTTTATCCTAACGAGCATTGCTGATTATGGAGGTTTCCATGAAAAAAATTCTACTATTAACTACGATTTCTGGCTTGGCGCTGTCTGGCTGCTATTCCACCCAAATTAATATGTCCATGGGCAATATGCGCCTGATCACCTCTAGCGCAGCACCGCAGGATGTTATGGATTTCGCCACCAAGACCTGTAAAGATGATTTCTATGAAGGCGCCAGCTTTCTATCCAAGGCAGGCAATGAATATCGCTTCAGATGCGTAAAAGCCGAAGAGAATGAAATTTTGATTCCTATTCCCGGCACAACACTGACCGCTACAGCAAAAGCTGAAGCTAAATAAGTAAAGACTAATGACCCCGTTTACCTCACAAGAGCTGCGCAAAGGTTTCGCATCATTTGCAACTGGGGTCACTGTTATCACTTGCTTGGATGAGGAAAATAATTCTCACGGCATTACGATTAGCTCCTTCAACACTGTCTCACTCGAGCCACCACTCATTCTTTGGAGTCTCAAGAAGCATTCAAGACTCATGCCTTGGGTTGAGCTTGGCAAGAAACATCTGATTCATGTGCTAGAGCGCTCTCAAGAGAATTTGGCAATGCATTTCGCTAATGTGAAGACCGATCAATTTAAGGGAATTGATCACAAGCTTGCGGCTAGCGGACTTACGCAGATTGATCATTGTGTAGCTTATTACGAATGTGAAACTGTTTGTGTTCACATAGGTGGTGATCACAACATCATTGTTGCCAAAGTGATTAACTTAAAAAATCATCCCGAGCGAGAGCCCCTCATTTTTGCGCGCAGCCAATTTGTTGGTCTCGATTTCACAGAAACTAAAGCCAGCTAATACCAAATCATCTTTGTAAGGAAATACCATGATGCGTTTATGGGGTCGAAAAAGTTCGATTAACGTTCAAAAAGTATTGTGGTGCCTTGCTGAGCTTGGACTCAAAGAAGGCAAAGACTTTGAGCGCATCGATGCTGGCCTGCAATTTGGAGTCAATAACACTCCAGAGTTTTTAAATCTCAACCCAAATGGCTTGGTACCTACACTGGAAGATGGTGAAGTGGTGCTTTGGGAATCCAATACCATCATGCGCTATTTAGCCCGTCTGCATGATCAGGCTGGGCGCTTTACAGCAGAAATTAAGACTCAGTACGAATCTGAGAAATGGATGGATTGGCAATTGGGCACGATGTGGCCAGCACTACGGATTGCATTTCTGGGTCTCACCAGAATACCAGAGGCAGAACGTAAATACGAATCCATTCTCAAGGGATATCAAGAAACCAATCGGCTACTTGGATTACTAGATCAAACATTGTCTAAGCAAAGCTATTGTGCGGGCAATCAATTTCAGACTGGAGATATTGTTCTAGCCCTGTGTGTCAGTCGTTGGATTCTTCTAAATCAGACCTTCCCACAGCACACTGGCGAGCGTGCACCCCTTAAGAATATCGATACCTGGATGCAACGCCTAGAAAATGAAACTTGCTTTAACGATATTGTTGAAAAAGAACTCAATATCGTTAAATAGTTTTTCTGTCTTTCATTTTTTACTGCTGCCTAAATTTCTTGGCGTGGTGATCAGCGCCAAGAAATAAGTACATTGCTGGCACTACAAAGAGTGTAAACAGTGTACCAATTGATAGGCCAGTGAAAATCACAATGCCCATGGATTTGCGTCCTGCGGCACCCGCCCCAGAAGCAATCACCAGAGGCAATACGCCTAAAACCATTGCTGCAGTTGTCATCAAAATCGGGCGCAAACGGACGCTACTTGCTTCAACGATAGCATCAAGCTTACTGCGGCCCGCCTCCTGAAGCTCATTCGCAAACTCCACGATCAAAATACCGTGCTTACTAATTAAGCCCATGAGTGTGACCAGGCCAACTTGGGTATAAACGTTTAAGGTCGTGAATCCCAGATTAATAAAGATCAAGGCACCAAATAAGGCTAGCGGCACAGAAACCAAAATCACAATCGGATCCCGGAAACTTTCAAATTGTGCTGCGAGCACCAAGAACACAATCAGAATCGCAAAGAACATGGTGACTAAGAAGCCGCCCGATTCAGCCATAAATTGGCGTGATGGCCCTGCATAGTCCATGGTGTAACCATTAGGGGCAACCTCTTTCAGAGTCTGACGCATAAACTCCAATAAATCCGCTTGCGAAATAAATGGTGTGCTTACACCCGAGATCGTTGCTGAATTCAATTGCTGGAAGTGATTAATAGACTGCGGCACCACTCTTTGTTTAATCGTTGCGATAGTGCGCGCTTGAACCATCGCGCCACTTGGCGTACGGATGTAGTAATCCAATATTTGATCTGGATTGAGACGATCTACTTGCTTCACTTGTGGAATCACACGATAAGAGCGTCCAGCCACTGAGAAGTAATTCACATATCCACCGCCTAAAGCAGCAGATAAGGCTGAACCGACCTGTTGCTGAGTCATGCCTAAGGCAGCGACTTTTTCTCGATCAATCTCTAAAACATCTTGTGGCTTATCAATCTTGAGATCAGAATCCACGAAGAAGAAATTACCACTACGGCGCGCTTTATCAAGCACTGCTTGGGAAACTTCGTTTAGCGCTGCATAAGATTCTGTTGTATTGATAACAACCTGCACAGGCAAGCCTTGTGCTCCAGGTAGGGCTGGAAACTGAAAGGCGGCAACGCGTGCACCTGCAATGGAGTTCCATTTTTGCTGCATATCTTCTTGGAACTTGGTTGCGTTACGACTGCGCTCACCCCAGTCTTTCAGCAAGATACCGCCAAAGCTCGAAGTTGGGCTCGTGATCTGGAAAGCCTGTTCGTATTCTGGTTCTGCAGCTGCAATTGCGTAGATTTGATCTGCATAAGTCTGCATTTGCGTCACAGTACTATTGGGAGGCCCTGATGCTTGCATCAAAACAATACCCTGATCTTCTGTTGGCGCTAATTCAGCACGCGCCGTTGAATACAAATAAGCTACGCCCCCCAGCAAGATGACACCCATCACGATGATGACCTGCCAAGTGCTTAGCAAATCACGCAAAGTGGTTTGATAGCTGTGATGTACCTTCTCAAAAATACGATCAATCTTTTGTACAAAAGGTGAAGCCTCTTGCTCTTCTGTAAAGATGCGAGAACACATCATGGGCGAGAGTGTTAAGGCAATTAAGCCTGAAACCGCTACTGCGCTAGCCAAAGTAAAGGCAAACTCAGTAAACAGCGCACCCGTCAAACCGCCCTGAAAGCCAATCGGGATATACACCGCAATCAGCACTACCGTCATTGCCAAAATAGGTCCACCTAATTCGCGGGCAGCAATTAAAGATGCCTCTAGTGGTGACTTGCCTTCTTTCATGTGGCGGTCAACGTTTTCCACCACGATGATGGCATCGTCCACCACCAATCCAATTGCCAAGACCAGAGCGAGAAGGGTAAGCAAGTTAATCGAATAACCCAGCACTTGCATGAGGAAGAAAGTACCAATGAGCGATAAAGGCATTGCAATTACTGGAACAGCAACCGCACGAGCACTACCCAAGAAGAGGTAGATCACCACAGTCACAATCACCAAGGCCTCTATTAAAGTAGACACCACTTCATCAATAGAGCTAGTAATAAATTTGGTAGAGTCATAAACAATCTTGCCCGTCATGCCAATGGGTAATTGCTTCTGAATATCTGGCACAACATCCCGCACACGCTGCGCTACATCTAATAGGTTAGCCTGCGGCGCAACCTTAATAGCAATAAATACTGACCTCTTACCGCTGAAGGCAACGTTCGTGTTGTAGTCCTCAGAACCCATAGTGACATTGGCCACTTGGTCTAAGTACACAATATTCACGCCATCTTTTTTAATGACTAACTTGCGAAACTCATCCAGGGTATGCAAGTCGGTTCCAGCAACCAAGTCAACCGAGACCATCTCGCCTTTGGTGCTTCCAACTGCAGACAAGTAATTGTTTGCTGACATTGCGTTATAAACATCATCTGCGCCCACACCAAGACCGGCCATCTTCTCTCGATCCAACCAGGCGCGCAAGGCAAATTTACGTCCACCAGTAATCTCTGCATTCTGAACCCCCTCAACAGAGTCCAGCTTTGGCTTTACAACTCGTAATAGATAGTCGGTAATAGCATTGTTGGCGATGTCATCGCTGTAGAAACCCATATACATCGCAGCAGTAGATTGCCCTACCTGCACTGTCAAAATAGGTTGTTGTGCCTGCGGTGGCAACTGATTTTTTACCGCACTAATTTGAGTCTGTATCTGCGTTAATGCAGCGTTTGAGTCATAGTTCAACTTCAAAGTTGCAGTAATGGTGGAGACTCCACTCACGCTGGCAGAAGATAAGTAATCAATACCTTGCGCCTGAGCTATAGATGCCTCAAGAGGCTGAGTAATAAACCCAGCAATCGTTTCAGGATCAGCACCATAGTAAGCCGTAGTGATGGTCACAATCGCATTTTGCGTTTGCGGATATTGATTTACAGGCAAAGAACCAATTGCCTTCAGACCAAAAATCAATACGAGCGCGCTCACCACCATGGAGAGCACTGGCCTGCGGATGAATATGTCAGTCCAATTCATCTGCTATTTATTCCTGCGGCTTTGGATCAGGTGAATTAGCTGGCTGCACCTTGTTATTAATAATTAGTGGCATGCCATTCTTGAGCTTGAGCTGGCCACTAGTAACCACCGTTGCGCCTTCATCAACACCCTTCAAAATGGCCACTTGATCACCACGAGTTAATCCAGTCGTTACAAATACCTGTTGTGCCTCAAGAGCTGGATTGCCTTGCTTATCTTTCTTGCCAGTAGGTTTTGCAATAAAGATGGTCGAGCCATACGGGTTATAGGTAACTGCCGTCTGGGGTAGGGTCAGGTATTTCACTTGATCGCCCAGCTTGATATTCACATTAGCAAACATGCCTGGCAGAATTTTCTTATCCGGATTAGCGAGTTGCGCCTCGACTTGAATATTGCGGGTATTGCTATCGACCTTTGGACTAACAGCAGTAATCTTGCCCGTGAAGCTTGCATCCTTAAATGCATCGGTAGTCACCTCAACCTCTTGGCCAACCTGAATGAGTTCAGCATTGTTTTGCGGTAAGTTGAAATCCACAAAAATAGGGTCTAAGGTTTGTAACGTTAGTAGCTTATCGCCAGGGTTTACATACTGTCCTGGGTTGATGGAAACAATACCTACACGACCACTAAATGGCGCCTTGAGATTTTTCTTGGCTACTAAAGCAGTTTGCTGCTCAACCTGCGCTTGCTTAGATTTGGAATCAGCGGCGCTCGTATCAAATACGTTCTTACTAATTGCCTGAATGGCCAACTGCTGTCTATCGCGCTCATTAATGACTTTAGCTAGGTCAGACATTGCTTTTAAAGAATTTAATTGGGCTACATCAGATGCATCATTTAATTTAATGAGGAGTTCGCCTTCTTTAACGTCTTGACCTGACTTAATGGGCACAGTCTGTACTAAGCCGCCAATCTCAGTGCTGAGCTCAACACCCCTAAATGCGCGCACATTACCAACGCTAGTTAACTTAGGCTGCCATTCTGCATTAGCAATCACCAGGGTGGATACCGTTGCAGGAGGCAATCCCATGCCCGCAATGAAATGCTTAATCATGAAAGTCTTCAGCTGATTGAAAGCGAAGATTAGGCCCAATAATAAAAATACACCACAAAGCATGATAGTCATACGACGTTGCAAAGGTTCCATTGCCATGAGCTTTTCATGGGCCTTGGTACCACGCCATTTCTGACCCATGCGCGCCCAAAAGGCTTTGGTCTTTTCCCAAAGCACAATTGCTCTTTCACGCAATTTCCATTCAATTGCTTTACGTTGCAGCCATGCCCATAAGGCAAGAACCAAAGCAACGAGCTTGTTCTTAATTTGTTCCAGAAGTTTCATTTTGATCTTTGTTCGCTATGTCTTTTGGTTTAAAAGCAGGGCCCTCACGATTCCACCAGCCACCCCCTAATGCTGCAAATAAAGCTGCCGTATCTGAGAAGCGAGTTGCTTGTGCTGCAACTGATTTTACTTTTGCTTGCTGATACTGATTTTGGTAATAGAGCACTGCTAAATAACTGGCTGTACCGAGTTTGTACTGTTGCTGCACTAAGTCCAGAGTTTCATAGGCATAACGCTCTGCATCTGATGCTGCTTTGAGTGCTTGCGCACCAGTCTCTAGTGCACGCAATGCATTGGCTACTTCTTGGAATGCATTTAAGACAGTTGCCTGATATTGAAAAGCGGCTTGCTCATAGTTAGCAATGGCTCCACGACGCTGCGCCAAAAGCTGACCACCCTGAAACAGCGGCTGCAAGATCCCACCACCCAAACTCCATAACGCAGAGTTTGGTCCAAACAGTCCATTGGATGTCAGTGCGGCTGCACCAATAGATCCCGTGATATTAAATTGCGGTAATAAATTGGCTGTTGCAACACCTACGAAAGCATTTTGAGCCTTTAACTGGGCTTCAGCTGCCCGTACATCAGGGCGCTGACGCACCAAGCTTGATGGAACTGATAGAGGCAACTTGTCCGGCAAATGCAAATTGGCCAAATCAAACTTGGCAATATTGGCGTTGCTCGGAATCTCACCTACTAGCACTGCTAATTGATTGCGCGCAAATGCAAGATTTCGTTCGTAATTAAAGAGATCCACTTGAGAGTTTGATACCAGGGTTCGCTGGGATGTGACGTCTACCTTAGAAACCGTACCAATGATTAACTGCTTCTCAGTTACCTCAGCAAGATTCGTTTGGGCTTTCAGAATTTCTTCTGTAGCCTGCATCTGTGCACGTAGCGCAGCCTCCTTAACAGCACTCGTTACTACGTTAGCTGTCAACGAAAGATAAGCACCCTCTAATTGAAACTGCGCAACCTCTGCTTGTGCGCGCGCACCTTCAACCGCTCTCCGAGCTCCACCAAAGACATCTAACTTATAAGTTACATTGACTGAAGTGTTGTAGAGGTTATAAGTATCGGAACCATAGTTCATGCCGTACACAGCTGAAGGTTGTTTTTGTCTTATGGCATTTGCACCAAGGCCAATTGCCGGAAAATATTGGCCGCCAATTTGTGCGTTGACGTTTTCTTGGGCAGCACGCAATGCTGCATCGGCTGCGCCTAAATTTGGATTTTGCTCAAGCGCTCTTTTAATCAACGCATCAAGTTCAGGGGATTTATAAAGCTCCCACCATTGCGCTTCAATATCTGCGCCTTCAACAAACTCTTGATCTGTGCCGCCCGGTACTCCAGGTGCGGTAGTGAGCTTCTTAGCTACAGGGGTTTCTGTATAGGAAGAAGTCTTGGGCGCCTCGGGTTGCTTAAAGTCTGGGCCGACCGCGCATGCAGAGAGAGCTAGCGCACAAATCAGCGGAAGCAATTTCAAACCTGAAAGACGGGGCATCGACAGAAACATGGGTTGCAATAAATATCCTCTTTTACAAGAGTTATTTGAACACAGAAATGCAATCAGGGCTTCGTAAAGCCCTGATTTACCTACTGAATTTTGTCCACAACTTTAGATGAAAGTCAAACAAGTAAAAAATTATTCGACCGTAACGCTCTTCGCCAGGTTCCTGGGTTTATCAACATCAGTGCCGCGTGCGCAGGCTGTGTGATAAGCCAATAGCTGTAGGGGAACTACATGCAATATTGGTGAGAGGTTGCCATAGTGCTCAGGCAGCTTGATGACATTGATGCCTTCGCTACTTGAGATGTGAGTATCTTGATCAGCAAAAACATAAAGTTTGCCACCACGCGCTTTGACTTCTTGCATGTTGGATTTGAGTTTCTCCAATAAGACGTCATTAGGTGCAACAGTAACAACCGGCATCTTGTCTGTAACTAGAGCAAGCGGCCCATGCTTTAACTCACCTGCTGGATAAGCTTCAGCATGAATATAAGAAATCTCTTTGAGCTTTAATGCGCCTTCAAGCGCAATTGGATAGTGCATTCCACGGCCAAGGAATAGGGCATTTTCACATTTAGAAAATGCCTCGCTCCAAGCAATAATTTGTGGCTCAAGCGCTAGTACTGCATGAAGTGCTTTCGGTAGGTGACGCAAGTCACGCAGTAACTCTTTTTCTTTTTCAGGGGATATTCTGCCATCGCGTTTAGCAATCGAAACCGCTAAGAGATAAAGCGCTAAAAGCTGCGTAGTAAATGCCTTCGTTGAAGCCACTCCAATTTCAGCACCTGCCTTGGTCAAGAAATGCCAATCGGTTTCACGAACCATGGCACTACTAGCCACGTTGCATATAGCCAAAGTAAAGCGGTGACCCAAACTCTTAGCATGACGCAATGCCGCCAAAGTATCTGCTGTCTCACCAGATTGTGAAACCACCACAATAAGTGTTTTTGGATTAGGCACAGTGGTGCGATAGCGATACTCACTAGCAATTTCTACTTGAGTCGGAATGCCAGCAATATCTTCTAACCAATATTTAGCAACACATGCAGAGTAATAACTCGTGCCACATGCCAATATTAAAATCTGCTCGAAAGCTCTCCAGTCTTCTGGCTTAGCTTCAAATAGTTCAGGGCCAAAGTCAGCGATATTAGCAAGCGTGTCGCCAATTGCTCCAGGCTGCTCAAAGATTTCTTTTTGCATGTAATGCTGATAAGGGCCGAGATCAACTGAGTCAGCTTGAGCTGGCATAGGCTTCAACTCTCTTTGGGCGACCTTACCAGCTTGATCAGTTACCTCAACGGAATCAGCCTTGAGAACAGCTACATCACCTTCTTCCAAATACATCATGGAATGAGCGCGTCCTGCCAATGCCAAAGCATCAGAAGCCAAAAAGTGCTCATGATCACCAATAGCAACCACCAAAGGAGATCCAACGCGGGCGCCTACTAAAATGCTTGGATTATCTTGAGAGATAACGCCAATAGCGTATGCGCCATGCAATTGAGGGAGCACCGCTCTTACCGATGCTGCAATATCTTTTTGGCCACTAGCAACATATTGCTGGTGAATTAAATGGGCGATAACTTCAGTATCTGTTTCAGAGGTAAACACATATCCAGCAGCCTTTAAATCTGAGCGCAGAACTTCATAGTTCTCAATAATGCCGTTATGTACGACTGCAATTAAATCGTTTGAAGTATGTGGGTGTGCATTTTGGGTATCTGGCTTACCGTGGGTAGCCCAACGTGTGTGCGCAATACCCAAGGTGCCGAAAAAATCTTTACCTTGCTCACCTAATTCAGAAACACGTGCAGTAGTTCGAGCTCTTTCGATGGGATGCTTGGCATCCTCACCATTAATGACCGCAAAACCACAAGAATCATAACCACGGTACTCTAGACGGCGTAAACCCTCAACCAAAACATCAACAATATTTTTATGGGAGGCCGCACCAACAATACCGCACATTATTTTTTACCCTTTGCAGTTTTCTTAACCGGCTTCTTGACGGCCTTCTTCACAGCCGTCTTTGATGCTGCTTTTTTTACTGGTTTCTTTTCTTGCTTGACAGGGCGCTGCCACTGTAAGGAAATTTGTTTTGCTCGAGATACAGTCAGTTGATTGGCAGGAGCATCTTTAGTCAAAGTTGTTCCCGCACCCAATGTGGCGCCACGACCAACACGCACAGGTGCAACCAACTGAGTATCCGAGCCAATGAAGACATCATCCTCAATAATGGTCTGGTGTTTGTTAACGCCATCGTAGTTACAAGTAATAGTGCCAGCACCAATGTTGACTCTGGAGCCAACAATAGAGTCGCCAACATAAGCCAAATGATTGGCTTTGCTATTAGCGGCAATTTTGCTGTTCTTCACTTCTACGAAATTACCAATATGTACATCGTTTGATAAATCTGCGCCAGGACGCAAACGAGCATAAGGGCCAATTAATGATTGATTGCCCACTTTTGCGCCGTCCACATGGCTATATGCATAAATAGAAACGCCTTTGCCGATCACGCTATTGCGAATCACGCAATATGGTCCAACCTTAGTACCAGCATCTAGAGTTACACAACCTTCAAATACACAACCAACATCAATTGATACATCAGTGCCGCACTCTAAGGTGCCACGTACATCAATACGCGCAGGATCAGCAAGCGATACGCCTGCATCCATTAATTGATAAGCATTATTGAGTTGGTGTACACGCTCTAATGCAGCAAGTTGATCACGACTATTGACACCAATAGTTTCAAACTCATCATCAGCTTGCGTTGTTCGAATCGGCACGCCATCTTTAACAGCCATAGCAATCACGTCAGTCAAGTAGTACTCGCCTTGTGCATTGCTGGCGCGTAAAGACTTGAGCCACTTCTTTAATGAGTTCGTTGGCAATACCATGATGCCGGTGTTAATTTCTTGAATCGATTTTTGCGCTGGCGTTGCATCTTTCTCTTCAACAATCTCTTTTACAGAGCCGTCAGCATCACGAACAATCCGGCCATATCCAGTTGGATTGGCAAGGTTTTGTGTGAGGAGCGCAAGTGCACTGTCTTGACCGCGAACACCATCAGCTAACTTCGCTAATTTGGCTAGCGTCTTTTTTGTAGTGAGGGGAACATCGCCATACAAAACTAAGGTTGGCTCTTGAAGATCTAATTTAGGCAGGGCTTGCAATAGCGCGTGACCTGTTCCTTTTTGTTCCGCTTGCAGCGCAGTGCTTACTTTGCCAAAGCTTGGATCTTCCTTGCTTGTGTTTAGCAAGAATGTTTTTACATCTGCTGCGCCATGACCAATCACTACAACGGGGCCAGATTTAGCCTTCTTATCCTGTAGCGAAAGAGCGGTATTGAGAACGTGTTGGAGCAGGGGTTTGCCTGCGAGAGTTTGCAGGACCTTGGGCAGAGCGGATTTCATCCGCTTTCCTTGCCCAGCAGCCAAAATGACGATATTCATAAAGGGGGATTATAAGTCCCCTGAATCATGGTTCCACAGGCTAATTCATCCAATTCAGCCTCATCAATTGCCCTGTCGCCAGAAGATCTAGCAGCAATACCCGCTAACTCGGTGGAAATCTCCAGATTTTTGAAATCAAAGGCTTCACCATCCATCAAATGGGATGGGACGATGTGATGCATAGAGCGGAACAAGTTCTCCACTCGACCTGGATGCTTCCTTTCCCAATCGCGCAGCATTTCTTTCATGACCTGGCGCTGCAAATTGGGCTGACTTCCACATAAATCACAAGGAATAATCGGGAAGTTCATATCTGCCGCATAACGTTCAAGCAGTTTCTCAGGGACATATGCCAAGGGGCGAATCACAATATGCTTGCCATCATCTGAGCGCAACTTGGGCGGCATCCCTTTTAGCTTGCCCGCATAAAACATATTGAGCATCAAAGTTTCTAGAATGTCATCACGGTGATGGCCTAAAGCAATCTTCGTAGCACCCAACTCATCGGCAACACGATACAAAATGCCGCGACGCAACCGTGAGCACAATCCACAAGTGGTTTTCCCTTCGGGAATCACACGCTTCACAATGCTGTAAGTATCTTGTTCTTCGATGTGATACTGAACACCTAATTTCTTCAAGTAATTAGGCAAGATTTCGGCGGGGAAATTAGGCTGCTTCTGATCTAAGTTCACCGCAATAATTTCAAAATTGATTGGTGCACGCTCACGCAGCTTCATCAGAATATCGAGCATGGCATAGCTATCTTTACCGCCCGATACACACACCATCACTTTGTCACCATCTTCAATCATGCCAAAGTCACCAATGGCCTGACCTACCAAGCGGCAGAGTTTCTTCTCTAGCTTGTTTTCTTCGAAGACAACTTTACGAATATCGCCCATAAGAGTTCTTTTCTAAATTCTATTTAAGAAGTCTTGATACGAAATACTTCAACGCCTACCGAGTGGCAATCTGGATAGACATCTGGCTTAGCCGTACTTACACGCGCAGCCAACACCTTTGGGTGAAGCAACATTGCCGTCACGATGTCATCGCAGAAGGTTTCCTGCAAATGAATATGCCCCTGAAAGGCCCGAGCCTTAATAGTTTCGCGCATGAAGTCGTAATCCACTACTTCATCCAACTGATCATTCGTTGGCGTATTCATATCAAGGGGAATATATAAGTCCACATTGAGGATGACGCGCTGCTCTGCTTTTTTCTCAAAGTCATGAACTCCGATGTTGATATAAATCTCATAGTCCCGGAGAAATAAACGGCGACAGTCAACAAGAGCGGGATGAGAAAGAATAGCGTGCATGTATGTTTGCTTTTTAAAAATACTTAATTAGTTTTGAACATCACATCACGTGATGATGGCAATAAATGTTGCCCGCCGTCCACATATAAGGTGGTTCCGGTGATGGCGCTAGAGTCCGCCAAAAATACGGCTGCCTTTGCAATATCTGCTGGTGTTGAGGATCTTCCCAGTGGCGTCATTTGATGTGCTTTGGAAAAACCATCCATTGTTTGATCGCCTGATGGCAAAGAGATTCCTGGTGCTAATCCGACTACACGCAGATGGGGCGCGAAATCCATTGCCAATAATTCAACAGAAGAAAGTAGCGCTGCTTTAGATAATGTGTAGGACAAATAATCTGGATTGAGATTAATCAACTTTTGATCTAACAATTGAATTACCGCTGGAATTACACCAAATGTATTTGGCTTACTTTTTTGAAACTCAAACATCTGCTGAGATAGCAAAATTGGCGCGGTTAAATTGACTTGCATATGGTCTTGCAAACTTTTTCCACTTAACGGGGTACCGGAGTTCGCGCGGTCATATTCAAAGATAGACGCGCTATTTACTAAGCAGGCCAAATTAGGGAATATCTTGCTGACAGCCAAAAAAAGATTTTTAGTGGCAGCCTCATCAGCCAAGTCCGCCTGGAAAGCTTGGGCTTTCACACCCATCATTTCGATTTCTCTGATGGTTTCTTGGGCCTCTTGCTCAGATCGCCCATAATGAACGGCAACATCCCAGCCCTGACGGGCAAACTGCAAGGCAATTTCTCGACCCAGGCGCTTGGCGGCGCCAGTCACTAAAACTGCTTTTCCTTGCTGGGATGGGGGCGTTGAACTAGGGTTCAATTAAATTCTCTTAGACTAGCGAGCTATGGATATTACCTTGACCAGCCTTGAAACGGAGCATAGTGCACTTCTAAAGGCCCAAATAGCCTCTCAAATCGCCTTACAGGGCGGCTGGCTGACATTCTCTCGCTATATGGAGATGGCTTTATATGAGCCCGGCATGGGCTATTACAGCGCTGGCGCTCACAAATTAGGTGCCGGCGGCGATTTCACTACTGCCCCTGAATTAAGCCCTCTCTTTGGCGCAGCCATTTGCTCCACTCTCCTACCGGTACTTGAGGGACTCAAGGAAAAAGGCCTTCCCACTCAAATCTTGGAGTTTGGCGCTGGGACAGGAAATCTTGCTACCTCAATACTGACCCGCCTCAATGATCTTGGCTTTCATTTGGATCGTTACGACATTATCGAAATTTCACCAGACTTAGCACAGCGCCAACAAGAAAGAATTAGAAATACTGTTGGACAACTTCATCTTAAGACCCAATGCAATTGGTTAACGGAGTTACCCGAAAATTTCAAAGGCATCATTCTGGCCAACGAAGTGATTGATGCGATTCCTTGTGATGCCATCATTTATCAAAATGGATTTTGGTATTGGTACGGTGTTGCATTTGAGAATGACAAACTGATCTGGAAAGTAGGCCCTCCAGTCGAACAACAATTACTTCCTGAAAGCCTTCTCAGCGGCAACTTCTCTGAAGGTTATGTCACCGAACTACACGCGCCAGCAAATGCATGGATGCAACAAGTTGCAAAACATTTAGATGCTGGCCTATTCCTCACGTTTGACTATGGATTTCCTGAGAGCGAGTACTATCACCCGCAAAGGCTTGAGGGCACCCTCATGGCCCATCATCGCCACCATGCAATTCAAGATCCATTTCATCTACCTGGTCTTTGCGATTTAACAACGCACGTTGAATGGTCCCAAATTGCTCGTAGCGCGTTGGCTGAAAATGTGGATGATGTATACCTTACCAACCAGGCTGCGTATTTATTAGATGCTGGCATTGGTGACATTGCTTTAGAAATTGGCGACCCAAGTGATCCAGAAACCTTCCTGCCGATCTCCAATTCTTTGCAAAAATTATTGTCTGAAGCAGAGATGGGCGAACTCTTTAAAGCTTTTGCATTTTCAAAGAAATTAGAAAGTTTGCTACCGGGATATGTACTCGAAGATCTGCCGGGCCTACGCGGCAGAAATAGGCTGTAAGCGCTCGTTTTAAGAAGCTAGAGCCATAGTAATTGCAGACAACCTGGCAGATTCAAATGCGCTGCCAATCCGCTCGCCGTTGGATCGATCTTCTGCAGCTACGCCAGCAATAATTTCGGCTGTATTGATGGCTTGAGTAGTACGCATTGCATTGATCAAAGGGGAAACAGGCATTCCCAATTTATCCGCAAGATTCAAAAGTGCTTGTGCTCGATCTGGCTTACGCCAAACATCTGCACGGTTGAACCAATTCAAAACGTCAACCGCCTGATAAGAAGCATTGGGATACTTGTTTATCAAGGCCCTAAGATCGCTGAATATTTCACTGAAATCTCGCACATCAATTGGCATGCGCACACATTCAGCCCATGAACGAATTTCATTTGCGGGCAAATTCATTAAGGCAATTGCGCAGCGCTCTTCAATACTATTTCCAGCTAAGGAAAAATACGCGATGAGCTCTTCACGAAACGACTCTTCAGACAGTTGGGTGGTCAATGAAGGTCCCAGTATCGTTCTGGCAGCACCGGCATCCAATAAAACCTGAAATAAGCGCATCGGCTTAGAAGCAACTAAGCCCCTGGCTAATTCCTGCCAAATACGCTCCGCCGATAAAGCATTTAGCTCACCTGATTGGACAATTGCCTTTAGGGCGCTGAGCGTTTCAGGAGCAACACTAAATTCAGGAAAGCGTGCAGCAAAGCGAGCAATACGCAGGAGTCGCAATGGATCTTCTGCAAATGCATCTGACACATGACGAAATACTTTGGCAGCCAAATCTTCTTGACCGTTATAAGGATCAATAATAGGGCCGAATTGCTTTCCATCAGCGCCCACTTCTTGCGCCATTGCATTGATTGTTAAATCACGACGCTCTAAGTCTTGCTCCAGAGTGACGGAAGGATCGGCATGGAAGTTAAAGCCTTTATAGCCTTTACCAGTCTTGCGCTCAGTACGCGCCAGCGCATATTCAGCCTGCGTCTCTGGATGCAAAAACACTGGGAAATCTTTGCCTACGGGACGAAAGCCCTTAGCAATCATCTCATCTACGCTGGAACCCACCACAACATAATCAATGTCGTGCAAAGGCAAGCCCATGAGGGTGTCCCTAATGGCTCCGCCTACTGCGTAGATTTTCATTACTGCATGCCCTCTAGGCTGCGACGACTCATTTTGAATACTTCCGGCAACGCATCAACACTATTCGCTGGCAAAGTATTGGGTACTTGCATAGATGCAATATTGTCACGAGACATCAATGTAGGACCTGGCAAGAATTCGAATGCCAATGCCTGTAGATAACCCACAAAAGCTGGCACGGGAATGATGAGGCACGAGGTTTTAGCCTTACGAGCGGCAAACTCAACAATCTCTTTCATGGTGTAAACCGTTGGGCCAACCAAGTCATAGGACTGACGAATTGTTTGAGGCATCGATAAGGATTTAACAAATGCACTTGCAACATCATCTGCGCTCACCGGCTGAAACTGCGCCTGGGAATTTGCCAAAGGCATAGCTGGAAACAACTTAGTCAACTTAGAAAACAAATTAATAAATTGATCCTGCGCCCCAAAAATGACTGAAGGCCTAAAGATAGTCCAATCTAAATTGCTGGCCTTGACTGCAGCCTCGCCATCACCTTTGCTGCGCTGGTACATCGATGGACCATGAGAGTCGGCACCCAATGCGCTCATATGTAAATAGCGCTTTAAGCCATGGAGCTGCATTGCCGTAATAATGTTTTTAGGCAGCTCCACATGCGCAGCTTTAAATACCTTTCCATAAGGCTTAGCCGGCTTATCGTGCAGTACTCCGACCAAATTGATCACGGCACCATTTTTCTTAATGCGCTCACAAAGGCTCTGCAGCTCATCAAACTCATGAACATCAGCCTCTTCGACATGTACCTTGGGCAACATGCGTAATTCACGCGCGGCACCTAAATGGCCTGTTGGAACTAATACAGAATAACCCGCTAGTTGAAGTTGCGCAGCAATCACTCGCCCCACAAATCCATTGCCACCGATTAGAAGGATGTCATATTTCATAGGAAGCTTTCTTTGCTTAGCTCGGTGTTTGATTGTTTAAGGAAGCTCAGATTGAGTAGCAGCCTTCGGTGTAATGACACCTAGGCGCTGTTTTAAAGATTGTGGCTGACCACTCATCACCGATGAATAGTAATTTGCATTAGAGAGCACATTCTTCACGTACACACGTGTCTCAGTAAACGGAATAGTTTCAGCAAAAATAGCACCCTCTGTAGGGCCAGATAATTTTTCCCGCCAAGCCTTTGAGCGCGAAGGGCCTGCGTTATAGGCTGCAGAGGCCAAAACCCAAGACCCATCTAAATCGATCAAAACCATATTTAAATAATTACTACCTAAAGTTAAATTGGTATTCATATCACTCAATTTGTCATTGGTGTAATTGGGCATCCCAATTTTCTTAGCTACGTACTTTGCAGTATTCGGCATCACCTGCATTAAGCCAGATGCACCCACAGAAGAGGCAGCATTCATAATGAAGCGTGACTCTTGACGAATTAAGCCGTAAGCCCAAGCAAGATTGAGATCTATTTGACGCGCAATTGGAGATAGCTCTTCTTTGTACGGAGTTGGGTAGCGCAAGCTAAAGTCATGCTCTTGCTTGGTACGATCGGCAGTGTTAACGACACGGTCATATAAATTGATTCGTTTTGCATATTCGGCAGCTGCTAACAACTGCTTGTCGGTCATATTGCGTAATTCCCAATTCCATTCACGATTACCTTCGAAGCGAAGATTCATGGAATACAAGCGCTCACCACGAATAAAGCCCTTGCGGCTGGCCATTGCATCTATCTCCTGCTCAGTCACTTTCGTTTTAGCAGGCGCATTATTAGATTTGCCTAATTCTTCACGCGCAAGCTGGCCGTAGAAGTTATATTGATCCGCAATTATTTCAAAACTGTCTTTGGCCTTTGCGTCCTGCCCTTCAGCTTTGAGCGCACGACCATACCAATAGGTCCATGCGGGATCTTTAGCCCGCACCGCTGGGTTCATGCCATCAATCGCATTTTTAACTAGAGCCCAATCTTTAGCGCGCAAGCCTGCGCGCACTTTCCACTCTTGTGATTCGACCGAAAGGAGTTCGTTATAGCCCAGCTCTTGCTGTAAGCGATAGGCATCATCCGCATTGGGATCTAATTTTTTGGCTAAAAATTGTCCGATCACGCCCCAAGCAACGGCTTGGTTTTCTTTGCTATAGCGTGAAGCGTTTTGAGAAAAGTCGCGATAGGCCTTTGATGGATCAGCTTTTACAGCCTTAACAATATCTGCGATCGGATCTTCACCGCCAAGGCGACGTGCCATCGTGTCATAGCCCCTCTCGCTAGCCGCACGCCCAATAGCTTTAGCCTCACTCGGGGACATGCCACCTGCGGCCACCAAAGATGGAACCAATTCTTGACATGCTTGTCCAAAATAACTTGGGTCAAGCAACACTGCTCGAGAATCAATCGCTAATTTAGTTGGGTTTTCGCCTTGTGATAATTTTGATAGCAGGGAATAGCACTTCACTTGTGTATCGTCATCCAATACAAACTTAGCGTACTCCACATCAAAGCGTGCCCAGTCCCTACGCTTACCCAAAACCAATAACCAATCATTGCGCATACGGTCAGCCAATGCTGTGCCTTGATATTGATTTAAGAACGCGACTACTTGAGCATCTGCACCATAGTCATTACGCGCGCCGCCAGCACTATCAAATAACTGTGGCTTGATACGGAAGTAGGCTACATAGTCATCAAATGGATAGTTGACTAGATTCGATGAAAGTTGCTGAGTACGAAATACATCATTCTTCTTTGCAGCTTCGCGCAAATCGACAAACATCCGATCGGTATCGGTAATTTCAGCTGGGGCAGCTTTGCTTTCATAGGACTTGGGCAGGCTTGGCTTCTTCAGCTTTTCAGCATAGGAATTGGACGCGCCTAACGCTAGGCCCAAAACCAGAATTTTGGCCCACTCAAGATATTTGCTGTTTACTGTTACAAACTTCATTCTTCCGACTCAACCCTATCTCTATTTGCAAGGCTAGAGACCTTGCAGTAATTGATTACTATATCCTTTAATTTTCGCCTGATAATGGTTGATATGCACGGTAATTCACCAAAAACTCTTCGCCAAGATTTATTAAAACAACGCAAAGAAATTGCTGCTGGGAATGGCCATGCTTCTGTAGAAGCGGGCTTGATTGCAGGCCTCAATCATTTTTTAGCAAATGAAGGCAAATCCATTCGCTCAATCGCCCTTTATTGGCCCATTCAAGATGAAATTGATTTACGCCCCACTTTATTAAGCTGGATGAAGAATGTCCCTCAGCGTCGCTTAGCGCTGCCCTATGCACGCCCGGATAAGCATCTTGAATTCTACGAGTGGCAAGAGGGAGATGTATTAATTCCAAGCGCTCACGGCGTTCCTGAGCCCAGCCCAGAAAACACTGCCAGGCCACAACTCATTCCCGACTGCATCCTGATTCCCTGCGTAGGCTGGTCTAGCTCTGTTGTGAGCGGTAAAGCACACTACTGGCGCCTAGGCTATGGTGGCGGGTATTTTGATCGAACACTAGCCCAGCTGCGAAAAGACAATCCAAACCTCATTTGCATGGGGGTTGGATTTGATTGGCAAAAATTAGATGATTCTCAATGGGCTGCTCAAACACATGACGAGCCCCTGGATATGCTGTTGACGGAGTCTGGCTTACTTATTTGATTTACTTCGTTAAATCCAAATTGTCTGCAATCGCTAAAACTGCATCAGCCTGATTTAGCGAGTAGAAATGAATTCCAGGTGCGCCAGCAGTTAACAACTGATCGCACAAGTCGGTCACCACTTCTTCACCAAATGCACGAATAGACGCGACGTCATCACCGTAGGATTGAAGGCGTAAACGAATCCAGCGTGGAATTTCTGCGCCACAGGCATCAGAGAATCGTAATAATTGGCTGCTATTGGTAATCGGCATAATGCCGGCAATAATTGGCTGTGTAACACCTAATTCATAAGCCTCGTCTACGAAGCGGAAGTAAGCATCGCTGTTGTAAAAATACTGAGTAACCGCGGAGTTAGCGCCCGCCTTCATCTTTTGCACAAAGAAATCGATATCACTAGCAGGTGACTTCGCCTGTGGATGCGTTTCTGGATAAGCAGCTACATCAATATGAAACCAATCGCCTGTTTCTGAGCGAATAAATTCCACCAATTCATTGGCATGATGAAACTCGCCATACTGACCCATGCCAGATGGCAAGTCACCGCGCAAAGCCACAATGCGCTTCACACCTAAGGCTTGATATTGCTTGAGCATCTCGCGCACGCTTTCACGTGAGCTACCAACACAAGACAAGTGAGGAGCAACAGCCGCACCAGCAGCGTGAATGTCACTCACCACTTTTAAAGTACCGGACTGAGTAGAGCCGCCGGCGCCAAAGGTCACGGAATAAAACGCTGGCTTGAGTGTTTCACTAAAACGCTCACGCACAAGATGCAACTTAGTCTCACCTTCAGGTGTTTTTGGAGGAAAGAATTCAACGCTTAATTCCATGATTTTGGGCCTAGGTTTCTATGTGACTGGATTAATAACGGTAATGGTCAGCCTTGTATGGGCCTTCCTTCGTTACGCCAATGTAAGAAGCTTGCTGATCTGACAACACAGTTAACTCTGCATTGAGAGTCTTGAGCTGTAAGCGTGCAACCTTCTCATCCAAATGCTTAGGCAATGTGTAAACGCCGACTGGGTATTTATCTGTTCCTACTGCATTCCACAATTCGATCTGCGCAATCACTTGGTTTGCAAATGAAGAGCTCATGACATATGAAGGATGTCCTGTGCCGCAACCCAGGTTAACCAAACGACCTTTAGCCAAAATAATGATGCGCTTTTCAGGCTTGCCATTGGCAGCTGGGAAAATCACATGGTCAACTTGTGGCTTGATTTCTTCCCACTTGTATTTCTCAATACCAGCAACATCAATCTCATTATCAAAGTGGCCAATATTACAAACGATGGCTTGATTCTTCATCTTAGCCATGTGGTCATGTGTAATCACATGGTAGTTGCCTGTTGCAGAAACAAAGATGTCCGCTTTATCAGCAGCGTAATCCATCGTCACAACACGGTAGCCTTCCATTGCAGCTTGCAATGCGCAGATTGGGTCTACTTCAGTCACCCAAACCTGAGCTGATAAAGCACGCAATGCTTGAGCTGAACCCTTACCCACATCACCATAACCACAAACCACAGCGACCTTGCCAGCCACCATCACGTCAGTCGCACGCTTGATCGCATCTACCAAAGACTCACGGCAACCATAGAGGTTATCGAACTTGCTCTTAGTAACAGAGTCATTTACGTTGATTGCCGGGAATTTCAAATCGCCCTTAGCAAACATTTGATACAGGCGATGTACGCCAGTAGTCGTTTCTTCTGTAACACCCTTAACTTTTTCTAAGCGTGTTGAGTACCAAGTTGGATCTTGTGCCAATTTTTTCTTGATAGCAGCAAACAAAATAGTTTCTTCTTCGCTAGTTGGATTGTTCAAGCAAGCTTGATCTTTCTCAGCGCGCGCTCCAAGGTGCAACAACAAAGTAGCATCGCCACCATCATCCAAAATCATATTGGTGTAGCCGCCATCAGCCCACTCAAAAATGCGGTGAGTAAAGTCCCAATACTGCTCAAGGGTTTCGCCTTTAATAGCAAATACTGGCGTGCCGTTAGCAGCAATGGCTGCAGCAGCATGGTCTTGTGTAGAGAAAATATTGCAAGATGCCCATTGAACTTCAGCACCGAGTGCCTCTAGCGTCTCGATCAATACTGCAGTTTGAATGGTCATGTGCAATGAACCAGTAATGCGTGCGCCACGCAATGGCTGTTGAGCAGCAAATTCATCACGAATGGCGATTAAGCCTGGCATCTCGGTTTCAGCAATGGCGATTTCTTTGCGACCAAAGTCAGCCAAAGAGATATCAGCGATTGCGCAACGAGTTGCTACAAAGTTATTTAAATCAGAAACGGTATTCATTAATGCTCCAGCTAAATACGATCCAATGCTGGAGTAAAAACTCGCTAGCCATTGAATCATGGGTTAGCGAGCGCGGTTGCAATTAGCAAACTCCGGGGGTTACCTTAGAGCCCACTCCCTTCAAGCCTGGGGAAGTGCTGGGTCTCAGCATTCCTTGCAACGCTCCTTGAAGGTATGCCGTAATTGTAAACAATTACGGCATATTTCGCCTCAATACACCTACAAACTGCGTATTTCCTACTTACAGACCTGCTGCCGCACGTAATGCAGCCGCTTTATCTGTTTGCTCCCAAGTAAATTCTGGCTCTTCACGACCAAAGTGGCCATAAGCAGCAGTCTTTTTATAAATTGGGCGCAAGAGGTTAAGCATCTTCACGATACCTTTTGGACGCAAGTCAAAGTGCTCAGAAACCAATTGAGCAATCTTCTCATCCGAAATCTTGCCAGTACCAAAAGTGCTCACCATGACTGAGGTTGGTTTAGCAACACCAATCGCATAGGAGATCTGAATCAAGCACTTGCTTGCCAAACCAGCAGCAACTACGTTCTTCGCAACATAACGTCCAGCGTATGCAGCAGAACGGTCAACCTTAGATGGATCTTTACCAGAGAAAGCGCCGCCGCCGTGAGGAGCTGCACCACCGTAGGTGTCCACAATAATTTTGCGACCAGTTAAACCACAATCGCCCTGTGGGCCGCCGATAACAAAACGTCCAGTTGGGTTTACCAAGAAATTAATAGCGCCTTTGATCAAATGCTTAGGCAATACTGGTTTGATGATTTCTTCAATGACTGCTTCACGTAATTTTTCGAGAGAAATTTCTTCATCGTGTTGAGTAGACAACACAACAGTATCAATAGAATCCGGCTTGCCATCCACATAGCGCAAGGTCACTTGTGACTTTGCATCCGGGCGCAACCAGTTCAAACGGCCATCGCGACGCAACTGTGATTGACGCTCAACCAAGCGGTGTGACAAGTGAATTGGCAAAGGCATGAGCTCTGCAGTTTCATCACAAGCGTAACCAAACATGAGGCCTTGGTCACCAGCGCCTTGATCCAAGCCGTCATCATGGGCTTTATCAACACCTTGAGCGATATCAGGGCTTTGCTTGTCGTAAGCAACCAATACTGCACAACCTTTGTAGTCGATACCATAGTCAGTGTTGTCGTAACCAATTTCACGCAAAGTATTGCGAGCAACTTGGATGTAGTCAACGTTGGCGTTTGTAGTGATTTCACCAGCCAAAACGACTAAACCGGTGTTACACAAAGTTTCTGCTGCAACACGTGCAGTAGGATCTTGAGCCAAGATGGCATCAAGAATCGAATCAGAGATTTGGTCTGCTACTTTATCGGGGTGACCTTCAGAAACGGATTCTGAGGTAAAGAAGTAATCATTTGCCATTGCATATTCCTTTAATAATTAACACGATCATTGGGACAACTCGACGTGCCAGGAACTACAACGGCGACGCTTTAGCAGAATTTATGAATCGCCCTGCAAGTTGCCTTAACTCAGCGATGGATGGATTCTATCCGAAAAATGCCTAATTCAGCAAGGCATGCTGAAATCCACACACTGAGAGCGGCATTGAATATCATTAGGGGGTGCGAACACTCCTTCTCAAGCTCTGCCTTAATGCGATTGCCGTGCTTCCTCTTGCGCTAGTGCAAGTGATTGGGGCCTTTTTAGGCATGCTGGCTTACCTTGGCTCCAAGCAATATCGCTCACTCTTTAAATCCCAATACGAAGCAGTAGTTGACGCACGGGGCCTGCCATTCAAGCTTTGGGATGCAGTAAGGGCCTCTGGAATGCTGTTTTCAGATAGCTTGTGGATTTGGCGCAACCCTGCAAAAGCACTGAAATTAGTGGAAGTGCAAAACTGGGATGTGGTTGAGGCGGCGATCGGCGAAGGGCACGGCTTAGTGATGCTGACTCCTCACCTTGGTGGCTTTGAGATCATTCCACGTGTTCTCGCACAGCATTTCCCAGCAACGATTCTCTATCGACCTTCACGCCAAGAATGGCTCAATGAAGTAGTAGAAGAAGGTCGCGCCTATCCGAATATGCATTTCGTGCCGACCAACCTCAATGGCGTGCGCCAAATGACTAGAGCGCTCACCCGAGGCGAAGCGATTGGCATTCTTCCAGATCAAGTGCCTAGTGGTGGCGAAGGTGTTTGGGTCCCATTCTTTGGGCGTCCTGCATACACAACGCCATTACCGGCGCGCCTAGCCAATAGGAATAACACGCCAGTAGTCATGTTTACCGCTAAGCGCAAAGGTATTGGCCAAGGATGGCTCATGCAGGCTACTCGTCTTGCGCCTTTATCTGAAGATGCCAATCTTGCCGCCGCAGAACTCAACGTTGCAATTGAAAATGCAGTTCTGGTTGCGCCAGAACAATTTATTTGGTCATACAACCGCTATAAGCATCCCGCCGGTGCAGAATTGCCTCCAAGAAATTAAATAAATTCGTTATCATTTTTGAAATGACCTGGTTACAAAACCTCTTCAATTTCTTGGCGCTCAGTCTTTTGCGTCTCTTTGCCTTTCTGCCTTATACGATCACCATCCATGTGGGCTACGGCCTGGGCTGGCTTGCCGCCCATATTCCAAACAGCCGCACCCACGTAGTCAAGACTAATTTACGTTTGTGCTTTCCCACTCTCAGTGAAAAAGAACTTGATGATCTGGCGATTGAGCATTGGAAATTATTTGGCCGCAGCGTATTAGAGAGAAGTCGTATCTGGCTGGGTAGTGGCAAACAAATTACCGATATCGTCACCATTGAATCAGCGATTACTTTGGGAGATCGCAAGCCACGCCTACTGATTAATCCACACTTTGTTGGGCTTGAAGGCGGCTTTATGGCGCTTTCAGTATTGGCCAATCAACACGACTGGCCCTGTGGTGCAGGCCTTTATCAAAACATGAAGAATCCTTTCTTCAATCAAAAAATGATTGAGTGGAGAAATCGCTTTGGTGGGAAGTCCATTGAGCGACAGAGCCGCTTACGTGACCTGATTCGTGAAATTCAAACGGGTAACTTTATTTTCATTGCCCCTGATATTGACTTGGGTCCACGTGACTCTGTCTTTGTCCCTTTCTTTGGCATACAGACCAACACCATTACCTCAGTCTCGCGCCTGGCAAGACTCAGTGGCGCTGAGGTATGTTTGATGACAACTACCTTAAACAAAGACCGTAAAGGCTATACCTGCCATATTAGTGAGCCATTGCCAAACTTCCCTAGCGATGATGTTGAAAAAGATACTGCTCGCCTAAATCAATATATCGAGGAACTTGTTCAAGAAAGACCAGCAGAGTACTATTGGGTTCATAAGCGTTTTAAACACAGGCCCGAAGGCGAACCGAGTCTTTACGATTAAACGGAATTATTTTGAGCACCAATACCAACAATCCAGTACGCAAGCTTCGCTTCACCAAAATGCATGGTGCCGGCAATGATTTCATTGTGCTCAATGGTATCGACCAAGACTTAAGCGGTATCTCCAAGGAGCAATGGCAAGCCTTAGCCCATCGTCAATTTGGCATTGGCGCCGATCAAATTCTCCTAGTTGAAAAAGCCACGCGCCCTGATGCTGATTTTCGGTACCGCATTTTTAATTCGGATGGCGGTGAAGTTGAACAATGCGGTAATGGCTCGCGCTGCTTTGTACGATTTGTGCAAGACCAGGGCCTATCTAACAAGAATCCTTTGCGCGTCGAAGTGGCACACACCGTTCTGACTCTCAAGTCCCATCCGGATGGCCAGGTGGAGGTGGATATGGGTGCGCCAATTTTTGAACACAGCCATATTCCATTTAATGCGACTGGTTTGGCAAGCGTTCAAGAATTTCAAGAAACCCTCTATGCACTCCCTTTGAATTACCCAGCTACTCACGATAGTTTGGTGGGCGTCCTCTCAATGGGGAATCCACATGCCGTCCAAGTAGTTGGTGATGTCGATAGCGCACCCGTTTTAGAAGAGGGTCCTGAAATTGAAAAGTTTGCTGCGTTTCCTAAAAAAGTAAATGTGGGTTACCTGCAGGCGCTTAATCGCAATGAAATCAAACTTCGCGTCTTTGAACGGGGCGCTGGAGAAACCTTGGCCTGCGGTACCGGCGCTTGTGCAGCCGTGGTTTCAGGGATTCGCAGAGGCTTGCTAGACTCGCCAGTAAAAGTACATACCCGCGGTGGAGATTTGCAGATTGCTTGGGGCGGGGTAATTGATGGTGTTGCTCAGCCCGTCATCATGACCGGGCCTGCCGTTACTGTCTTTGAAGGTGAAACAACAATCTAAAAGTAGCTGCTTTTAGATTCCATATAGATCGCGATAGGCTTTTACTGCAGGCAAGTAATGAGTAAGCTGAGCATCACTAGAAGAGTTTAGGAAAGACATTAAGCCGGCTAAGTTAGCAATCGCGACAACTGGCAAACCAAACTCTTGTTCTACGGCCTGTACTGCAGACTTGTCTCCAATTTCAACAGCATTACCTGAGCGCTCCATACGATCCAAAGCGATCAATACCGCCGCAGGCTGTCCTCCCGCTTTGCGAATGAGATCTACGGATTCCCTAACTGAAGTGCCAGCAGAAATCACATCATCAATGATGACCACTTTGCCTTTTACAGGCGCACCAACCAGCATGCCACCTTCCCCATGATCTTTAGCTTCTTTGCGGTTGTAAGCATATGGAACGTTAATCCCATCATCTGCCAGTGCAATGGCTGTTGCCGCTGCAAGTGTGATTCCCTTATATGCCGGTCCATAAAGCATATCGAACTGAATACCCGATTCTTGCAAAGCTTTGGCGTAATAACGACCCAATGCGCTTAGACGAGCTCCATCATTAAATTCACCAGCGTTAAAGAAATAAGGTGAGAGTCTTCCCGCTTTGGTTTTAAACTCCCCGAAGGACAAAACCTTTGCCTCTAAGGCAAAACGAATAAAGTTATCTTGATTTGAATTATTTGAGCTCATAGGCCTACATGTTACGCATCATTTCCGCGAACCTCAACGGTATCCGTTCCGCAGTCAAAAAAGGCTTTCTGCCATGGGCTGTGAAGCAAAAGGCTGATTTCATTTGTATGCAGGAGCTTAAGGCTCAGCGCGATGATCTAGAGGACGCCATTCTGAATCCCGACGGCATGCATGGCTACTTCCATCATGCGGAGAAAAAGGGCTACAGCGGTTGCGGTATTTATACGCCCCATAAGCCAGATGAGGTCTTGTACGGCTATGGCAATGAAGAGTTTGATGCTGAAGGGCGCTATGTTGAAGCCCGTTTTAAAGGTTTATCAGTGATCTCTGTTTATATGCCCTCAGGCTCAAGCTCTGAGGAGCGTCAAGAAGCTAAATATCGCTACCTCGACAGCTTTCTGCCACATCTCGTTTCCCTAAAAAAATCTGGTCGCGAAATCGTCCTATGCGGCGATGTCAATATTGCCCATCAAGAAATTGACCTGAAGAACTGGAAAGGGAATCTCAAAAATTCTGGCTTCTTACCTGAGGAGCGCGCGTGGCTTACCAATCTCTTTAGCAAAGTAGGTTACGTAGACGTCTATCGACATCTTGAACCAGAGGCAACAGAAACTTGCTACACCTGGTGGAGTAATCGAGGCCAAGCCTATGCTAAGAATGTTGGCTGGCGAATTGACTATCACATCACCACCCCTGGTATTGCTGCTACAGCCAAGAAAACTGCGGTGTACAAGGACGAGAAATTCTCAGACCATGCACCACTTACCGTGGATTACGACTGGAAGATTTAACAAGTAACGGGGAGAATTTACTTTCCCCATTACTCCGCTTTTACTCCCCCTCTTTTTTGGTCTGCACGATCTTGAAATGAATCGTTGCCCAAATAAGAAGTAGGACTGGGGCGCCAATAATGGCAGTGCCGTAGAAGAATGCTTGGTACCCAAAGTTATCAACAAACACTCCGGAGAAGCCCGCCAACCATTTGGGCAAGAGCAGCATCATCGAACTAAACAGGGCGTACTGGGTAGCTGAGTAACGGATATTAGTAAGTGATGACAAGAAAGCTATAAAGGCTGCACTAGCGATACCAGAACTTAAATTATCTGCAGAGATGACCCAAATCAAACCATGTAAATCATGTCCTTGAGTGGCCAGCCAAGCAAACAATACATTGCTGACCGCCGAGAGAACTGCACCCACAAATAGAATTCGCAGCACGCCAAAACGCAATGTGAGCACACCGCCTACAAAAGCGCCGACCAAGGTCATCACCACACCGAATACTTTACTGACGGCTGCAACTTCATCTTTGGTGTAACCCATATCAACATAAAACGGATTGGCCATGATGCCCATCACGACATCACTAATACGGTAGATGGCAATTAAAGACAAAATCAAAATGGCATGCCAGCGATAGCGCGTAATAAATTCTGCAAATGGCTCAACCAAGGTTTGATAAAGCCAGGCCTTAGCAGTGCGTACTTTGGCTAATTCGTATCTTGCTGGCTCTTTACTCAAGAGCGTTGTAATCACTCCCACCCCGATAGAAACTGCCATACAAAGATAAGCAAACTGCCATGCGCTGGCGTCGTAGCCGCTGCCTGTTTCAGCCCGAGCAGCAAGCCAAAGCACGCCGGCGCCAGCCCAAATTAGGGCAAGACGATATCCAGTTTGATAAGTAGCAGCAAGGGCTGCTTGATGGTCACTATTAGCTGACTCGATACGAAAAGCATCTAATGCGATATCTTGAGTGGCAGATCCAAAAGCCACCAAGAGCGCACACCAAACAATGGAATTGAGTGCCAGCTTGGGATCTAAAGTCGACATACCGACTAGGCCCAAAATAATGAGTGCTTGCGCAAAGAGTAACCAGCTGCGACGGCGACCAAATAATTGAGTTAAGAGTGGGATTTGTAGGCGATCCACAAGCGGAGCCCAAACCCACTTAAAAGCATAGATCAAACCAACCCAAGTTAAGTAACCAATGGTGCTGCGATCAATGCCGGCTTCACGCAGCCAAAAGCTCAGTGTTCCTAGAATAAGTAATAGAGGAAGTCCTGCGGAGAAGCCCAAGAACAACATGCGCAAACAAGGCCATTCGAGATAAACCCGAAAGTCTTGAAGCCAGGACTTCACTACATGGAGTTGCTTGTTAGGCACGACGAATGCGGAATAAAGCGAGGCTACCAAATAAATTTGGCATCAAAGTCACCTGGCGACCCTCATGCAAGATGCATTGATCGATTACCTTCAGGCCAAGGCTTGAGGCTAACTTCTCAAAGTCAGCAACCGTGAGTACGCGTACGTTAGGCGTGTTGTACCACTGGTAAGGCAAGCTCTTAGAAACTGGCATGCGGCCAAGACCAACAGCCAATCGATGAGACCAATGTCCGAAGTTTGGGAAGGAGATCACCGACTCCTTACCTACCCGCACTACCTCACGCAAAATCTTTTCAGTTTGATGAATAGTTTGCAGAGTTTGTGACAGCACAACTGTGTCAAAACTACCATCCTCAAAGAGCGCTAAGCCGCCCTCTAAATCCTGCTGAATGACATTCAAACCCTTTTGCACGCAAGAGAGTACGCGTGAATCATCAATCTCAACGCCATAAGCGTGAACCGGTTTTTGTTTCTGTAAAAACTCCAAGAAACTACCATCGCCACAACCGAGATCCAAGACTTGAGTATTGGGTGCAATCCAATTAGCTATGGCAGCAAAGTCGGCACGCTTATTAAAATTGCTCATGCTTGAACCTCACGCATTTGCTTAAAGTAAGCGCGGACCAGGTTGTGATAACGCTCGTCATCCAACAGGAAAGCATCATGCCCATGTGGCGCATCGATCTCAGCATAGGTCACTTCACTCTTATTGCTCAGCAAAGATTGCACAATCTCGCGACTACGATCCGGTGGGAAGCGCCAGTCGGTTGAAAAGCTGACAACCAAAAACTTGGCTTGTACTTCCGCTAGGGCGCGATTCAGACTGCCATCGTAACGACGTGCAGGATCAAAATAATCTAGTGCGCGTGTAATCAATAAATAAGTATTGGCGTCAAAGTAGGTTGAAAACTTATCACCTTGATGGCGTAAGTAACTTTCAACCTCAAACTCAACATCAAAGCTGAAGCGATAGTCATTTGACTCGCCATTAGGGCGCTGCAATTCTCGTCCAAATTTTTCTGCCATGTCATCATCAGACAAATAGGTGATGTGACCAACCATGCGCGCCAAACGTAAACCGCGTTTTGGTACAACGCCATGCTCGTAATAGTTACCACCATGAAAATCAGGGTCAGACAGAATGGCATTACGCGCCACTTCATTGAAAGCAATGTTTTGTGCGCTCAGCCTTGGGGTAGATGCCACCACCACGCAGTGATCTATGCGCTTAGGAAACTGAATGGCCCAAGCCATAGCCTGCATGCCGCCCAAGCTTCCGCCCATCACTGCAGCAAACTTACGAATGCCCAATTTATCAGCCAGGCGGGCCTGAGTATTCACCCAATCCTCAACCGTAACCACCGGAAAATCTGCGCCATATGGCTTGCCGGTAGCAGGATTGATGCTCATTGGCCCAGTAGAACCAAAACAAGAACCTAAATTATTAACGCCTATGACAAAAAAATGATTGGTATCCACTGGCTTGCCCGGGCCAATCATGTTGTCCCACCAACCAATATCTTCTGGATTATCTGGACTTGGTCCCGCTACGTGGTGAGATGCATTGAGCGCATGACAAACGAGAACGGCATTACTTTTATCGGCGTTGAGCTTGCCATAAGTTTCAATTACCAAATCATAGCCAGACAAGATGGCGCCACTCTGCAAAGGCAGGGGCTCGGCAAAATGAATAGTATTTCTAGAGAGGTGTAGCTCGCTCATTCTGACAGGAGAAGGCGCAGACTAACATCGGAGGCTTCAGTTGGCAGCTTCTTAAATCCGCTACGGGCAAAGCGATGCCAACGACCCAAAACAAAACTCATCAACATTGCAGCACGGATGCTGACCTCTTCCTGACCCAACTGCGCCCAATTGCCACCTTGGGTTTGGGCGATACGTAGAGCTTGCTTAAGAGATGCCTCGACACGATCGAGCACTTGAGTAATGCGCTCTTGAAGACGATCATCTTCTTGCAATAAAGCATCGCCCAATAAAACACGAGTCATGCCAGGATTCTTTTCAGCAAAGAATAAAAGCATTTGCAAGATACCGCGCGCCTGAGCAAGGCCGGATTCTTCTTTTTGATTAATTTGATTAATCAATCCAAAAACAGTTTGCTCAATAAAAGAAATTAGGCCCTCGAACATTTGCGCCTTGCTGGCGAAGTGACGATATAGAGCCGCTTCTGATACTTCAATCTTGGCTGCTAAAGCCGCCGTAGTGACACGCTCACCCTTCGGGTTTTGTAACATCTCAGCAAGCACTTGCAGAATCTGTAAGCGGCGTTCGCCTGGGCGAGGGCGCTTACGAGCTACACCAGCGTCAGCGTTTCTGTCGTTGATGTTTGCTGGCTCTAAGGACTCGCGCATGTTTATCTACTTATCTAGAGCGGATCATCGTACCAAACGCTTGCTCGGTCAGAATTTCTAACAATAAAGAATGCTCAATGCGGCCATCAATGATGTGCACTGAATTCACGCCGCTCTTAGCCGCATCTAATGCAGAAGAAATCTTCGGCAACATGCCACCAGAAATAGTGCCATCAGCAAAGAGTGCATCAATTTCTCGCGCAGTTAAATCTGTCAGTAACTTACCGTCTTTATCCATCACGCCCGGAATGTTAGTCATCATGACCAACTTCTCTGCGTGAAGAATTTCAGCCATCTTGCCAGCCACCAAGTCAGCGTTAATGTTGTAAGCCTGGCCTTCTGCACTAAAGCCAATAGGAGAAATCACCGGAATAAACGCGTCATCTTGCAGAGCCTTAACAACAGCAGGATTAATTGCTTCAATTTCACCAACAAAACCGATATCTATTTTTTTGCCTGGCTCCGTGTCACTCGGAATCATCATTTTTTTAGCATGAATCAAGCCGCCGTCTTTACCTGTCAAGCCAACAGCCTGGCCACCAAAGTGGTTGATCAACATCACAATATCCTGCTGCACCTCGCCACCTAGAACCCACTCCACTACTTCCATGGTTTCTTCATCGGTTACGCGCATACCTTGAATAAAAGTGCCGGTCTTACCAATCTTCTTTAAGGCCTCATCAATTTGTGGGCCTCCGCCATGAACCACTACTGGGTTCATGCCGACCAGTTTTAACAAGATAACGTCGCGCGCAAAACTTTCTTTGAGGCGCTCTTCCACCATCGCGTTTCCGCCGTACTTAATCACAATAGTCTTGCCGTGATACGCGCGGATATAAGGCAAAGCCTCAGCAAGAATCTCCGCCTTTAATAAAGGAGAGATATCACTAATAGTTGGTAAATGCTTAGTCATCGCTACTTAAAATTTATTCGCCAAATAATTTTTGACGGAGTTCACGACGCTCTTGAGCCTCAAGAGATAAATTGGCTGTAGGCCTTGCAATTAAACGGTTCAAGCCGATTGGCTCACCAGTTTCTTCGCACCATCCATAGTCGCCAGATTCAATGCGCGCCAATGCTTGTTCTACTTTTTTGAGCAGCTTGCGCTCACGGTCACGCGTGCGCAATTCCAATGCATGCTCCTCTTCAATCGTTGCACGATCGGCAGGATCAGGAACCAAAATATTTTCACGCAGATGCTCTGTTGTCTCAGAGGCATTCTTTAAAATGTCGTTTTTAAGAGTGAGCAGTTTTTGACGGAAAAAATCTAACTGCGCAGCACTCATGTAGTCCTTGTCGGACATCTTGAGCAACTCTGCCTCAGTTAATGGAGCACCTTTTGCAACCTTAGCGCTCGCAGCCTTGCTACTAGCTTTTGCAGCGGTTGCTGGTTTTGTTGCTGTTTTTACCGTCATCTCATTCTTTCCTGGTTTGAAGCATTATTGCCTCATTCTGCCAAACTTTTACGGCCCTTTTATTAATATTCATCAATATGGGCCGTGGCGGCGGATTGTACCCGAATCTTGCTAGGCCAAACAGCCCTCAAGCCCTGCCAATAGGGTGTCCTTGGGCAAATCGATGCCTATGAAGACCATACGGGTTTGCTTGGGTTCTGTGCCCCATGGGCCAGCTAAATCACTGCCCATCATCTGGTGAACGCCCTGGAACACTACTTTTCGGCTGCTTCCCTTCACGTAGAGCACGCCTTTATAGCGCAACATCTTCTCTCCAAAGACCTCCAAAATGCCCCCCAGGAAGTCTTCCAACTTTTTGTGATTAAAGGGTTTATCACTACGAAAAACAAAGGATTGGATACGATCAGTATGGCCAGCATGGCCATGGTGTTGGTGCTGGTGGTCGTGACTATGATCATGGCCACAGGTACTATGATCATGATCGTGACTATGGTCGTGACCACAATCCGCATGGTCATGGTCGTCCCGCTCCAAGAAATGAGGGTCAATATCCAGCTTGGCATTGAGATTGAAGCCCTTGAGGTCTAAGACAGCATTCAAGGGCACCACACCCTTAGAAATGCCTGTAATAGGCGCCCTTGGATTCATATGCATTAAGCGATTACGTAAGGCATCTACATCAGCAGGCGTCACTAAATCGGTCTTAGTAATAAAGATTTGGTCGGCAAAGCCAACTTGGCGCTGAGCCTCTTCGTGCTCATTGAGTTGTTGCTGACCGTGCTTGGCATCCACCAGAGTCACTACAGCATCTAAAACATAATGATCTGCTACATCATCATCCATAAAGAATGTCTGAGCGACGGGGCCAGGATTAGCAACACCTGTAGTTTCAATGACAACGCGATCAAAGCTAATCTTCTTATCTTTACGCTGCTCCCAAAGCTCATTTAAAGCATCCACGAGATCGCCACGAATGGTGCAGCAAATGCAGCCATTGCTCATTTGCACAATGTTCTCTTGGTTATCTTGCACCAAGATGTCGTTATCAATATTCTCTTCACCGAACTCATTCTCAATGACGGCAATTTTTTTGCCATGCTCTTCAGTCAGGATGTGTTTAAGCAAAGTAGTTTTGCCGCTTCCCAAGAAGCCCGTCAAAATCGTTACTGGAATTAATGCCATGGATGATCCAATCAAAATCTAAAAGCCAACAATTCCCAAAGCGGGAAACCTTCTATCTTACCGAGTTCCTCAGCCTTTGCCAGCCTTTGCGCGGGGATGCGCTTTATCGTATGCCTGAGCTAGGTGCTGAAAATCTAAAGACGTATAAATCTGGGTACTAGCAATGCTGGCGTGCCCCAGCATCTCCTGCACCGCTCTTAAATCTTGTGAGGATTGCAGCACGTGGCTGGCAAAGCTATGGCGCATCATATGAGGGTGCACATGGGTGGGTAAACCAGCACGCATAGCTAAAGTACGCAATCTTGCTTGCACCGTACGCGGCGATAAGCGCTTACCTGTTGCCGACAAAAACAAGGCGATGGATTCTTCTGGATAAGTTCCAGCATCGCGCAGCTCTCGCCATGTAGCAAGTGATTTCATGGCAGGGGCTCCAACTGGAACAGAGCGTCGTTTGCCGCCCTTACCTAAAACCGTTACTTCAGCAGCATCCCAATCGAACCAGCCAGCAGATTCCTGTTGGCGATCTTTGCTTTGCATGACATCAATCCCCAAGAGCTCTGAAAGGCGCAAGCCAGAGGAATATAGCAAATCAATAATGGCAGCATCGCGGATGGATTCCAAATCCTTTTTTTCTTCGGCCTCTTTGACTGCTTGGTTTACCAAGGAAAGCGCCTGCTCGACGGATAATGCCTTGGGTAAAGACTTCAGACGCTTGGGCGCCTTGACGTCGTCAACCGGATTGGCAATTAAATTGCTGGTTACCTTGCCGGCACGGGCATCGCGCCTGGCATCTTTTTCAGTAAGCCAGTCATACCATCCTCGCCATGCTGAAAGGGCTCTCGCAATACTTCTTGAAGATTTACCTTTGGAATGTAAGCGGCCGGCCCAACGACGTACATGGCCGTTACTCACTCTTAACAACTCAATACTGTCTTCAAGAGCAAAGTTTTGCAGGTCACTCAGGTCCATGCCGTACGCTTTAAGCGTATGCGGCGAAAGTTGACGCAACACATGTAACCCATACAAATACTCTTGCATGAGAGGATGTAGTTCAGTCGACTTTAATTTCATAAGCCTGGATGCGATCCAAAGCTGCAGCAGTTAATTCGGCAATTTGACGCAAATAGAAAGCGCCCATATCCGCCGTAAAGCGGGATTCATCCTTACTGGCTAACAGCAACACCGCGGGCGATTGAGTGGCACCAATACTTTTGCCTAATGGCAACCCAATGGCCACCATGCTTTGCCATTCAGGATTAATGCTTGTCTGGCTTGCTAACAAATCTACGCTAGCTGCTGCCAACTCCTTAGCAGAGCCGCATAACGGGGTATCTATCCAAGGGCTAAAAGCAGAGTTAGGCGACAGTAATTGTGCAGACTCCACTTCGAATACTTCGGCTAGACCTAAGGTAATTGCAGACTCCACATCAGGTTTATTGTTGGCCTTCATCAAACGCAATAACCAAGCAACCAAACTTTGTTGGGTTTTGTCATTACGACTTCCAAAGTGCAACATCTCACTTAAGCGACGATTGAGCTCTTGATTTTGTGTACGCAATACCGTCATCTGACGCTCTTGCAAAGAGATCGCACGATCCTCATGTGGATGCTTAATCCGAATCTCATTTAAGAGATCAGCGTAACGCTCAAAGAAGCCTGGGGTTACACGTAACCACTCTGCAACCAATTCTTCTTGTTCGGCTTGCTTTGGATCGATTGCGCTCATGTATTTCTTTCTAAATATGTTCTTTGGTTAACCAAGCTTTTTACGCAAGAGTTCGTTTACCTGACTAGGGTTTGCCTTGCCTTGCGAGGCTTTCATGATCTGGCCAACGAGAGCGTTAAACGCCTTCTCTTTGCCCGAGCGGAACTCTTCAACCGATTTCTGGTTAGCCGCTAACACCTGATCAATGATGGCTTCAATAGCACCGCTATCACTAATTTGTTTCAGCCCTTTGGCTTCAATGACTTGATCAACGGTACTGATAGCTTTACCTGCGATAGCCTCTTCCCAAAGAATGGCAAAGATATCTTTAGCGATCTTATTAGAAATAGTGCCATCTGCCACACGCGTTAGTAATGGCGCTAAATGCTCCGCTTTTAATGGCGCGTCAGCAGTAGCAATACCTGCACGATTTAAAGAGGAAGCAAATTCACCAGCAATTAAATTGGCCGCGGCTTTTGCCAATGGCTTACCTACGATTACTAATAGCTCTTCAAATACTTTTGCGGTGTCACGATCTTGCGTGAGCAACTGCACATCGTAGGCACTTAATCCAAATTCACTTTGCCACTGCTCACGTAATTGCGCAGGCAATGCAGGCATCTTGCTGCGAACATCTGCAATCCATGCATCATCAATCACAACGGGCAATAAGTCAGGATCGGGGAAGTAGCGATAGTCGTTAGCATCTTCTTTACTGCGCATACTGCGGGTTTCACCACGATCAGGATCGTAAAGTCGGGTTTCTTGAACAACGGTACCGCCATCTTCAATCAGCTCGATTTGGCGACGCACTTCATATTGAATGGCTTCTTCCAAAAAGCGGAAGGAGTTCAAGTTTTTAATTTCGCAACGGGTACCAAATTCAGTCTGGCCTTTGGGACGCACAGAGACGTTCGCATCACAACGGAAAGAGCCTTCTTGCATATTGCCGTCACAAACCCCAAGCCATACCACCAAGCCATGCAAAGCCTTGGCATAAGCAACGGCTTCAGCAGCGCTGCGCATGACTGGCTCAGTCACGATCTCGAGGAGTGGTGTACCTGCGCGGTTCAGATCAATCCCGCTAGAAGGTTCGCCATGAGGACCTGTAAAGCCCTCTTCATGGACGGATTTACCAGCATCCTCCTCCATATGGGCGCGAGTCAATTCAACTACTTTTATTTCATCCCCGACCAAGATCTCCAGATGACCCCCAACAACCACCGGGATCTCCATCTGACTGATTTGATAGCCCTTAGGTAGATCAGGATAAAAATAATTTTTGCGGGCAAAGATACTTGCTGGCGAAATCTTCGCATTCACTGCCAAACCAAAACGAATCGCATGTTCAACAGCCTGACGATTAAGCACCGGCAAAACACCAGGTAGCGCTAAATCCACTGCGCATGCTTGCGTGTTTGGGGCTGCACCAAAGCGTGTACTTGCACCGCTAAAAATCTTGGATTGAGTTTGTAGCTGAGCGTGGGTCTCTAGACCAATGACGACTTCCCATTGCATCATGCCACCTCGCTTGCTGGACGCAAATGCCAATCGCTGGCTTGCTGATATTGATGCGCCATTTGCAACAAGCGTGCTTCAGAAAAATAATTGCCAATGAGTTGCATGCCAATAGGCAAACTATTTCCATTAAATCCACATGGGACACTCATCGCCGGTAAACCTGCCAAGTTTGTAGAAAGCGTATAAATATCTTCTAGATACATTTGCACGGGATCTTTAGATTTCTCGCCCAAACGCCAAGCCACATCAGGGGCTACAGGCCCCAGGATGACATCGCACTGATTGAATGCAGCCTGAAAGTCTGCCGCAATAATGCGACGAATTTTTTGTGCCTGCAGGTAATAAGCATCATAGTAACCATGACAAAGAACATACGTTCCAATCATGATGCGGCGTTTAACTTCGGCACCAAAACCTTCGGTACGTGACTTGGCATACATATCATTGAGATCGCGATACTCATTGGCACGATACCCATAACGCACGCCATCAAAGCGACTCAAATTACTCGATGCTTCTGCCGGCGCTAAAACGTAATACACCGGAATAGAGAGCTTGGTTTTTGGCAGACTCACATCAATCAATGTAGCGCCTAAATTTTCTAAAAGCTTGGCTGCTTCATTAACGGATTTCGCTACATCGCTTGCCAAACCTTCAGCAAAGAATTCTTTTGGCAAACCAACACGCAAACCTTCCAATGGTTTTGCGGGATTGGTATTACCTTCCTTCCAATGTTGATTGAGATAACGACCGTAATCTTCACCAGAATCAGCCAAGGAGGTAGAGTCACGCGGATCATGCGAAGACATTGCAGACAGCAACAAGGCGCAATCTTCTGCAGTTTTGCCCATCGGCCCAGCTTGATCTAGCGAGGAAGCGTAAGCAATCATGCCGTAGCGCGACACGCGCCCATAACTGGGCTTAATACCGGTTAATCCACAAAATGCTGCTGGCTGACGAATGGAGCCGCCCGTATCTGTGCCAGTCGCAATTGGAGCCAAACCAGCCGCAACAGCTGCAGCCGAGCCGCCAGATGAACCACCAGCTACGTGGGCAGAATTCCATGGGTTTAAAACAGGGCCATAGGCAGAGTTCTCATTAGACGAGCCCATCGCGAACTCGTCCATATTGGTTTTACCCAAACAAACCATTCCAGCGCCATGGGGATTACTTTCGTCTGGGATTCCCAGATTGGCAACCACCGTGGCATCAAAAGGACTTTGATATCCAGCCAAGATTTTGGAAGCCGCAGTGGACTTCCAGCCACGCGTTACAAAGACATCTTTGTGGGCAACGGGGATACCCGTCAACTTACCAGCTTTTCCAGATGAAATAAGCTGGTCTGCTTTATTTGCTTGCTCTAAGCTTAAGTGAGCATTCACATCAAGGTATGCATTCCACTGCATTCCAGCCTCAATACGATCCAAAAAGTACTGGGTTAACTCCTTGCTGGAAACCTCTTTTGCAGCCAGTGCTTTTGCCATCAAAGCGATAGGGGTGTTGTGCCAACTCATTCGATCACCTTTGGCACCAAGAAATAGCCGTCGTGCTGAGCAGGGGCTGATTGCATGTTTTCGGCACGATGGTCTGATTCAGTAACCTGGTCAACACGCATGGGTTGGGCCAAATCACGCAAAAAGAGGATTGGGTGAGCCAAAGGCTCAAGACCACTTGTATCAACGGCTTGCATTTCCTCAACCAAGGAAAAAATGGCCTGCAATTGAGGCAAAACTGCCTCGGCTTCTGCCTGGTTTAACACAAGCCTAGATAGGTGCGCAATGCGCTGGACATCATCAAGTTTCATGGGACGAGAGTATCATTCCTATATATTTTCATTAACACTTTCTATTTTCCCACTACATCATGTTTGGTTTTTTCCGCAGCTACTTTTCCAATGACCTAGCCATCGACCTAGGAACCGCTAACACCTTAATTTATATGCGTGAGCGGGGTATTGTCCTCGATGAACCTTCTGTTGTGGCAATTCGCCAAGAAGGTGGGCCAAACGGCAAAAAGACCATTTTGGCCGTCGGCAAAGAGGCAAAAGCGATGTTGGGTCGTGTTCCAGGGAATATTGAGGCCATTCGCCCAATGAAGGATGGCGTTATCGCTGACTTCACCATCACCGAACAAATGCTCAAGCAATTTATCAAACTTGTGCATGAAAGCAAATTATTAAAGCCAAGTCCACGCATCATCATTTGCGTTCCTTGCGGATCTACCCAAGTTGAACGTCGTGCGATTCGCGAATCTGCATTAGGCGCTGGTGCATCACAAGTATTTCTGATTGAAGAACCAATGGCAGCTGCAATTGGTTCTGGCTTGCCTGTCTCAGAAGCTGCGGGTTCGATGGTTGTCGACATCGGCGGCGGTACAACTGAAGTTGGCGTCATGTCATTAGGTGGCATGGTTTACAAAGGCTCTGTTCGTGTTGGTGGCGATAAGTTTGATGAAGCGATTACCAATTACATTCGTCGTAACTACGGGATGTTGATTGGTGAACAAACTGCTGAGCTGATTAAAAAAACGATTGGCTCAGCTTTCCCTGGCGCTGAAGTGCGCGAGATGGAAGTAAAGGGTCGCAATCTTTCTGAAGGTATTCCACGTAGCTTCACCGTTACTAGCAACGAAATTCTTGAAGCGTTGACTGATCCGTTGAATCAAATCGTGACTGCGGTAAAAGCAGCTCTCGAGCAGATCCCACCTGAGTTAGCGTCCGATATTGCTGAACGCGGCATGATGCTTACTGGCGGGGGAGCCTTATTGCGCGACCTCGATCGCCTCTTGCTTGAAGAAACTGGTTTGCCAATTCATGTGGCAGAAGATCCCTTAACTTGCGTGGCTCGTGGTTGCGGTATCGCACTCGAGCGCATGGATAAGTTAGGCGGAGTGTTCTCGCACGAGTAAGCGACCTACACGTCGACCAGGGAATTGCAACATAGCGCTCCACCACTTTTCAGACAGGGCATTCCGGCCTTACTTAAACTGATTGTCTGTCTGTCGATCAGCATCGCTCTGATGCTGATCGATTTTCGTTTCAAAGCACTCGACCCCATTCGCAACAACATCAATTGGATTTTGCGCCCACTTGAATATGTCATGATGGCGCCGCGCAATGCCTTTGAAGCAACGTCTGAGTATTTCACAACCAGATCGACTCTTGATCAAGAAAATCAAGTAATGAAAGTACGTCAGGCAGAGCTTTCTTTGCTGGCAAATCAATCTGAATTTTTGATGGTGGAAAACCAAAACCTGCGCGAGCTCATGACTTTGCAAAAACAGGTTCCATTCAAAACATTGCCGGTAGAAATTCTGTTTAACCCACCCAATCCAATTTCACAACGCATCGTAATCAATCGCGGCAGTAATGATGGTCTAAAGCTTGGCAACCCGATTGCCAATGATTCCGGGATTTTGGGCCAAGTGGTCCGCCTCTATGAGCGCTCTGCTGAGGTTTCCCTGTTGGAGGACCGTGATTTTGCCGTTCCAGTCCAAGTGGCCCGCAACGGCCTTCGTGCAGCCGTATTCGGCGCAGGGCGCGGCAACCCACTGGAACTTCGCTATTTACCGGTAGCCAGTGATTTGGAAGTTGGCGATATTTTGCTGACCTCGGGGATCGATGGCGTTTACCCTCCAGGGTTTGCAGTAGCAGTGATTAGCAAAATAGAGCGCAATGTTGATAAGAACTCTTCTAACGTCTTTTGTGTTCCCGTTGCGGCAGTAAATCGCTATCGTCAAGCGCTTGCACTGTTGTACGATCCGCAACTTGATGCCAAAGCGGCAACTGTGAATAACAAATCCACTTCTGGTGCGCCACTCAGCAATACGCCGGGCAGGCGCCAAACTCGCGCACGAGGCATGCAATGATCGATTTCCAGAGCGGCTATATTCTGCGCCCAGTAAATCCGGTCTTTATTTATTTCAGCCTATTTTGTGCGCTGCTATTAAACCTATTACCCATTGGTAATTACGGTTGGGTGCCAGATTGGTTAATCCTGTGTATTGTTTTTTGGAATATTCATCAGCATCGCTATGTCAGTGTCATCACGGCCTTCATTTTGGGCTTGATGATGGATGTACATAATTCCGATTTATTAGGATTGCACGCCTTTAGTTACTCTCTGGTCGCCTACCTTGCTATCTCATGGCACAGGCGCATTGTGGCTCTGACCGTTCTTTCCCAAGCCCTGCACCTACTCCCCATCTTCTTATTGGTATCGCTATTTCCTGTGCTGGCGCACTGGCTGCTCAGCGGTGAACTCTATTGGTGGGCTTTAACAGGTGCGATCCAGGCTTTGATTGAAGCAATGCTTTGGCCGCTAGCCACCCGCATCCTGCTTGCGCCGCAACGTCGCCCTATAGATGTTGATCACAATCGACCCCTTTAAAAAGCGGCATGGTTTCTTTTAAAAAACCGGATCTCGACTCTTTTCAAGAGCGCATTCATATTGCGACTCTATTTGTCACGTTTTGCTTTTTACTACTCATCACCCGTCTTGTATGGCTACAACTAGTAAGCCACGGAAAATACGCACTTCTGGCTGAAAGCAATCGCATTGCCTTGGTTCCAGCGCCAGCAAATCGTGGGCTCATTATTGATCGCAATGGCATCGTTATTGGTCGAAATTATTCTGCCCTTACCTTGGATGTGAATGCTGAAGAAGTCAAAGGGAACGTAGATCAGCTCATCAACGATCTTTCTGAAATCGTTGCTATTTCGCCTCGGGATCGTCGCAATTTCAAGCGCTCCCTGGAGGATTCTCGAAATATGGGCACTTTCCCTCTGCGCTCCATGCTCAACGAGACCGAAACCGCCCGGTTTATGGCCAATCGCTATCGCTTTCCTGGGGTAGAAATCCGGGCTAGAAGCTTTCGGGAGTATCCATACAACGAATTAGCCTCCCACCTGATTGGCTATATTGGCCGCGTTTCGCAACGTGACAAAGAGCGCATGCAGACTGAAATTGAGGGCGCCAAGGCCGATGATCCCGATGCTTTGCAGGCTTCTTTTTTGCGTGGCATTCAGTACGTAGGCAAGATTGGTTTAGAGCAAAGCTATGAAAATGTTTTGCGTGGCGTGCCTGGTTACGATCAAGTAGAAATTACTGCGGGCGGCAAACCGGTGCGTACACTTTCAAGCTCCCCTTCAGTTCCCGGCAAAAATGTAGTTCTCTCCGTTGATATCAAGCTCCAATATTTAGTTGAGCAACTATATGGAAATTTTCGCGGTGCATTTGTGGCCATTGAACCAGCGACAGGTGATGTATTGGCTTTTGTCTCTAAGCCCAACTTCAATCCGAATGATTTTGTGGAAGGCATTGATTCGGTGACTTGGAAAGAGTTGAATGACTCTCCACAGAAGCCGCTCTATAACCGCCCACTGAAAGGAATCTATCCACCCGGATCTACTTACAAACCTTTCATGGCATTAGCCGCTTTAGAAAATAAAAAGCGTACTCCATCACAAACAATTTCGGATCCTGGCTACTTTGACTTTGGCAACCACACCTTCCGGGACGATAAAAAAGGTGGTCACGGAATTGTCGATATGCAAAAGTCGATTGTTGAATCTTGTGACACGTATTACTACATGCTTGCTCGAGACATGGGGGTAAACATGATTGCCGATTTTATGAAGCCATTGGGCTTTGGTCAAATCACTGGCATTGATTTACAAGGCGAAGCAAGAGGTGTTTTGCCATCCACCGAGTGGAAGAAAAATACTTTCAAAAAACCTGAGCAGCAAAAGTGGTACGAGGGTGAAACTATTTCCCTGGGTATTGGACAGGGTTACAACGCTTTCACAATCTTGCAATTAGCCCATGCCATGGCAAACGTAGCTAATAACGGTATTGTGATGAAGCCGCACTTAGTCAAAGCCATTGAAGATCCATTTACTCGCAACAGAGTGCTGACAACCCCAAAAGAAAGTTATCGGATCGATCTCAATGCTGAGAATATTGAAGTGATTAAGAAGGCCATGGTCGAGGTTAATAACTCCGGCACATCTGCCGCAGCATTTAAAGGAGCTGGATATCAAGTGGGCGGAAAAACCGGAACTGCGCAGGTATTTAGTTTGAACTCCAAAGATTACAAACATGGATCCACAGCAGAATTTTTGCGCGACCATGCCTTGTATATCGCATTTGCTCCAGCGGATAAGCCAACCATTGTGATTGCGATGGTTGTAGAGAACGCAGGCTTCGGCGCGCAGTATGCCGCTCCGATTGCACGTCAAGCATTGGACTACTACATTGAGGGCAAGTGGCCCAAGGAGGTTCCGGAATGGAAAAGAGCCCCTTAATCAAAGTTAAAAGATTTTTCTCCAGCATCTTCGCTGGTTTAGACCGCCAGCTAGGCCTTATTCTGCTTGGCTTAGCGGCTGTTGGCTTTTTTACTTTTTTATCTGCAAGTCAAAATACTCCCGTACAAATTACAGATGAATTGCGCAATCTCGCACTCTCGTTTTTAGTGATGTGGATCGTTTCACGAATTCCACCAAAGTGGTTAGAGATGGGTGCAGTTTGGATTTATGGATTTGGTGTTGCCCTCTTAATCGCAGTAGCCGCATTCGGACTCATTAAAAAGGGTGCTCGTCGCTGGCTCAATATTGGAGTTGTCATTCAGCCATCCGAGATCATGAAGATTGCGATGCCACTGATGCTTGCTTGGTACTTTCAAAAGCGAGAAGGCATTCAAAAATCCTGGGACTATGGTGTTGCTACTGTGATTTTAGCGATACCCGTTTTTTTAATCGCACGCCAACCAGACCTGGGAACTGCGTTACTCGTTTTTGCAGCAGGACTATACGTCATCATCTTGGCGGGCCTGCCGTGGAAATGGATACTGCCATTTGTTGGCTTGGGCGCCATTGGCATTTTGTTAATTATTATTTTTGGTGGCACTATTTGTGCCAATGATGTAGTGTGGCCATTTGTGCACGACTATCAAAAGCATCGCATATGCACTCTGCTAGATCCGACTAGCGACCCACTCGGTAAAGGCTTTCATACCATTCAATCCATGATTGCTATTGGCTCTGGCGGATTCTTTGGCAAAGGTTGGTTCCAAGGAACGCAAGCGCATCTAGAATTTATTCCAGAAAAACATACTGACTTTGTCTTTGCAGTTTTTTCTGAGGAATTTGGTTTATTAGGCAACCTGGTATTGATTGCCTTGTTCTTCGCACTCATTAAAAGAGGCTTAGCGATCTCGGCGAGCGGGCCAAACTTATTTACGCGCCTCTTAGGTGCGTCAGTGACTTTAATTTTCTTTACCTATGCATTTGTCAACATTGGTATGGTGAGCGGTCTCTTGCCGGTAGTTGGAGTGCCGCTTCCATTTATTAGTTATGGTGGCACTGCATTGGTGACACTTGGCTTTGGCGCAGGAATATTAATGAGCATCCATCGTCACCGTCGTTTAGTGCAAAGCTAACTCAGCGTAGTGATGAATTGAATTGATTGAGATTTTTGATGAAATAAAAAAGCCCGGCATGCCGGGCTTTTTTATCAACAAAGGAAGAATTACTTCTTACGTTTGTTAACTGAATCTTTAAATGCTTTACCAGCAGAAAACTTAACAGTCTTTGCAGCAGCAATTTTGAGTGGCTCGCCAGTTTTTGGGTTACGACCCATACGTGCAGCACGTTTGCCAGAAGCAAAAGTACCAAAGCCGATCAGTTGTACTGAGTCACCTTTAGTAACAGCTTTGATAATTGTGTCGATTGCAGAATTCAATGCGAATTCAGCTTTGGCTTTAGAAATCTCCGCGTCGTCAGCAATCGCTGCGATTAGTTCGGCTTTGTTCAAGTGAAGCTCCTTATAGATATTGATGTCAGCGCACATTACGCTTACATGATTTTAACCACAAAAAATTACAAAAATAAAGTTGCGTTACAGCAATTTTTTACTACGACTACAAATTACTCATCCAAAACGGTGATATCAGAAACAAAATACTCGGTATCGCCAAAACAGGTAGTTGGCAAACCAATGTGTTGCTCATACTTAAGAGCCACCTTTTTACCCAAATTAGCATTTATTTTTTGCGCTACAGCATCTTCACGCACCGTAAAGAAGAATTTTTCTGACATTGTGCCTGGCATAGAAACCATGGCTAATTCGCCTTCCCAGGTTTTGCATACGTAACCGCGATTAGAGAATTTCTGAACATACCCCGCACGCTCACCGCTGCCATAGCTCCAAGTTAGCATTCCCCACGTATAGACTGAAATACCCACTAACCCAATTAAAACAAGGCTTAAGAGCCACTTTATAAAGCTATTCATAAGATCATCCTTAGCAAAACTCCACATAAACCCTAGGCCGGTTTTCAAACCCTCTGCTTGAAGTATATGAGCATCCGAGCATAAGAAATAGTCAATTTAGGGCTGATATACAAATTAAAATATTAACAATTACCCCACTTAGACAAAGCTCATGGAAATTCGCCACATCATCTTTTTTATTTTTATAGCATCGGCCGTTTGCGTCTATTTCAGAGGAAAGGTTCGTTTTGGGGTCATTAGATCTCTTACCGACTACCAAGTGCTTTTGGCTCCCGTAAATGCACTTTTGTATTTATTTTCAAAAGTAAAACCCGGTGCTTTTATTCCAGTAAGCCAATTTCCTGAAATGCAGCCCATCCAAGATAACTGGGAAATGATTCGACAAGAAGCGCTTTCACTGCAGGAAGGCGGATCTATTGCTGCGGCAACTGGATACAACGATATTGGCTTTAACTCCTTCTTTCGCACTGGATGGAAGCGTTTTCACCTCTGCTGGTATGGAAAAGAGGTGCCCTCTGCTCAAGCAGGTTGCCCCAAAACAGTTGCACTGCTTAAATCAATTCCCTCAGTCAAGGCTGCCATGTTCGCCTCACTACCGCCTGGAGCAACGCTGGTGCGCCACCGCGACCCCTATGCGGGCTCCTTGCGGTATCACATTGGCCTAACGACTCCCAACGACCCCAAATGCTTTATTGATGTAGATGGGGAGCGTTATTTCTGGAAAGATGGGGAAGCGGTCATGTTTGATGAAACTTACATTCATTTCGCTGCTAATGAAACAGATCAGCAAAGAATCATCTTATTTTGCGATGTCGAGCGCCCGGTTCACACTAAGGCAGTTACTCTATTCAATCGCTGGTTTGGGCGCTATGTAATGAGCGCTGCATCATCTCAAAATGTTGAAGGTGAAAAAATAGGCTTTGTAAATATTCTGTTTACCTATTTTTACCATCTCCGTGCACAAGCCAAAAAGCTCAAAGCAAAACATCGCTCCGTTTATTACGTAGGTAAGTGGGTGCTTATTTTGGGAATCTTATGGGCAATATTTTGGTAAGCGCCGACCTTTAAATCAAGGGCTCAACAACTGTACAATTTGCTCGGGACTGATGGGGCCCCAAATTTCTACTCGTTTCTTGCGGCTATTTTGACCAGAAACGAATTGAATTTGTTTTTGAGGCACCCTTAATTGCTTAGAAAGCCAAGCCAATAATAGCTCATTAGCCTTATTTTCTAAGGCAGGCGCCTGTAAAGAAATCTTTAAACAGCCGTCATGCAGGCCAACGACCTTGGTCACTTTGGCTCCTGGCTGACAATGCAAATTTAAGATTATTCCGGTGGGGGTTTGTTTTAACCAATTAGGCGTCATTAAAGTACTTTAAACTGAAAACATGCCATACAAAAATTCTCAAGCCCTAGAGCATCTCTTTACAAGCAACCGAGAGTGGGCCGAAGGCATGATCGCAAAAGATCCTGACTTCTTTAAGCGCCTAGTTAACCAACAGGCACCAGAGTATCTCTGGATTGGCTGCGCAGATAGTCGCGTGCCCGCAAACGAAATCGTAGACCTATTGCCAGGCGAGCTATTTGTTCACCGCAACGTAGCTAACGTTGTAGTTCACACTGATCTAAATTGTTTATCCGTTATTCAATTTGCAATTGACTTGCTTAAGGTCAAGCACATTCTGGTGGTTGGTCACTATGGATGTGCCGGTGTCCACGCGGCACTAAGTGATCAACGCGTAGGTCTTGCTGATAACTGGTTGCGTCATGTAAAAGACGTACATCAAAAACATGAGCGTTATTTAGGTGAAGCTATTCCAACCCCTAAGCGTCAAGATCGACTTTGCGAACTCAATGTCATTGAACAAGTGGTTAACGTATGCGAAACAACTATCGTGCAAGATGCTTGGGCGCGTGGGCAAGATCTCACTGTTCACGGCTGGGCATATCGTCTTGATACGGGCCTAGTAAATGATTTAGGTATGTCGATCAGCTCTACAGAAGAAATGTTAGTGCGCTACAAGAAGTCCATCAACCGTTACGAATCAGAGCAAAACTAATTTGCTGAAGTCTTTTTCCAATCAAGTAGTCGTCGTTCTACTCAAGCTTCTTGCCCTTTTGCCTTATAGGTTTCTGGTTGCTCTGGGCTACGGCCTTGGATATATTGCGGCTCGAATTCCAAGCGACAGAAATCGAGTGGTCAAAACAAATCTCCACTTATGCTTTCCAAGCTTAAGTCCGGCTGAAATCGACGATCTTGCCAAAGAGCATTGGCGATTGCTTGGACGCAGTCTCGTAGAGAAAAGTATTATCTGGTGCGGCAGCTCTAAACAACTGAGCAATATGATTGAGGTGAAATCAGCGGTTGACCTCTCAAGCAAAAAACCGCGCATCTTAGTAAACATGCATTTCACAGGGATTGAGGGCAGCATTATTTTGAGCGCGCTCTCCAAAACAAAACATTGGCCGCGCACTTCAGGATTTTTTCAGAGAATGAAGAATCCATTCTTTAACAAACGAATTGTGGAATGGCGCAACCGTTTTGGTGGGAATTCAATTGATCGCCAAGGCAACGCAAAGGCGATCATCCGAGAAATTCGCAACGGAGACTTCATCATCATTGCGCCGGATCTTGATTTGGGTCTTAAGGATTCTGAATTTGTGCCATTTTTTGGAATTCAAACAAATACCATCACCACCATTTCTCGTTTAGCAAAAATTACTGGCGCTGACGTATGCTTAATGACCACCACATTAAAAGCAGATGAATCAGGTTACCTTTGCGAAATTGGGAAGCCTTTAGAGAATTTTCCTGGGGCAGACCCCAAGTCAGACACCGCACGCCTTAATCAATGCTTTGAGGCAGAAATTCGACTTCGGCCGGCCGAATACTACTGGGTTCACAAGCGCTTTAAAAATCGACCAGATAATGGTCCGAGCCCCTATAACCCTTCTTTCTAGGGGCCTTTTGTCCTATCATTAAGGGATGACTGAACGTATTGGGCTATTTGCCGATCTCCACAGCAATTTAGAGGCTTTTGATGCCTGCATGGCTCGTGCCGAGGAACTTGGCGTTACTCGCATGGTGTTTCTGGGGGACCTCGTGGGCTATAACGCCGACCCTGTTGCACTGCTTGAACGCGTTGCCGGGCTTGTAGAAAATAAAAAAGCGATTGCCATTCTTGGCAACCATGATGAGGCTGTTTTTAAGGACAGCCGTAATCAAATGAACGCCAGCGCCAATGCCGCAATTGAGTGGACTAAATCTCAATTAAATAATGACCATGTAGATTTCCTTAAAAATCTTCCTCTGATGGTTCAAGAAGATCGGATTTGTTTTGTGCATGCCTCTGCTTACAATCCAGCCGAGTGGAATTACATTACTGACAGCATGAGTGCATGGCGTTGTGTACAAAGCTCTGGCAAAAATTACACTTTTGTTGGTCATGCACATGAGCAAGCGCTTTTTTATCAAAGCGCTGTTGGGAAACTCATTCGATTTGCACCATACCCTGGCGATGAAATTCCGGTACTACCTCATCGCCAATGGGTAGGTGTTGTTGGCTCTCTTGGTCAACCTAGAGATGGCAATCCAGAGGCCTGCTTTGCTGTTTTTGAGCCCGCTTCAGAAGCCCTTACATTTCATCGTACGCCCTACGATCACTACACTGCCGCAGAGAAAGTACGTCGCGCTGGCCTACCAGAAGACCTGGCAAACCGCCTCATCACCGGCAAATAAACAATGCCCATCAATACCGACATTCAAGCAGTAGACGATATATTTCAAGAAGGCAAAATAGTAGATGGATTTGTTTTAGGCAAGGAAGTTCACCGCGGCGGAATGGCGAGCCTTTTTTCAGCAACTAAAGAGGGGATAGATGTCCCTATCTTGCTGAAAATCCCGCGTGTTGGCAGAGATCAACCGGTTGAAAGTTTGATCGGCTTTGAAACCGAACTCACTATCTTGCGCTCCCTAAAAAGTCCTTACGTTCCTCAATATTTAGGTTCAGGCAATATGGCCACGCGTCCTTATATTGCAATGGAAAGGGTTGAGGGCCGGCCATTAGAAGATTACATCAAGGAAGGTAAAGTATTTACGATTGATGAGGTAGTACGCATTGGGGCAGATTTAGCGCAAGCCGTTCAGTCACTGCACTCACAAGATGCCATCCACCTAGATGTCAAGCCTGAAAATATTTTGATTGATGAGAAGGGGAAGTTAACGCTCATTGATTTTGGTTTGTCGCACCACGCTCGATACCCAGACTTGCTTGCAGAAGAGATGCGAAAAGGTATCGGCTCTGCGCCTTATATTTCTCCAGAACAAGTAGCCGGCATTCGCTCTGATTCGCGAAGTGATATTTTTTCCATTGGCGTGATCATGTATGAGTTGCTGACTGGCGAACTGCCATTTGGTAACCCTCAAACAATGAGTGGTCTACGTAAACGGATGTGGGCAGAACCCTTTCCACCACGCGCTATTCGTAGAGAAATTCCTCGCTGGTTACAAGAAGTAGTGCTCAGATGTCTAGAGCCACGCGCTGCCGATCGCTATCAAAGCGCAGCGCGCTTACGTCAAGTATTGCGAGACCCCGAGGGCGTTACGCTCACCGAACGAGCCGACCGGGTTGAGCCACCTAGCTTTTGGGAAAATCTCAAAGGCATGTTCAAAGCTGCTGGTTACGAGCCCTCTCCCAGCCCACGGCCTAGTATGGGCAACCTTGATGCGCCCCTCATGATTGCTGCGATTGATACGCGTCAGTCTGATGAAGCTCTGCGTGAGCGCATGCAAGTTACAGCGAAAAATTTATTACAGGCCTATCCTGAAAGCCGCCTAATTTGTTTGAGCACGATTGCCAGCACACCAACCTATGAAGGCAATCATGAAAGCCAAACCGCTAGCGGCATCGTCCGCGGCCACCTAGTGCAATTGATGGAGTGGGCTAAACCACTCAAATTACCACCTGAAAGAATTTCTTATCACGTACTTGAGGCGCTTGATCCCGCCTCTCGAATCGTTGAATTTGCCAAGGACAATGATGCTTCCCTCATTTTGATTGGGGCATCACATAAGCTGCCTAATAAAGTAACGCCCTGGAGAACCTCGATGACCAAGATTGTCGAAGAGGCTCCCTGTAGCGTTCATATTGTGCGCACTTAAATATCAGCGCATTTTGTCTTGCTTTTGATCCAAGATCAATTCTGGCTCTTGTGCTTCAATCCAATTGTCGCGATTAAGGACGCTAGTTAACTGCTTTTGATCTAGCTCGCCAGTCCACTTGGCAACCACAATCGTAGCCACGCCATTGCCAACTAAATTCGTCAGCGCTCGTGCTTCAGACATAAAGCGGTCGATGCCCAAGATGATTGCTAAACCAGCAACCGGAACATCTCCAACAGCAGAAAGGGTGGCTGCCAAAACGATAAAGCCACTACCAGTTACGCCTGCTGCACCTTTAGATGTGAGCAATAGCACTAGCAAGAGCGTAACCTCCTGCATGAGTGTCATCGGCGTATTGGTTGCTTGCGCAATAAATACTGCAGCCATTGTTAAATAAATAGAGGTGCCATCTAAATTGAATGAATAACCCGTTGGAATAACTAAACCAACGCACGCTTTCTTGGCGCCCAACAGCTCCATTTTTTCCATCATGCGTGGCAAGACGGATTCGGATGATGAAGTTCCCAAAACAATTAACAACTCTTCTTTAATGTAGCTCACGAATTTAAAAATATTGAACCCATTAATTCGCGCGATGATTCCCAAAACAATGAACACAAAGAGTAGGCAGGTTAAATAAAACGAGCCCATGAGTTTGCCCAAAGAAAATAAAGAGACTATGCCGTATTTGCCAATGGTGAATGACATTGCGCCAAATGCACCAATAGGCGCAAACTTCATAATCACACCAATCATGTCAAAGAGAACATGGGATGTTTTTTCAATTAAGTCGAACACCATTGTTCCGCGACCACCAAACTTATGCAATGCAAATCCAAACAAGATTGCAATGAAAAGAACCTGCAAAATTTCACCCTTAGCAAATGCATCAACCGCACTGCTCGGGATAATATTCATTAAGAAATCTGTAGTAGTACCTATTTTTCCGGGCCCGGTATACGAAGCAATTCCTTTGGTGTCTAAGCTTGCTGGATCGATGTTCATGCCAGCACCAGGCTGAAGCACATTCACTACAACTAAGCCGACCATCAAAGCAATCGTGCTCACAATCTCAAAGTACAACAGTGCGAGTCCACCAGTTTTGCCCACCTTCTTCATGTCTTCCATGCCGGCAATACCTAGAACCACCGTACAGAAAATAATGGGGGCAATTAACATCTTGATGCCTTTAATGAAGGCATCCCCAAATGGTTTCATTTCTGTACCCAAGCTTGGGTAAAAATGACCCAGCAAAACACCAATTACAACGGCTGTAAGTACTTGAAAATAAAGGATTTTATAGATTGGTGGTTTTTTTAATGCAATAGTCATTTGGTCATCCTTTATTAAATTATGAGCAGGCTTTTTTATTTCGTCTGCCCCCATCTTAACTCCAGGCCAGTATTTAACCCTAATATCGGATAATGCAAGCATGGAAGAAAAAGTACGCGTCTCAAAATTACTCTCTGAGCTTGGTCTTTGCTCCCGTCGTGAAGCCGATTCATACATTGAGCAAGGTTTAGTCACAGTAGATGGCGAAGTGGTGAATGAATTAGGTGTTCGCGCCTACCGTGATCAAAAAATTGAGTTGCAATCTGGCGCCAAAGCACAGCAAGCCTCTCGCATTACCGTCATTCTGAATAAACCCGTTGGCTACATTTCTCACTATGACGACGAACAAGAATATCAACCGGCGGCCTCTTTGATTACCCCTGAAAATTACTTTGCCAGCCCGCTTGATAAAGGTAGAAGCCCTCGCTTTAATACCAAAGGGCTAGCGCCAGCAGGCAGGCTAGATATTGACTCTACAGGCATGCTAGTTCTGACTCAAGATGGTCGTATCGCCAAATTATTGATTGGTGAAAACAGCCCCATCGAAAAAGAATATTTAGTGCGCGTAGAGGGGGCTCTCTCTTTTGAAGATTTAGATCGCTTAAAACATGGTCTCTCTCTTGATGGAGTAGAACTCAAACCTGCACAGGTTAGCTGGCAGAACGAAGATCAGCTTCGCTTTGTATTGCGTGAAGGGCGTAAGCGCCAAATTCGTCGGATGTGTGAGATGGTGGGCCTCAAAGTGATAGGCCTCAAACGCGTCAGAATGGGTCGCATCTCATTGGGACCGCTTCCTCCCGGGCAATGGCGCTATGTAGGGGCTCATGAGCAGTTCTGAAGCACCTTGGCACGCTTATAATTGCCTCCGAACCTAGATACTCAACGCAGAATTACCATCGAAACTCTTACCTCCAGCACTCCAGGCGCAGAAGTACTTAGACGTCGAAGCTTTGCAATCATCTCTCACCCAGATGCAGGTAAAACTACGCTTACAGAAAAGTTACTGCTGTATGCGGGAGCTATTCAAATTGCGGGTAGTGTTAAAGCGCGTAAAGCCAGCCGTCATGCAACATCTGACTGGATGGAAATTGAAAAGCAGCGCGGCATCTCTGTAGCAAGCTCGGTGATGCAAATGGAATACCGTGATTGCATCATTAACTTATTAGATACACCAGGTCACCAAGATTTCTCGGAGGATACCTATCGTGTGTTGACTGCGGTTGACTCCGCTCTCATGGTGATTGATGCTGCTAATGGTGTTGAATCTCAAACATTGCGCTTGCTTGAAGTTTGCCGTGCGCGTAATACGCCTATCGTGACATTCATCAATAAGATGGACCGCGAAGTTAAGCCCCCAATGGAATTAATGGATGAGATTGAAACTGCGCTTGGCATAGAAGTAGTACCCTTCACTTGGCCAGTTGGCATGGGCAAATCCTTTGCCGGAGTGATTGATATCGCCAATGCTCGTATGCGCATGTTCAAAGCAGGTGAAGATCGCGTGACCGAAGACTCACATGCAGTAGTTGCTATAAATGATCCAGCCCTTAAAGAGCGTCTGGGCACAGACTTAGAAAATGCCCTAGCTGAAGTGGAGCTGATCAAAGAAGCAATGCCAGCCTTTGATCTCAAAGCCTTTCTGGCTGGCCGCCAGTCACCGGTCTTCTTTGGTTCAGCTATCAACAACTTTGGTGTGCGGGAGATTCTCAATACATTGGTTGAGCTCGCACCATCGCCAGGCTCACGTAAAGCCTTGCAACGTGAGGTCAGCCCTGCCGAGAACAAGTTCTCAGCAGTTGTGTTCAAGATTCAGGCCAATATGGATCCAGCACATCGTGACCGTGTAGCTTTTTTACGCATCTGTTCTGGCCATTTTCAGCGCGGCATGAAACTCAAGATTTGTCGCAACGGCAAAGAAGTACGAACCAACAATGCGCTATCTTTCTTATCCCAAAGACGGGATATTTTGGATGAGGCTTTTCCAGGCGACATCATTGGCTTGCCAAATCATGGCTTACTGCGATTGGGTGACACCTTAACCGAAGGCGAGCAATTGCAATTTACGGGGCTCCCATTCTTTGCACCAGAAATTTTCCGCATGGTTGAGTCCGCCGATCCTTTGCGCTCTAAGCAATTACGCACTGGACTGATGCAATTGGGTGAAGAGGGGGCTATTCAGGTCTTTAGGCCAATGGCTGGGGGCACCATGCTACTTGGCGCCTTTGGTCAACTTCAATTTGAGGTGGTAAGCCATCGCCTCCAAACTGAATATGGCGCGGAAGTGCGCCTTTTGCCTGCCCGCTATAGCCTGGCTCGCTGGGTTAGTTCAGATGATCCAGTTGCCCTGAAAAAATTTACCCAAGAAAATATCCACCGCATGGCAGAAGACGTAGTGGGTGCATCCGTTTTCTTGGCATCACATAAATCAGAGCTGGACGTTGCCCAACAACGTTGGGAGTCCATTCAATTCCATGCCCTCAGAGAGCATGCTGGCTTAATTTATCAATCCGATATGGCAGGCTAATTCGCCCAGCGGTTGCATTAAATTAGCGTGTTGTTTTGCAATCAAAGACAGCAACCAACTGCGTATCACTACTTTTAAACGAGGCAACCTTGCCATACTGCGCACAATAGGCGCTGGCCTTCTGAGTTAATTGCTCAACTGATTCGCCGCTACTATTTAGAAAAGTAACATGGTTAGAATCTGATGCATCGGTATATACCGCAGCACAAGCGCTCAAAATAGATGAGCAACATGTAGCCAAAACAGAAGACCTCATCAATGCATTCATTTAATCATTCCTCATCCATAACTTAGGGCTTATTGAGGCCCAGTACATTCATAATCTTTGCAGTGATTTTGCTAGCAAATGGCCTGTAAATCAGAATACAAACAATAGCCACTGGGTAAGCTACTGACCAAACTTCAAACCACGCCCAGAAGAAATTTTCTGCAAGGTCAACACGAACAAAAGTAGTGGCGAGCGTAATGCTTAAAGACATTAAGCACCCCATAACTAAAGCAAAGATAAGGTTCTGTATCTGAATCATGATCTAAACATAAAGTAGACGGCGCCCAATAAGCATAATCCCGCCCAGATGTAATCGGTTTTAAATGGCTCGCCCATGTAAAACACTGCAAACGGAACAAATACACTGAGAGTAATCACTTCTTGAGCAATCTTGAGTTGTCCCAGACTAAAAAACTGATAGCCTATTCGATTGGCTGGAACCTGCAAGGCATACTCAAACAAGGCAATCGCCCAGCTCACTAAAACTGCAATCCACCATGGCTTGGCTGATAAGTTTTTTAAGTGTGCATACCAAGCGAATGTCATAAATACATTGGATAGCGCTAATAGGCCAATAAAACTAATTGGGCTATTGAATACAGATAGATTAATCATGGCTACATCATAGCTTCTAGGTTTGTTAACTGTTATTCTGGACTGTGATCACTATTGTGCGCCCTAGACAGGGGAATCTCTTAAGAAAGTCTTTGAGATTCATCATTCCATTACTCTAGGAAAACTCCATGGCTGTAGGCCAAAATCAAAGAACCAGAAAAAATGACTCTATGCTCACCAAAACAGGAAAAGCGCGCTTAGGCCCCCTGAATACCGCTCAACTTACTAAGTTACTAGAATCGAGCACCAAACCCAAAGAGAAAAGCAAAATCTTGCGTGCACTCAGCAAACACAAAGTTGTTGCCGCATAATTAAAAAGCCCCGTTTAATCGGGGCTTTTTAATTTCATGGTTAGAAATAAAACTACGCTCTTTTTACCAGCATTCTTTTCCCAAGGATAACAGTAGATACAACCAACATAGCAAAGATTAAATTCATCACCGTGAGTGAATCGCCCAATAAAACGCTTGCTGCTACTAGAGTGCAAAATGGCTGAATCAATTGCACTTGACTGACACGTGCAACACCGCCAATCGCAAGACCCTCATACCAAAAGAAGAAGCCAAGAAACATGGGGAATAAACTCAGATAGACAAAGCTAGTCCATGCCACGGCACCCGCATGAATATATTCTGGGCTATAGGTAAGCCAAGTCATCACAATATTCAACGGCAATGAAATAACCAAGGCCCAAGAAATGACCGCGCGTGGATTCATTTTTCTGGAGAGCTCGCCACCCTCTACATAGCCAATACAAGCGCTAATCCCGCCAAGCACTAAAAGGCCATCAATATACGTAAAGTTGCCGGAGCTCTTCAATAGAGCGTACAGAATGACTAAACCAGCACCCAATAAAGATACCAGCCAGAATCCCAAGGATGGGCGCTCTTTAAAGCGCAGCACTCCAATAACCGTTGTAGCAATCGGCATCACCCCCAAAATCACTGCCCCATGTGAAGATGAACCTTGAGTCATAGCAACAGTAGTGAATATGGGAAAGCCAAACACGACACCCAAAGCTATGACAACAAATTTGACAAAATCTACTTTAGTGGGCGTGTGCTCTTTTTTGTACGCAAGATAGACCAGAGCAACCAACCCTGCTAAGGTTGCCCTGCCAAAAGCAATGAAATACGGGTTAAAGCTTAAAACAGCAATCTTACTTACTGGTAGCGTTAAGCTAAAAATTAGAATACCGATAAAGCCAATCAGCATTCCCTTGCTTTCTTTATTCACCGTTGCCCTTTGTCTTGTGTTGTATTTATTGTATTAACAATCATCAAAGCATGAGTTGTAATATGTAAATAGTCCCTATGAAATTCAATGCCTATATTCAAGCCATCTATCTAGCAGCGTCTGCTGGCAAGCAGATGCTATCTGTCAGCACTGCCAAAGTCATAGTTGGCAGTGGCCTTGAAGGTGACCGTTATGCACTAGGTACGGGCGCCTATTCAGCCATCGAGCCAACTAAAGTGCGTCACGTCAGTATCATCGCCCTATCTGCTATCAATACAGCAAATGATTGGCTAACAGCTGGAGATGAACCGACTTTTGAGGGCTCTGAAACACGCCGTAATATTGCACTTGCAGGAATTACGGCGTCTGAACTAAATGCGCTCGTAGGCCAACGATTTCAGCTAGGTGACATTCAACTACTTGGCACAGAACTATGCACCCCCTGTGAAAGACCGGCGCAATTACTGAGTAGGCCAAGCTTCATGGAGGCATTTGAAGGGCGCGGCGGCATTCGGGCCGAAGTTTTAAATTCTGGAGCTCTTGCTGTGGGTGATAAGCTCTTCGTAGGGGAAGAGGAATGACATGATTCAATATCACGACAACGCCACTATTACTGTGGAGCAAGCCATCGATCTTTACAAGCGCTCCACCCTTGGGGAGCGACGCCCTGTTCACAACGTTCAAACATTTGAGGAAATGCTCAAGAATGCCAACCTCACTATTACCGCATGGGACGGCAAATCTTTGGTGGGTATTTCGCGTTCGCTGACAGACTTTTCTTATGTGGCTTACCTTGCGGATTTAGCCGTTGATGAAAAATATCAACGCTCTGGAATTGGCAAGCAACTAATTGAGGAAACCAAAGCGCGCCTTGGTCCTGAATGCATGATCGTACTTTTAGCAGCGCCTAAGGCAAATGAATATTACGGACATATTGGCTTTGAACACAATCCGCGCGCCTGGACTCTCAAAAAGTAATTCCGTCTTTATCATTGCCATATGACTATTACTCGATTTTGCTTAGTTCGCCACGGTGAAACCGACTGGAATGCCAGACGCCGCCTTCAAGGCCACACTGATATTGGCCTCAATGCCAAAGGATTAGCTCAAGCAGGGCAAATGGCGCGTGCCCTTAAAAATATGGGGCTTCAATTTGATGTTCTATATACAAGCGATCTTCAGCGAGCAGCAAAGACTGCACAAGCTATTGAAGAGATATTCGAAACCTCTGCGATACCTAATACTGGGCTAAGAGAGCGTCATCTTGGTGCTCTACAGGGACTCACTACAGATGAAGCCCCGATACGTGAGCCAGAACTTTGGAAATCTCATCTCAGCAGAAATATTGAGGAGAACTTAGGTGATGGCGAAAGCATTCGACAATTTGCAGATCGAATTAAAACTGCGCTTGTGGAAATCTGCGAACAACATTCAGGCAAAACTATTTTATTAGTAAGCCATGGAGGCGCATTGGACATGATGTACAGAATTGCGAGCAATCAAGCTCTGGATGCAGAAAAGACCGTTACAGTGCCCAATGCCTCCCTCAACTGGATTAGCCATGATGGGCTTGCATGGAAAGTAAACGGCTGGGCAAATACAAGTCATCTGAAGGATTTGGCTCTAGATAATCTAGACCTCTAGTGGCCCACAAGGGCTTATGATGCCTACATGAAATCGATTTTTCGCATAACGGCTCTTTTAATTGCTGCTGTAGTCTGCTTTCCGGCCTACGCCATGGATGATATTCCGGATACGCTTCCGGATCACATCGTTGGCGATATCGGTGTCGCCGCTTACACCACTAATTTACATATTGGCACTGAAGGGACTCAATCTTTGGCTGTGCCCTATGCCTTTTTTGACTATCAGCGTTTTTTCGCTCGTATAGATGAGGTGGGCATTAAGACTTTCAAGATGGGCTACGGCTATTTTGAAGTTATTGGCAAAATTAATTTAGATACCTACAAAGTAAAGTCGTCAATCAACGGCAACTCTATCAATCGAAGTGATCCAATACCACTTGGCTTGGGAACTTTTCAAGAGACGCCGATCGGAGGATTTTTTGTTAATGCCTATCATGACTTTGGGAAGTCAAAAGGGGCGCTCTATGAATTTTTATACTTCGCCGAAATTGAAACCTATAAAAAAGTAACCGTCTATCCGCAAATTGGTGTGGAACGACAGTCAAGTCAATACGCTAATTACTACTATGGCATCAACCCTGGAGAGTCGATGGCTACTGGTTATGCGGCTTATAGCGCCCCCGCAACAAACAATCTTCTAGCGGGACTCATGGTGGAGATTCCAGTGGTGGATAACTGGTACATCAACGTATATGGTAAACGCAAATGGATGGGTGGCGGAATTAATAACAGTCCCGTCATGAATCGCTCATTCCAAGACAATATCTTTATGGCACTTGCGTATCGCTTTAAGTAAGCGGGAGAGGTTAACTAACTCTAAGTGGCGGCTTTAGAAAGACATGGCAAGAATGGAAAAGCCTGAAATTAACATCACCAGCTCCATCAGTAATAAAAATTTCTTTTCTGGCAATGCCAAAACAATCTTCTTAGAAAAAATGGAGCCGACCAAAACGCAGCTACCAATAAGTAGCCCCTGAATGATTATGGTGGCATTGAGAAAGCCTAGTTGATGAAATGTAATGCCCTTGGTAAACAGAATAGATAAGGTGCTGGCCGCCTCTGTTCCCAAGAAGGCACCCTTGGTGAGGCCGTAGGCTAAAAAGAAGGGGGTGTTGATAGCTCCAGTAGTCGCAACAATCCCAGTCAAATACCCAATTACAGCGCCAACCAAGGCCATCTGCCAAAGTTTTAGATAAAAATTTTGATTGCGCATCCAGCGACGAATCGGTATTAATAAGATTAAAAATACTCCTAGAGTAATTTCTATTAATCGCTCATTAAGCTGAACGAGAGTGTTCACCCCTAATACCGTGAACGGTATTGCAGCCAGGCTGTAGACAAAACAAACGCGCCATTGAATCACACTCCACCACAAAAAAATGCGGGAGAGATTGGCTACTGTGGCAACCAAAGCAATAACCGGAATTGCCTGAATGGGGCCATAAAAATAGACTAAGGCAGGCATCAGGATGATCGTTGTGCCAAAACCAATGACGCCCCCTAAAACCCCAGCGGCCAGGCCCAATGAACCGAGCACTAAGGCTTGAAGAACTAAATCAGGCAGCACTATTGATCTCGATTAAATTTAAAAATGAGTTAACGCCCACCCTGACAATCTAAAGGCATTTCCCACATAGGCTTGCCTTGACTAAAGTCACAATTCACTCCGTCTGGAGAGGTAGTGCTAGCAAGACAACCGCTCAAGACCAGAGCAAATAAAGTCACAGTCAAAGCTAGGAATATTTTCTTCATATTGCAATACCTTAATTGAAATACAGTTTTATAAATAATTTTTCATTAAGCCCAAAATGCTTTCATCATTGCTACATCAGCAACACCCCTATCATTTCCATACTTCAAATAGGGTGCAATCCATTTTGGATCAAGAAGATTCTCCACCTTAGATAAACCAGGCGGAAGGCCAACAACAATGTGTTTGGTCTTTGTGCCACCACCCTCTAAATCCTTCACTTCTTGATTAATCGTATTGGGCAGAGAAGATAAGCGCAATCCCTGCTTTTGCTCGTTGATGGTTCCATCGCCCAAAGAAATCACAATGGCTCGTTTAACGCCGGCAATAACATCGCTATGCGTACTACTCTGGCTCATGCCGCCATCCATACATAACCTATCTTTTATGAATGTAGGGCCAACCTGGCCTGGCGCCGAAGAACTTGCAGCACAAGCAACGTTAATAGGAACATTATCTGCTATTGATACAACAATACGCTGCCCCGTAAAGCAATCAATAGCCGTAGTAAACATTCCATCGGACGGCCAAGCAGAAGCCGTTAGCAGCTTCTTCATTACCTTGTAGTGATTGGCTACACCATCAGGATTGAATGAGGCCATCGCAGCCTTGCCGATGCGCTGAATAGACGCAAGAGATCCATCACGCACCGTCAGCTCGGCACGCTGCGCTCTTAATTGAGAAGCATTAAATTTCAATGCGGGCATCATTTCTGCAAGCAATTTTGGGAAATCGGCAAAAAGATCTATCTCATCCACAAGGCGCCACAAGTGCCCAGATGTCAGCATTGCACCAAATATTGAACCCGCAGAAGTGCCGACCACTACATCTGCACTGCTTAAATCTATACCAGCCTTCTTCAGTGCGTTGCAGTACCCGGCATACCAAGCAATTAATGGAGTTCCACCACCGCCCAACGCTAAACCTCGCTCCTTACCTTGCGCAAACGGATTCTTAAATGGAGCTGGATAAACCAAACCATCATTCCAACTCGCTGTAGATTCAACATCTTTTTTAGCTGCCAAGGCCTCAACTTCGGCGATGGTTTTTGGTGACAAATTTTGGGCCTGGGCTAGAGCTTGCGTACTGGCAACTGCGGCGATGCCAGCAGCGGAAGTTTTTAAGAAATTACGGCGTGATGGTGTAGTCATATAGTTTCCATAAGTAATACTCGATTTAAAGCGGGCCCTAACAGCAAAGAGTCGTTTAGACGGCGAGCCTGTAGAGAGACCATGTTAAGTTCAAAGCAACCAATGCAATGAGCGTAAAAAAAGTAAATTTCATTCCAAGCACGCGCTTGCTGAAATCTGGCGGTGGAGTATTCATGCCTTTTGCATGAATCAAACGCCCAATGATGAGTGAGACGCCTGGAATAGCCACCAACCACCAGGGGGCGCCATTTAACTCAAGACAAGCAATTAAGATAACTCCCAAAGGAATGTATTCAGCAAAATTTGCCTGGGTACGAATAGCCCTCTCAAGATCTTCGTGACCACCACTTCCTAGACCAACCTTATTTTTTCTTCTTAAGCCAATGACCGCAAAAGAGAGCTTGATAAAAATGATTGTTAGGATGGCGGCAATGATTGATGTAATTAAAAGCATTCATATTTCCTTAGATAACTTCTAATACCTTGCTTAAAGAATTGCCTTCATAGTTTGGCTTTTCACCAATCTCTTCAAAAGGGTGGCCAAGACGATTGACCCAAAATACATCAAAGCCATACCACTTTGCAGCTAAAGCATCCCAAGCATTGCTCGATACAAAGAGAATTTCTTCCTTCTTGACAGGAAATGCCTTTAATAGCAATTCATAGGCCTGTGGGGCCGTTTTAAATAAGCGCACATCCTCGATAGTGACAACTTTATCCAGGTAAGGCTTCAAGCTATTACTCTCAACTACGGTTGCCAACATTTCTCTGCTGCCGTTAGACAAAATCGCAGTAGATATTCCTTTCTGTTTTATTGTTTTGAGGACATTAAGACTATCTTCAAAGCCAGTGAGCTTGGCATACTGGTCCATCAACCGCCCCTCATAATCAGGGGTGAGATTTAGGTTCATACGCTTACAGACATACCGCAATGAGCGAATGGTTAACTCCCAAAACGGGAGATAGTGCTTACTCCCATTGGGATTGGGGTCACTCATCGTTACCAAGCGGGTGTATTCAATTTGGCGATCGCGCCACATTAAAGCAAAGGCCTGCCCATGACCCGGAAATAATTCTTCTGCCAACTGCCCCATGGAATACACATCAAATAATGTGCCATAGGCATCAAAAGCGATTAGCTTATACATGCGTTTCTTGCTTTCTAATATAAATTTCTATTGTCGTTTAAACGCATTATGAGCCGAAACGTATCTTTATATTTACTCAGAAAATTTAGCCAGTGCATGCCACCCAAAACTGAGAAGGGGAAGCATATCTTTAGCAAAATCAGTGACTTCTTTAGTCAACTCTTTCGAGCAAATCGTTGATCTGGGCAACTGCTTTCTAACGATCCAGCCTTTGAGCTTGATTGCTCGCTCAACTTCTAGAGGAACATCATTAAAGCCTCTCGGAATGCGGGCCAACGTGTTGGAATAATCTAGCTCATAGCCTTTTCTTTTTAGAGACTTCTCAAGAGATAGCCAGGCCTTAGGGTTATCTAAAATCCCCTGCCTGAGTTTTTTTAGATTATGGGCTTCTGGCTGCAAATAACCAGCGGCGCATCTGCTGCCCAGGGGGTCTAAACGAAAATAGAGAACCCCCGGAGAGTGCTTGTCGCCAGTTCTCGTAAAGAGCCCGCTGGCATGCATGTTGTAAGGATGCTTTGCTTTTGAAAACCGAGCATCTCGATTAATTCTAAAGAGAGATTTTTTAGGGTCGCCCCACAGGGGCACATCTTTTTTTGCGAGACTCTCAGACAGGGCATCTGTAAAGTGCTTCATGGGTTCGCGCACAAACTCTTCATATTCTGAACGATGCTCAGAAAACCAAATCCTAGTTTGATTGTCTGTAAGCTCTTCAAGAAATTTGAAAGCCTTCGGACTAAACCCAATAAAGTCAGTCATTGTAGTAGGGGGCGAAGATGCCAAACCTAACCCGGTTGTTTAAACCACTTCTGCTTCTCCTCAGGACTCATGTTGTCCCATTTAGCTCTATGGGCTTTCATTTCTGCCTGCTCTTCTGGTGTTAGCCCCTCAAAGAACGCTTTTCTTTCGGCTTTCATTTTTTCCTTTTGTTCAGGAGTAATAGATTGCCATTGGGTCTTCATCTTTTCCTGAATCAACTTACGATCCTCAGGACTTAAGGCCTTCATTTGATTGCGCCTCTGATGCCAATACGCTTTTCGCTCTTCTGGTGTTGCCTTCAGTAATGCAGCGTCTATTTCCTTCATCTGCTCAAAGCGCTGATCAAAACTCAGATTGATGTTGGCCAAAGGATTTGGTGGCTCAGGTATAGCTGCGCTAGCCAAGGAAATCACAGAAACACTAAATAGCGCTCCAACTATCCATTTTTTATAAATCATTGATTCATCTCCTGCTGGTTATGAACCATTCTAATCCCGGCTAGGGCAGAGTCAACTGGCCCTATCTAGTAAGTTAGACCGGCAACATAAGCGTAAAGCGGTATCCCCAAAATGATATTGAAGGGGAAAGTAATTCCTAATGACATGCCCATATATAAGGCGGGGTTTACTTCTGGAAGCGCATGCCTTAACACTGCAGGCACCGCAATATAAGAAGCGCTGGCGGCAAGCACCATCAATAAGACGGTATCACCCAATGGCAAGCCCAATAACTTGCAAAGTACTAACGCAATAGAGGCATGAACCAAGGGGGCGCCGATTGCATAAAGCAAAATAATGGGTGGCTTACCCTTTAATCCCTCAAAGTTCTTAGCTGCCATCAAACCCATATCGAGCAAGAAGAAAGCCAGCATTCCCTTAAATAAATCAATTGAAAATGGGGCCATTATTTTTTGCCCGCTATCGCCACTTACTAAACCAACCATCATTGAGCCCAAAAGAAGCAGCTGGGCGCCATCAGTAAAAGATTCATGAAGAATCTTGGACATACCTGTCGGCTGCGTTGAATTCGTAGTTGATGTCCTAGCTTTATTTGCTAACAAGATTGCCAGAATGATTGCCGGCGACTCCATCAAGGCCATTGCGGCCGCCATGTGTCCACCAAACGCAATGCCATACTGATCAAGCGCTTGTGTCGCAGTAATAAACGTTACAGCGCTAATAGAACCATAAGTAGCCGCAATGGCAGCTGCATCATAGTTATTGAGTCTGCTTCTTAAAACCACATATCCCATGAGAGGAATGAGGATTGCTAAAAATACCGCGAGCCCAAGCGCCAAAGACAAAAAAGAGAATTACTGGATTTAGGAAATTATTCATACCAAGATCTTAGGTAATTTTAGAAGTTCTTGTATTAGCCCCACAGTGCCTGAGGGCTATACAGGATCTATATGCGTCATGACATTGAGTACCGGCAATTGCTTCTTGATTTCATTACCCGCGTTTAGGGCAATGTCGTGCCCCACCTTGACGGTGGCATTGGCATCCACATCGATATGGACATCTACCAAAATCATATCGCCCATCTTGCGAGTACGCAGATCATGAAAACCTCTAACGCCATCAGTAGATTTGATAATGTCCTCTATTTGACGATGCTCTTCTTCTGATACCGCCCTGTCCATCAGGTCATGCAGGGCATCCCAACCAAACTTCCAACCCATTTTTGCCACCATTAAGCCAACCACCAAGGCGCCAATAGCGTCAAAGATTGGGTGCCCAAATAAAGCACCAACAATACCGATAGAAACGACTAGTGAAGAGGCTGCATCAGATCTCGCGTGCCAAGCATTGGCTACCAACATAGAAGATCGCACACGCTGAGCTACTACCAACATGTATCTAAAAAGTATCTCCTTTGCGACCAAAGAGGCCAACGCAACATACAAAGCTAGGATTTGAATTTGTCCAGCTGGCACTGGATCAATGATCTTTTCTCCAGCCTTAAAGAGCATGCCAGCACCAACAGCTAATAATGAGATTCCTAAAAATAGAGAGGCTGCAGTTTCATATCGTTGATGACCATAGCGGTGATCTTCATCCGCATCTTTAGCGCTATGGTGATTGGCAAAAAGCACTACAAAGTCTGCAACTAAATCTGTCGCGGAGTGAATACCATCCGCAATCAAGCCCTGAGAGCCAGACACAATACCCGCAAATACTTGAGAAACTGTCAGGCCGATATTAACCAGGACGCTGACCAATGTGCTCTTCTTCGCGGCCTGTTGCTTCGCAGGCGTTTGTGATTCGTGATCTTCTATCTCTTTATCCATTTGCCCATGCTACCAAGTATTTATGAAATATTGGCATATATGTGTGCTGTAGAACACTTCAATTGAAATAAAGCTTATAAAGTGAATCGAGGAATGGTCAAGCAGACATTAGAGGATGCGATAAGTAAGAAGTTTTTCTGCTTTCCAACTTACGGCTAACAATCGCCAAATCTCCATTTCCTATAGTTTTGTATTTACTCTTGCTGGACGACCAAATGAAAAAACCACCCGAAGGTGGTTTTGATCTTCTTGGTGCACCGGCGTGGAACCTAATGACTCATACAAGTGGCGAAGTATTTAATACGTCTTATGAGCTTAGTAATAAGTCAGTGGCTCGGTTTTTCCCCAAAAGATTTTGTAGGAATAAATGGTGTATCCAATGATGGTTGGCAGCACAACTATAGCCCCCCAAAATATGACCCACAATGATTCCGTAGCTGAAGCCGCCTCCCAAATCGTCATTTTGTCGACAACGATGTAAGGGAACATGCTGTAAGCAATTCCTAAAAAAGCCAGGACAAAGATGGCTACACTTAGAGCAAAAGGCACCCATACAGGAGCGGGCTTATTTTTTTGCATTTTTAACAAGTTCAAATCGATCAAGATAAAACAGGCCAAGGTCAGAACTGGGAACGGCAACAAGAAAAAGACATTGGGAAAGTTAAACCACTTTGCCGCAATCTCCGAACTAAAGAATGGTGTCGCTACAGAAATGATCCCAACACCAAGCGCCGTTAATAAGAGGCATTTTCTTGCCCAACCTACTGCCTTGTGTTGTAACTCACCAGACGTTTTCATAATCAGCCAGCTAGCGCCCAATAGGGCATACCCGGCAGGCAGGCATAGCGCAACGATAAAAGAAAATATCCAGCCCAAGTATCCGGAGTCAAAACCAATCACTTCTCTACCAACCATGACCCCTTGAGATGCTGCGGCCAAGAAGCTGCCAAAAAAGAATAGAAAGTTCCAGAGCGACTTCTGGCTCAAATGTGCTTTTGCGCGAAAGTCAAAAGATACGCCTCGTAAAATTAAACCGGCCAACATGATGCCCACAGGCAAATAGAGTTCAGTCAAAATAATTCCATGGGCCATGGGAAAGGCAATCAAGAGAACTCCGACTCCGAGCACTAACCAAGTTTCATTAGCGTCCCAAAAAGGACCGATTGATGAAATCATGATGTCTTTTTCTGATTCGCTTGCCTGATTCAATAAGATACCAACACCCAAGTCGTATCCATCCAAGATAACGTAAGCAATCATTGCAATTCCCATTGCAACCAAAAAGAAAAGGGGCAACCAACCAGATGGTTCGTATAAATTAGGAATCATTCTTATGCTCCTGCAATGTTGTTAATGAGGCCTGGTTTTTGCTCATCAATAATATGTACAGGATTAGCTTGTCTTGCTAAATAAAACACAACCCAAATATAAGAAACAATAAGTCCAAAATACAGCGCAAGGTACATTACGAGCGTACCTAAAACCATATTGGTAGGCACTTTAGTAACTGCATCAGCAGTTTTTAGCACTCCACTAACAAGGTAAGGTTGTCTGCCTATCTCGGTCACATACCAGCCGGCAACTACACCGAGCCAACCAGAAAATGTCATCACACTGAGCCCTTTTAAGAGCCAAGTTGGTAGTTCCTTATTTTTTCTTGTCAGGAAGAACCCAACGAATGCAGTAAAGAGCATCAACATGCCAATGCCGACCATAATGCGAAAGGCAAAGAAAATGGGGGCGACTGGTGGGGTTGCCCCAGGGAAAGCATCCAAACCTTTCACCTCACCCGCAAATGAGTGTGTCAAATATAAAGATGCGAGTTTTGGAATAGCTATTTCGTATTTATTGGCTTTAATACTCTCATCCGGTATGGCAAATAAAACGGCGGGGGCACCTTTTGTTGTTTCCCAAATTCCCTCCATTGCCGCCACCTTTGCAGGCTGATACTCCAGCGTATTTAGGCCATGTGAATCGCCAAGCACAATTTGTAATGGAGCCAACACCACCGCCATAGTCATTGCCAATTTGATCAGCGCTCGGTTGCCAGAAAGATTGATGCCTTTCAAATATCGATAAGAAGAAATGCCTGCAATTAAGAATGTTACCGTCAAAAATGATGCTGTCATCATATGAAGGAGGCGATAAGGCATCGAAGGATTAAAGACAATCTCAATCCAATTGGTCGCATGTGCTTGACCATTGATCATCTCAAACCCCTGTGGGGTTTGCATCCAAGAATCTAAGGCAATGATCCAAAATGCTGAAAGTGATGTGCCGAAAGCAACTAAAAATGTGGCGACAGTGTGCGCTCTTTGAGAGACTCGTTTAGAGCCAAACAACATAATTCCTAAAAAAGTTGCCTCAAGGAAGAATGCGGATAAAACTTCGTAGCCAAGCAAAGGCCCTGCGATATTGCCAACCGTTTGCATATATCCAGGCCAGTTAGTTCCAAACTGAAAGCTCATCGTAATGCCGCTGACAACCCCAAGCGCAAAGGTTAAGGCAAATATCTTGACCCAGAATTGATAGGCTTCGCTCCATACTGAGTCGCCAGTTTTATTAAATTTAACTTTGAAATAAAAAAGTACCCATCCCAATGCAATCGATATGGTTGGGAAAAGAATATGAAAAGTCATATTCGAAGCAAATTGAATTCTGCTCAAAATAAGCGTATCAAGCATTTGGCTACCTCTTATTTTTAATATGTTTTTATTATGCTCTTTACCCCTCTAGCCTGCTGAGGCTGATTTAATAAGCCTACTCTAAGCATGGCATGCCGTTTTAACGCCCTTGCCCCAAGTGAAAAAAACCATCCGAAGGTGGTTTTGGTGATTCGTGGTCGCCGGGACTGATCGACCTGGGCCGAGGATCTCTAATCCTTATCGGCATATTGCATTTCACCATTACCAAACGACCAATTTTCTTTGCTTACCTCAAGCAGGTTAATAAAAACATCCTGTGGTCTGACTTTAAGCTTTTGCACTAAAGTCTCACAAATGACTTTATATAGCCTCTTTTTTATCTCAATAGACCTTCCAAAACTTATGGTCGCTTGAATAAAAATGATGCCTTCTGAATATTCAATTCCTAGATAGCTTTTTGGAATATTTAATTCCGATGCATCGTGTCTAGTAATAATCTGAAATTTATCGTCTTCAGGAACGTTGATTTGTTCGCGCATCACCTCATAGATAATGTCTCCGACTTGCTGAGCAAAGCTCTCAGAGTGTTTTTTACTTAAATTAATTCTGACTAATGGCATCACTATTCTCCTTGGGTCCATCCATCTTAAACAGATTCAACCTTATTTAGGTCTATACAACTTAAAGAGTTGCTCTTTGCCAATAGTGAAGTAATCGCCTGGACCGCCACCCCTAAGGACATGACCAGCCTCTGAGGTTTCGTAGATTCCCTGTTTTAATAAAGACTTAGCAATATGAATTTCTACAACTTCACCAAGCACCAACCATGTTTGCGCCTTTTCACCTGAAATACCTTTGAGCTGAATGATCTCAGTACATTTACATTCAAATGCAACCTTGGCTTTTGCAACCCTTGGGGGGATGACCAATGTCGATTTAGCTTGCTCAAGTCCTGTGGCCTCAAACTCACTGACTTCAGGCGGATATGGGGCGCATGATTGGTTCATAGCCTCTACTAAATCGAATGTAACTAAGTTCCAAACAAAGTCGCCAGTTTCTTCAATGTTTCTTAGGGTGTCTTTATAGCCAACACTAGAGAAGCCAATAATTGGTGGGACATAGTTAAACGCATTAAAGAAACTATAGGGGGCTAAGTTAATAATCCCAGCTTTGCTTTGTGTTGAGATCCACCCAATCGGCCTTGGACCAACGATGGCATTAAACGGATCATGCGGTAAACCATGTCCATTCTTGGGCTCATACGAATACATATCTGTCATCTCTGCTCCTTAGGCAGTTAGTACCACTT